>JAPUHK010000015.1 GCA_027297745.1 Planctomycetota bacterium | reverse complement strand
AGCAGGAGCGTGCCCCGCTTCATGACCAGATCGTAAGGGCAAACCCGCGCCGCAGGCTCACAGGCTCAGGAGCAGCCAGCCGCCGAACACGGTGCCGGCGATCGCCGTGCCGTAGAACAGCACCGCCAGGATGCCGGCGATCCGCTGAAGCCCGATGTCAGCCAGCGTGAACCGGAACCGGTGCGCCCAGTGGAAGAGCGACAGCGAGATGAGCGCAAACAGGTAGACGCGTGCCAGCGGGTGGTGGACCAGGTCGAAGAGCTTCTCCTGCGAGAGCCAGCCGGCCGGAACCGCGATTCCGGTCAGCACGATGGTGATCGGCCCGAGGATCGCGGACGCCATCCCGCCGCCCGCGAAGAGCGACCAGGCGAAGGGCTCGTTTGACTTGGCCATTCCCTCAACTCAGAACGAGCCAGACGACCGCGCCGGAAGTGACGAGCCAGAGCAGGTAGTGGGCGCCCGCGATGACGAACGGGGCGAGCTTCTGCTCGCCGCGCCAGACGATGACCACCTTGGGCGTGAGATTCAGCCAGGTCACGGTGTGGTAGAGCACCATCGCCAACGCCAGCACGTGCAGCACGATGCTCAGTGGACTCATCAGCGCCTCGTAAAACGACGCGAACGAGGCCGGGTCTTGCGCGCGCGACACGAGCACGAGCAGGAAGAACGCGTAGCCGCCCACGAAGACGCTGGTGAACTCCCGCAGCATGAACAAGGAATACGAGCGCTTCTGCAGCCACCAGGTGGCCGGGATCGGGCGCCGATAGCCTTCCCGCATCAGCCCTTCCCCCGGGGCAGGAGCGCCTTGTACCAGTCGATCGCACCGGCCATCTTCGCCTGCTGGATCGCTCCGGCGGGATCGACGTCCTTGGGGCAGACCTTGCTGCACTCGCCTACGAAGGTGCACTCCCAGACCCCCTCGTCGGCCTGGATCGCCTCGGCGCGCTGCTGCTCCCCCGCGTCGCGCGAGTCGAGGTTGTAGCGCTGGGCGAGCGCGATGGCCGCGGGACCGATGAAGTCGGTGTGCAGCGCGTAGACGGGGCAGGCGGCGTAGCAAAGCATGCAGTTGATGCACATGCTGAACTGCTTGTAGCGGGCGAGCTCGGCGGGGGACTGCCGGTATTCCCCCTGACTGAGCTCCCGCGGCTCCTTCGGAATGAGCCACGACTTCACTTGGACCAGCTTCTCCATGAAGTCGTCCATGTTGATCACGAGGTCGCGGAGAACCGGAAAGCCGGTGAGCGGCTCGACGCGGATCGGCTTCGGGTAATAGTCGCGCAGGAACGCGGCGCAGGTGAGCTTGGCCTCGCCGTTCACCATCATGCCGCAGCTCCCGCACACGCCCATCCGGCAAGACCAGCGGTGGGTCAACGACCAGTCCATCCGGTCCTTGATGTGGTTGAGCGCGTCGAGCACGACCCAGTCGTCGTGGAAGGGGACCTCGTAGCTCTGGAAGTGCGGCTCCGGGTCTTGCTCCGGCGAATACCGGAAGACCTCCAACACCTGGGTTGCGGCGCTAGCGCTTGCCATAGACGCGTTCTCCGGGTGGCCAACGGGTGATGACCACGTCCTTGTAGTCGATCCGCGGCTCCCCGTCGGTTCGATAGGCCAGCGAGTGCTTGAGGAAGTCTTCGTCGTTCCGTTCCGGGTGGTCGGTGCGCTGGTGCGAGCCACGCGACTCGGTGCGCGCGACGGCGGAGAACGCGAGCGCCTCTCCGGCATCGAGCATGAACTCCAGCTCCAGCGCGTTCTGGAGCTCGGTGTTGAAGGTACGCGTCCGGTCGGTGAGCTGGATTTCACCGAAGCGTTTCTTGAGCTCGAGCACCGTGGCGCAGGTCTCTTTCAGGGCGCCCTCGTTCCGGTAGATCCCGGCCCCCTTGTCGAGGGTGGTGTTCAGGTCCGTGCGGATGTCGGCGATCGTCTCGCTGCCCCCGGTCCGCTCGAGGAAGCAGCTCCGGATGCGCTCCTCCTCCTCGGCGGCCTGCTTTCGGATCGCGTCCTCGTCCACGGCCGGGTTCTCGATCGCGAACCCTGCTGCGACGCGCGCCGCCCGGCGGCCGAACACGAGCAGCTCCGTCAAGGAGTTGGAGCCGAGCCGGTTGGCGCCGTTGATGCTCACGCAGGCGCACTCGCCCGCGGCGAAGAGCCCGGGCAGGCTAGTCGCGCCGTCGATGTCCGTGTCGACGCCGCCCATCATGTAATGCACGACCGGACGGACGGGAATCGGCTCGTAGACAGGATCGATCCCTATGTAGTTCTTGGCGGTATCGCGCACGAACGGGATCTGCTTGTCGATCTTCTTTTGGCCGAGGTGGCGCAGGTCGAGGTGGACGTAGTCGCCGTACTTGCCCTGAATCGTCCTTCCCCTTTCCTGCTCCTTCACGAACGCCTGGCTCAGGCGATCGCGCGGTCCCAGCTCCATAGCGCGCAGCCGGGGATGATCGGGGCTGTCGAGGGGGAGCGCCTCTCCCAGCTCGTAATCCTGCAGGTAGCGGTACCCATCTTTGTTCAGCAGGACCCCGCCCTCGCCGCGCGCGGCCTCGGTAATCAGGATGCCCGTACCCGGCAGGCCCGTCGGGTGGTACTGGACGAACTCCATGTCCTTCAGCGGCACACCGGCACGGTAGGCCAGGGCCATCCCGTCTCCGTTCTTGATGGCCGCGTTGGTGGTGAAGGGGAAGATGCGACCCGCGCCGCCGGTGCAGAGGATCACCGACTTGCCGCCGATCGCGTGGACCTCGCCGGTGCGTATCTCGATGGCGGTGACCCCCTGGCAGCGGCCGTCGTTCACGAGCAGCTTCGTCACGAAGAACTCGTCGTAGCGGACGACGGGCTTGTACCTGAGCGACGTCTGGAAGAGCGCGTGCAGCATGTGGAACCCGGTCTTGTCGGCGGCGAACCACGTTCGCCGGATCTTCATGCCGCCGAAGGGCCGGACCGCGACCGAGCCGTCCGGCTCACGGCTCCACGGACAGCCCCAGTGCTCGAGCTGGATCAGCTCTTTCGGCGCTTCATTGACGAACGCTTCGACTGCGTCCTGGTCCGCCAGCCAATCCGCTCCGGAGATGGTGTCGTAGCAGTGGTCGTCGAGCGAGTCGTTCGGCTTGATGACGCCGGCCGCGCCGCCTTCCGCGGAGACGGTGTGGCTGCGCATCGGGTAGACCTTCGACACCACGCCGATGCTGAGATCCGGGAACTCCTCGCCGATGGCGATCGCGGCCCGGAGGCCTGCGCCTCCGCCGCCGACGATCAACACGTCGTGTACGGGAATGCCCATGTCAGCTCTGCCCCACGCGAGGCGCGATGATGGCACACGCCCACCACCGAGTCCAGGGAACGGTTACCCCGGCCAACCACCAAAACAGTTTGGCTCTTGGGCGGCGCAACCGACTTCCAAGAAGCGGTTGGAGAACCGGCCTGCGGCACGGCTGCCGCAGGCACACGCGGCAAGACGTCGTACGATGACGGCATGTTGCGCGCCACCGCTGGGGTCTTCGCCGGCGTTCTTCTGACCTGCGCGCTGGCGCTCGGCGTTCTGGATGCCTGGGCGCCCACGGGAGTTGCGACAATGGAGGCGCAGAGCGACTCTATGTTCAAGCGCTGGAGGGTCGAGCGTGGCGTGCTCGACGTCAGGGCCGGCACGTTTCGGCTTACCTTGCATTTCACCGCCGAAGGACAAGGCCGCGTCGAGCTGCAAGTCTCGTCCGACCCGGAATGGCGCGATCGGGAGCAAAACGGTCATTGGACGACGCTCGGCACCATGAGGATCGCGGCGGGGGAAGCCGAGTGGGTCCGCAGCTATCACGACGTACCGGCTTCCAACGTGGCTTTTCGCGTCATCCGGTACTGGGATCGAGGTGGAACGTCCGGTCACGTATGGCGGTCTGCGGCCATCCCGAAACCCCAAAGCCGACTCGAGCGGATCCGGGACGGGGTCGCTTGGAGCGTGGCCCGCTGGACCAACAGGTTCTTCGCTGATTAGCGGAGCTCGAAGTCGACCAGGATCAGGTTGTGGTCGGACAGCGCCGTCTCCGGGGTATTCAACGTGATCTCGTGCCGCAGATGGCGCAGGCGCCCCGCGGATCGATAGAGGACGTGGTCGGGACGCCACGTGCTGGGGAAGATGGGGTTGTTGCGCGGATAGCCGACTCGCGTCGGCGGTCCGTCGTCCCACGAACCGTCTTCGAGACGAGCGGGCGGCTTCACGTCGACGAAGCCGGCATCCACAAACCGCGTGTAGCGGCTGGTTAGCTTCCCGCCCCATACGGGCGGCGTGTTCAAGTCGGCGGCGAGGATGAGCGGCGTTGCGCGTTCGCCCTCGATCTGCTCGAGCAGGAACGCGGCCTGCGCGTCCCGCACGCGGCTCGTGTTGCGGCCGATGGAGAGGTGCGTGTTGAGGACGCGAATCTCGCCCCGCGGCGTGCGCAGCACCGCGGTCAGGATTCCCTTGCCGGCGATCCACTCTGTGAGCGGTAGGTCCTCGTGCTTCGGAAAACGCACGAACTCCTCGCTCGCGATCGGGTAGCGGGAGAGCGTGAGGAGGCCGCTGCCCGGGCTCTCTGTGGCGTGAAACTCCTCCCCCATCGCGGCGATGAGCTCCTTCCGCAGCCTCGGAACCCACACTTCCTGGAGGACGACCACGTCGGGCTCCAATTCGCGCAGCACCTTGGGCAGCTTTCGGAACCGCTCCTCCAGGTCCAGGCTCGCGATCGGCAGCCCCCACGTGTTGTAGCTGAGCAGCCGGAACCGGAGCGCGCCCGTGGTCTCGGCCGTCGGCACCTCGGGCGCGGGCGCCCCTCCGCAGGCGGCGAGTAGAAGCAGGAGCGCGCTGCACCTCACGCGCCCAACCTAGCGCAAGTAACAGTTACCGGTTGTAACAGCCGCAACTCGCGGCCGTGCATGCCCTTCCGACACTTCACGTGCGGCACGCGTGCCGCATGGTGCTGCACGGCCGGTTATCCACGGTTGCGGACACCGATGCCGCACCCGACATGCCGAAGTCACGCGCGTAACTGCGCTTGCGGCTGTTACATGTGGTAACTGTTACTTCGATGTCCGGTGACGGGTACGACCGCGAGGCGGTAGTGCGGACGCCGGGAAGGCGCGACTCCGGGCTACTTCCGCTCGGAGAAGGTGAGGGTGCGGTTGCGGATGTCGTAGATCAGATCAGCCCAATGGTCGTGCGCCTGCCAAAATACCGAGCGGACGGAGCAGCTGCGCAGCCAGTCGAACAGCCGCCGCAGCCCGTGCGCACGCAGCTGCGCCCGCACCGAGCGTGAGTCGTTGGCGCGCACCGTGTAGATGTTGATGCTCTTGCGCGACACGAGGTCGAGGCACACGCGCCGCGGACTCCCGGGAGGACCCGGCACGATGTACGCGGCGGTAGCCACCTTGATGTGGCGCCGCCCGGGCAGCACCTTGCGCGCCGCCATCATCTTCACGGCGTGAAAGGGCACGCCGCGGCCGTAGTCGACGACGCAAGCATCGACGTCCTCCTTCCTGCAGGCGTAGGCCAGAAAAACCGGCAGCTGAGCCCCCACCCAGCAGGAGTAGAGCTGCGAATCCAACGAGAGGTTCATGCCACTCCTGAAGCGCGGATACTAAGCGCGCCCGACGACCGTTCCAGACATCGTGTGCACTGTCTTCAGGCGCCTTCGCGACACCCACTCCCCGCACTTCGCGCCTTTCGCCGATCGACCGACAAAACCGTGTCATCGGCACCACGGACAGCGTTAAATAGGAAGCGATGAAGGGCGGTGCGGCCGGGATCCTGGTTCTTCTGCTCGGGGCCTCCGCGTCTTCAGCCGGACCCGACCCGGAGCAGATCGATGAAGCCGTGCAGCGCGGCGTGCGCTGGCTGCTCAGGGAGCAGAAGGCCAACGGCGCTTTCGGAACGAACGCCGGCCAGACGGCTCTGGGCTTGATGGCGCTGCGGCATTCCGGCGTGCGGGCGGAGGACAAGGCATGCGTCAAGGCGGCCAGGTACCTTGCGCGCGTGCTGCCCGACGGCACCTCGTACGGCGCGGCGCTCGGCATAATCGCGCTGATCGAGCAGCGCAAGCGCAAGTACAAGCCGGAGATCGACAAGCTCGTGAAGCAGCTTGCGGGCGGGCAGTGCCGCAACGGCCAGTGGACCTACGCCTACCGCGCCACCGCGAAGAAGAGCGCGGGCGACAACAGCAACACCCAGCTTGTGATCCTCGCGCTGGCCGGCGCGCGCCTCCACGGCTACGACGTGCCGGACGAGGTCTTCGCAAAGTGCGGCGCGTTCTTCCGCAAGTCACAGAACGAGGACGGCGGCTTCGGCTACTCCGACAAGCAGCGCGCGAAGTCCTACGGCAGCATGACCGCCGGCGGAGCGATGGCGCTGGTGCTGTGCGCCGCGTTCGAGCAGAAGAAGAACATCCGCGATCCGTCCCTGCGCGAGCTGCCGGAGGTGAAACGTGCCTTGCGCTGGCTGGGCCAGGGCTTCGATCCCGCCAAGAACAAGGACGCGGCCCGCGCCTTCGGCAAGAAGAAGGGCAAGCGCGGCGACAACTTCTGGAAACACTACTGGCTGTGGTCGCTCGAGCGCGCGGGCGAGGCGTCGGGCGCGAAGCTCATCGGCGGCCACGACTGGTACGCGGCGGGCGCGGCGCACCTGCTGGCCAACCAAAGGGACGGCGGCGAGTGGCGCGACCCGGAGGCCAAGCTGCTCGGCACCTGCTTCGCGCTGCTGTTCCTGAAACGCAGCAC
>JAPUHK010000149.1 GCA_027297745.1 Planctomycetota bacterium | reverse complement strand
CGGCTTGCGCTTCGTCGTTCGCTTGAAGGAACGTTGAGCGGGACTTGCTATCCTTCCGGGCGTGTCCAAGGTCGACCAGTTCGAGAGCGCCTTCAAGTCGGCGGCCAAGACGCTCTTCACCTACGAGCCGGTCGCGATGCGCTCGGCCCTGCTGCTCACGGACCTCGATGCGGGGCCGGCCGGGGCCTTCGGGGAGCGCGTGCGCGCGTTCCTGCGCTCGCTGGGCACCGGCGACGAGCTGGACTTGCAGGTCGTCACGAGCGACGCGCTGGGCACGGTGCAACAGATGCTCGAGCTCGTCGCCGCGAAGCCCTACGACCTCATCTGCACCTACCGCAACCTGCACAGCGACGCCTGGCGCTGGCCGTATGCAATGGGGAACTACCTGGCGGTCCTGAGCCAGGAGACGCAGGTCCCCGTGCTCGTGCTGCCCAACCCGCGGGCGGAAGAGCTGAACCCGCGCGATCCCGCGTGGGACGCGGACCCCACGCCTGAGGTGATGGCGCTCACCCAGCACCTCACCGGTGACCACAGGCTCGTCAACATCGCCGTGCACGTCACGCCGCCCGGCGGCAAGCTGGTGCTGGCCCACGTCGAAGACGATGCGGTCTTCGAGCAGTACCTGGACGTGATCTCGAAAATCCCGGCGATCGACACGGACTTGGCGCGCGAGACGATCGGGAAGCAGCTCTTGAAGGAGCCGCGCGACTACATCCAGTCCTCCATCGACGGGTTGAAGGAGGCGGGGGTGCCGCTCGAGATCGAGGCTGCCGTCACCACGGGGCACCGGCTGAGCGAGTACGTCCGCCTGATCGAGGAGCACGAAATCGATCTGCTCGTGATGCACGGCAAGGACCAGGACCAACTGGCCATGCACGGTCTCGCCTATCCGCTGGTAGTGGAGCTGCTACATCTGCCGCTGCTGATCATCTAGCCTTATGGACTCACTGTTGCTAGCGTCCGCCGCCGAGGTCTCCGCAGGGACGACGGTGTTGTTCGGCGCCCTGCTGGTGGGGTTGATCCTGTGTCTCGCCTTCGAGGAGAAGCTGCACGCGCAGAAGTCGGTCATCGCCGGCGCCTTCGCCTTCGGGGGGCTGCTGCTGGCCGAGGTCTTCCATCTGTATCCGGAGCGCGCGGTGGTCCAGTTCGGCGAACACGCGCTGGAGCTGCCGCTGTACGTCCCCCCCATCAACTGGGAGGTGATCGCGATCATCCTGGGCTCCAGCCTGTTCGTGGACATCACCTCGAAGTCCGGGCTGTTCACGTGGATCGCGATCCGGCTCACGAAGGCCTCGGGCGGCGACCCGCGCAAGCTCTTGTGGGCCTACGGCGTGATGACCGTCGTGTTCAGCGCGGTGCTGAACAACGTCACGGCCATGATCATCGTCGGCTCTCTGACCGCGGTGTCGCTCGAGAAGCTCGGCCGCAACGACAAGCTGCTCGGTTTCCTGATGATCGAGGGGCTCTTGACCAACATCGGAGGCTTGCTGACCCTGATCAGCTCGGTGCCGAACATCCTGGTCGGCAGCGCGGCGGGCATCAGCTTCGTCGCGTTCTTCCTCAAGTCCGCCCCGTACGTGCTGGTCACTACCGTCGTGACGATCTGGATGGGCGCGAAGCTGTTCCGCATCGCCGGACTGGGGACCGAGCAGGAGCGCGCCGAGGCGCGCGTGCTGGTGGCCGGCTTCGACGAAAGGGACGGCATCGAGAGCCCGGCCTTCTTCTGGTTCGGCGCCGTGATGATGCTCGCGTTCATCGGCGTCATCGCCTCGACCTCGGTGCTCCCCTACATCCGGGATCTCGGCATGGGCTACGTGGCGCTCAGCTTCGCGGGCATCATGCTGCTGCGCTACAAGGCGGTGGCCGACCGCTTCTACCAGGCGCTCGACTGGGACTTGCTCGGCTTCTTCTGCGCCCTGTTCCTGTTCATCCACGTGATCGAGCAGGCACAGGTGCTGCACGTGATCGGCCTCGGGATGGAGCAGCTGATCGGGCTCGGTCCGCAGGGCGGCCCCGCGGCCGTGCTGTGGGGTGCCGCCGTGTTCAGCTCGGTGACCGACAACATCCCGCTCGCAGCCATGCTGGCCAACATCCTGCAGGACCTGGATACGCCCTCGGATTCGCCGCTCTGGTGGTCGGTCGTCTTCGGCGCGAACCTCGGTGGCAACCTGACGCCGATCGGGTCGGCGAGCACGCTCGTGGCCGTGACGATCATGCACAAGCACGAGCTCAAGGTCACCTTCGGCGGCTTCGTGAAGCTGGCCTACGTCTACGCGCTGATCCAGCTCGTGTTGGCGACGGTCTATGTGCTCGCCACGGCTTGAGGTCTAGCCCGCGACCGGAGCGAGGCTGAGGATCGGACCGGTCGGCTTGCCTTCCTTGGACCCGCCTTCCGGCTCGCGCGACACGGCGAACGCCGCGATCCCATCCTCCAGGTTCTCGAAGCTCATGATCGAGTGGCCGTGCTTGTCGCCGCGCACGAGCCCCAGGCTCTGCGGCCTGTTGCCGCGGATGGCCCACAGCTCGAAGTCACGGCCCGGCGCCACGTCGTAGTTGTGGAACACGATCGCCACGTTGCCGCCGTCCGGGTCGAAGAAAGCCCAGGCCGACAGCTCGGCCGCCCCCTGCCCCGTCGGCGTGAGCTTGGCCACACGGACGTTCGGCGCGCCCAACACCACCAGGGGGTCCGAGGCGGGTCTTTCGGCCAGCGTCGGCGGTGCGGTCTCGCGCATCCAGCCCGGTACGGCCACGACGGCGAACAGACCGGCGGCGATCCAACCGGCTACCGGCGGAAGGGCGAAGCGGCCCCTCTTCTTGCGCGCGGCGCGGGCCGCGAGACGCTCCGTCCCGATCGCCTTCAGCACGAGCGCCTTGAGCCCGCTGTCGGGCAGCGCGGGCGGCGCCGACTCGGCCAGCAGCTCAACCGCGACCTGGTACTTCTGCAACGCCATGCTGGTCTCGACCGATCCGGCCGCGAGATGCTCGTCCAGCTCGCGGCGGTCGGCGGGCTCGATCACGCCCAGAGCCAACGCCGCACACTGCTCGAGGTGGCGCTTGTCGTCGCTCATCGCAACGTTCCTTCGCTGACCTTCAGACGATCCAGCCCCGACTGCATCGACGCCTTGACCGACTCGACCGACTGTCCCAGCGTCTTCGCAATCACGCTTGCGCTCTGCCCCTCGAAGTAGGCCAGCTCCAGGATCTCGCGCTCGTCGCCCTCGAGACCCTCGAGCACCTTGAGCGCCTTCTTCCACAGCTTGACCTCTTGCGGGTCCACGCCCGTGTCGGGCTCACGCGCAACGTCCTCGTCCCACGAGCCGCGCTGGTCGAGTGCGCGCGTGCGCACCATCTCCAGCAGCCAGCCCGCGACGCTTCCGAGCGGGTCGTAGTCACCGAGGCTCCGGTAGGCCTCGACCCAGGTCTGCTGCACGACCACCTCGGCGTCCTGCGTACGGCGCAGGATGCGCCGCGCAACCGAGAACATGAGGGGCGTGTAGAGGTCGTAGAGGCTCTGCAGGGACTCCATGTCCCCGTTCTGCACCCGCACGACCCAGTCTTTCGCTTCTTGCCGTTCGCTCATTGCCGCCTCGATGGGCACATGGAGGCCCTACCCCCCATCGGATTGTGCCGATCCGGGCTTTACCGCCCGGAAACTTGGCCCCGCGAGCCCATCGGGCCGCGGCCGGGGCCCGGCCGCCTCCGAGCCCGGCACGATCTCGCTAGAATCGGGGGCCTATTAAGGAGGGAACATGAGACACACGCTCGTCGGATTGCTGGTGGCTGCGGCCGCCTTGCACGCCGCCGCCGACTCTGCGGGGGATCTAAAGGACCTGGAACGCAAGGCCCGGGGAAGCCCTGTCGAAGTCGCCACGCAATACGGACGGCTGTTCGCCAAAGCCCAGAAGAAAAACGATCTGGTCCGGGAGCGCGCCGTCTACCGCTCTTTCAAGCGGGCCCTGGGCTTCAGTGACCCTGCGGTCGTCGAGGCGCTGATGAACGAGCTGGCACCGAAGCGCAACGGAGCCTTCGCCTCCGCCCACTTCTGCGCCGCGCACTTGCTCTTGCAGAAGAGCCAGGGCGGATCAGAGCACGACATCAAGCGGGCGGCCAAGGTTCTCCAGACGCACGCAGGGAACACGAAAGCCGGCAAGCACGCCAAGGCCATGGCGGACTACGCACGCGGGATGGTCGCCATCGCCGACGGCAAGGACCAGGAAGCCGCCGGCGCCTTGAACAAGGCGCTGGCAGCCATGGTCGCCGAGGACTGGTCCGTGCCCGCGATGCACGTGGGCACCGAGTTGGCCGCACTCCACGTGCGCAACGAGCAGGGCCGGGAAGCCGCGCAGGCGATGAAGAGCGTAGCCCGCACGCTTGGGCCGAAGGACGACACTTCACTCTCCTATGTATGGCGCAGGCT
>JAPUHK010000148.1 GCA_027297745.1 Planctomycetota bacterium | reverse complement strand
GACGAAGCACTCGCGCCAGGGCCTGTGGCCGCTGCCATAGGTGGCGCTCAGCTCCTGGCTGTGGATCGTGAGCGTCTCCTTCTGCTCACGCGCCCTGCACGCCAACGCGCTCAGCAGCGAGAGTGACTCTTCCAGCGACTCCACATCCGTGCGCCGGTCCAGCACGACCTCGCTGCCGCTGCCGGCGCCGCCATCCCACTCCTTGACTACCGGGCGGCCGCGGCGCGCGGTCGCCCGCCAGTGGATGGCACGGAACTCGTCCCCGGGCCGGTACTCGCGCAGGCCGGCGGGCTGGAGGTAGTCGCTCGACGTGCCCGGCAGGTGGTCGCCGTCGCTGCCGCGCGCCTCGGTCAGGTCCGCCGGCTCGGGGTAGACGATCAATTCTTTCGGCGCGTCCACCGGCCGCGCGACCTTGAGCAGGCCCAGCGGCCAGGTCGAGACGAGCCGGGTGCGGCCGACCCGGTAGATACCGCGCGGCAGCGGCTTCAGCTCGCCGGGCAGCCGAAGCGTCCCCGCCCCCTCCACGTCCATCTCGATCGCGAGCGCCACGCCGTCGCTCTCGATCACCCCGCGCAGCGGCAGCGCGGCCCCCGCGGGCACCGGCTCCACCTCCTCCACCGTCGCGCGCATGCCGGCGGCGTTGCGCAGCGTCCAGACCACGTTCAACGCGCCGAGGACGGTGAGAAACGTCAGGAGCATGAAGAAGAGGTTCGAGTACGGCGTGGCGACGTACGCGCCCAGCATCAGCAGGTAGAAGAGCAACGCCTTGACGCCCAGCGCTGTGGGGGTAGGCAGGCTCACAGGGCCACGGACACGGAGGAGACGATGCCGTCGAGAAGGTCCGCGGCGTCCCCACCGCCCTTGAGGAAGACGCGGTGGGCGAGGACCGGCCGCGCCAGCGCCTTGAGGTCGTCCGGCAAGACGTAGTCGCGGCCGCCCAGCAGCGCGCGCGCCCGGGCAGCCCGCAGCCAGCTCATGGCCGCGCGGGGGCTCACGCCGAGCGCCACCGACTCGTGCTCGCGCGTCGCGGTCACGACTTCGTAGCAGTACTGCGCCAGCGACTCGCGCACCTCGACTTGCTCCACGCGTGCCATCAGCGCGAGCAGATCGTCACGCGAGAGCACGGGCGCGAGGTCGCGCAGAGTCGACTCCGGGTCGCGGCGCAAGTAGAGTTCCAGCTCGCCTTCCATGTCGGGGTAGCCGACCGCCACGCGCATGAGAAAGCGGTCGAGGGCGGCCTCGGGAATCGGGAAGGTCCCGTGGAACTCGATCGGGTTCTTGGTCGCCACGACGAAAAACGGGTGCGCCAGCTCGAGGGTCTCGCCCTCCACCGAGACCCGGCCGCACTCCATCGCCTCGAGCAGGCAGGAGAGCGTGCGCGAGCTGGTGCGGTTGATCTCGTCGGCCAGGACGACGTTGGTGAAGAGCGGGCCCCGCAGGAACTCGAACTCATCCCGGCCCGGACGCCAGATCGACGAGCCGACGATGTCCGAAGGCATGAGGTCATTCGTGAACTGGATCCGGTTGAAGTCGAGACCGACTACGCGTGCCATCGCCTGCGCTAGAAGTGTCTTGCCTGTGCCCGGAATACCCTCGATGAGCATGTGCCCTCCGGCGACCAGGGCCACCAGGAGCGGCTCGACCACCTCGTCGGCCAGGACCATGACCTCCCCGAGCCGACGCCGGATTGCGGCTCCGGCCGCCTTGACGTCCACGGTGGTTTCCACCCCCTCCTTTCGGCATTCCGGCCCCGTTACCTATGTGCCCTGACCGGTCGTCCCTGACGCCCCTCACGGCACTCGTCCAGGGGCTACCAGCACACTGAACAGTGCGTCGACAAGTCGTTCTACAATCAGAGCGATGAGGGGCAGGACCCAAGCAGCCTTGCGGATGCAACTCGTCGCACGCTCTATCGCACTGCTCGCGTTCGTCATGCCGGTGGCGGCGGGACAGAAGCACGACAAGGCACTCCTCGATGCAGCGCGCGCTTCCGATTGGTCAGGCGTGCGGAAGGCCTACAGGTATGCCTCGCATAGGGTCAGGGCCTACGTCCTGCGCCAGCTTGTGGCGCAATTCCGGACGGAGACGCCACAGAGCGAAGCGCGGCTGACAAACGTAGCGTGGACCCTGACGGGATGTGGCAAGCGCGGGTTCGAGTCGCTGGACAAGTGCTGGCGCATGAGTGCGCAGCGGCCGTCCTCGCGCAGGGCCATCGTCGCGGGCTGGACCAGGTCGAGTAGTCCCTCCGCTCAAAAGCGGATCCTGAAGGCGGTGTGGGATCGAGACGTGACGGTTTCGGAGCGCGCGATACGCGCCTGCGCCGACTTCACGCACCTCAAGGACTCGTGGCGCCGCACCATGATAGAAACCCTGCTTCGGCGCTACGACAAGATCAACAGCGATTCCGCAGGCGCGAAGCGCGATTCGGATGAGTACCGCGCGTACGTGTCGCTGCCGGTGCCGATCCGCGAGACCCTCACGGTCCTGAGCGGCGGGGAGAAGTTCGATAGCGCCGAGGCGTGGGGCGCGTGGTTCAAGGAGAACCGCGACAAGCTCCCGGCACTGACGCCGGAGAAGTCCTAGCCCATCTCCCGCAGCACTCGCCCGGAGGCCGCAGCCCAACGACGCTGGCAGCCGTCTACGCCCACGGCGGCGCGTAGTCGAAGCGGCGGACGTCTTCGGCGTACAGCCGTCCCACGATGTCCGTGAGCTCCGGCGTGTAGAAGGCCTGCGCGCGCGGATAGCGCTTCAGCTTCAGGAGCTGCGAGCGCTCCCAGTCGGCGGCGCTGCCCGGTTCGTGCTCATCGTCCGAGTACTGTGTGGGGTGCCTGTTCGGCCAACCGATCTTCACGCCGGCTCGCTCCTCGACCTGCGCCAGGTCCCGCTGCAGCGACTCGAAGCGGCCGATGAAGTCGAACTCGTGGTCCGCCAGGAACCGATGCTGCGCACGCCAGTGCCCGTTGACGCGCGTCGTCCCCCGGCGCTCCAGGTGCCGCACGAACTGGCGGAAGGTGGCGCCACGCTCCACGTCCGCGGGGCGGCCGAGGCCGAGTCTCGAGCGCACGCTGCCCAAGAGCCCGAGCACCCCTTCGTCGCGCCGGATGCCGTGCAACGCGCCCAACGCGGGCTCCATGAGCGGCACGAACTTGCCGAGGTAGGCGGACACCAGCCGCGTCCAGGGGTTGCGTACGAAGGTGAAGCGGAAGTGGCTGCCGTCGGTCAGGATCGCAGACGCCTCGCGCGCAGGGAGCCTGTCGAGGCAGATCGCGCGCACCAACTCGAGGGACAGCGGCTTCTTTTGCACCTCCGCGGCCGAAACGCCGGAGGCACGCAACATCCAGGCCTTGAGCGTCGTGGAGGCCGCCCTCGGAACAGGACAGCACAAGAGCTTGCGCTGCGGATCGACCAGGTAGCTGCACTGCGGCCACTTCATGGGCTTGTCGAGGGCGCGCCTTTTTAGGAAAAGCCGGACGTGCGCACAAGCCTGCCATCCGTTGCACGCCCGGCGCAGCGGAGGTATCGTGAAACCACGGAGGGCGCCCCAAAACACCATGAGCGAGCAACCGTCGTCGTTTTCCAAGCTGCTGCAGGCCTACGAGAGAGGGGATCCGGAGGCGCGCCAGCGCGTCATGAAGCGCGCCGCGGCCCTGAGCAAGAGCTTCGCCTCCCAGGCCATGGGCCGCGGCCTGCGGTCCATCGAGGAGTCCATCGACATCGCGCAGTCCGTGATGCTGGCCTTTCACGTCGGCGCCGCGGCGGGCGAGGTCGAGCTTCCCAGCGACCAGGCGCTCAAGGGCTACCTGCGCGGCATGGTGCGCAACAAGCTGGCCAACCGCAGCGACAAGATGAAGGCGGCCAAGCGGGGCGGCGGGCAGAAGCTCGCTTCGCTCGAGGATCTCGAAGACGCGTCGGACACGGTGCCGCGCAAGGGTCCCATATCGACCGCCAGCACGATCGTGCGCGCCGAGGAGCTCAAGAGCCGCATCGAAGCCGCCCTCAGCGACGAGGAGCGGACCGTTTTCGAAGGACGGCTGCAAGGGCAGACCAACGCGGAGATCGCGCAGCAGCTCGGCAAGAACGGCGATGCCGTGCGCATGATCTGGAACCG
>JAPUHK010000147.1 GCA_027297745.1 Planctomycetota bacterium | reverse complement strand
TTCCGGCCTGGAACACAACGTCCGCGGCGAAGGTGTTGCTTCCGATCGTGATCGAGATCGGGAACGTGCCGACGATCTCCACGCCGCCGAGGGTGAGAGCCTGAACCTCGAGGTTCGGGGCGTCCAGCAGAGGCGCCGAGGACGTTGCGACAATGCGGATCGGCAGCGGCGCGGAAACCGGGATCATGAAGTTGAACTCGCAGCCGTCGGTGGACGTGAACATGCCCATCCCTGAAACGGTGGCACCGTCCACGGTCAAGGTGATGTCCAGATCTCCCGACCCGGTCACGTCGCCCGTGCCCCCGGCGTAGTCCCAGCTGACCTGGGCCGTGTCGCCGGGCCCGAGCTGCGCCGGATCGCCGGAAAACGCGATGCGGCCGCTGAAGCTGTCGTCGACCCCGTCGGCGTCCAGATCGAAGCTCGCCTGGAAGTCGAACGTGTTGGGCGCGCCCGGCACCGGCGTGAGCACGATGCCCAGCGCCTGCAGGACGCTCGGGGTGTCAGCGCCGCTCAAGATCGCCTCCTGTCGGTCCAGGAGGCCGACCAGATCGGTGATGCGTAGCGCCGCGCAGTCGCGGAAGGCCGTGACCGACGGCAACTGCGGCACCGTGACGGGCGGTCCGCCCGGGGGCGCGCCGGGAGTCGAACCGCCACAGCCCGTCAGGGCCGCCGCGCACAGCAGAGATAGAGTGATTCTGCGCAAGAACATGTGATTTCCTCCCCCGCCTTGACGGGCGGTCCGCTTGTCGCTTCACTGGGCTCCAAGCCCAGGTCCCGGTCTCGGGACATTGGGGGGAACGACACCCGGCCGTGACGACTGACAGCGAAAAAGAAACTCCCGTCCCGACGCCGACTCCCGGCACTGTGACCGCGATCCTGGCCGACGTGCAGGCGGGCTCGGACCAGGCGCAGGACCAGCTCTTCCGCATGATCTACGCGGAGCTGCGGCGCATCGCGTCGGCCCAGATGCGGCACCAGCCCGAGGGCCACACCTTGCAGCCGACGGCGCTCGTGCACGAGGCCTACCTCAAGCTGATGGGGGGCACGGCGCTGCATTGGAACGACCGCACGCATTTCCTGGCGACCGCCTCGCGGGCTATGCGCTCGATCCTGGTCGACCACGCCCGCGCGCAGATGCGGCTGAAGCGCGCCGGCCGGCACCAGCGCGTGCCGCTCCACAGCGACGTCGCCGAGGAGCCGTCGCCGGAGCTGGACGTGCTGACCGTGCACGAGGCGCTCAAGAAGTTCGAGAAGCTCTCGCCCGATCGTGCGCGTGTGGTGGAGTTGCGCTTCTTCGGCGGACTGTCGAACGAAGAAACAGCCAAGGTGCTCGGCGTTACCGAGCGTACGATCTACCGCATGTGGGAGTTCGCCCGCGCCTGGCTGCTCAAGGAGATCGGCCCGTGACCACCACGGGCACGCGCTTCCGCCGCATCGAGGAGATCATCGACGCGGCGTTCGATCGGCCCGTGGAGGAGCGCGAGGCGTTCGCGCGCGGAGAGTGCGGCGACGACGCGGGCTTGTTGGCCGAAGTCTCCGAGCTGCTCACGGCGCACAGCCAGGCGGGCGACTTCTTGCAGACCGCCGCGATCGAGAAGTTCAAGGGCGCGCTGCTCACCGAGGGCGAGCGCGTGGGCAAGTACACGATCGTCAAGGTGCTCGGGTCGGGCGGCGGCGGAACCGTCTACCTGGCCCAGCAGGATCAGCCGCGCCGGCACGTTGCGCTCAAGGCGATGCACGGTGGCTTCACGACCGAGACGGCCGCGACGCGTTTCCAACAGGAGGCGGAGATCCTCGCACGCTTGCAGCACCCGTCCATCGCGCACGTCTACGAGGCGGGTGTGCATGACGGCATGCCGTTCATCGTGCTCGAGTACGTCGAGAACGCGACGACGATCCTCGACGTGCTCGAAGGGAAAGGCCGGAGCGAGCGCCTGCGCCTGTTCGCGAATGTCTGCGACGCGGTTCACGCCGGCCACCTGAAGGGGGTCGTGCACCGCGACCTAAAGCCCGCGAACATCCTCGTCCTGCCCTCGGGCCACCCGAAGATCATCGATTTCGGCATCGCGCGCGTGGAGGAAGTCGGCGCGACGGGGGAGGTGGCCGGGACGCCGCCCTACATGAGCCCCGAGCAGTGCACGCCGGATACCGATGTCGACCTGCGCAGCGACGTCTATTCGCTCGGCGTCGTTTTGTACGAGCTCCTGGTGGGCCGCCTGCCGCACGATGTCTCGGGGACGCCGATCATCGAGGCGGCCCGGCGCATCCGCGAGATTGCGCCGACGCCGCTCGATCCCAGCCTGCCCGCCGACCTGCGCGCGATCGTAGAGAAGGCCATGGCCAAGGACGTCGAGGCGCGCTACGCCTCGGCGTCGAAGCTGGCCGACGATCTGCGGCGTTTCCTTGGCCACATGCCGGTGGCGGCGCGGCCCGCGAGGCCCCTGCACGGCCTGCGCTTGTTCGCGCGTCGTCGCCGCGCGCTCTTCATTTCGTTGGTCGCGCTCGGTCTCGCCCTCGTGCTGGGCACCGCGTTGAGTCTGCGGTTCGCCTTTCGCGCCGACCGCGCCCGGGCGGCCGAGCGCTACCGGGCGTACACAGCGAACATCGCCGCGGCGGCCGCGGCCGTTCGTGCCGGCGACGCGGAGGCCGCACGCCTCTACCTCAACGCGGCTCCGTCCGAGCTGCGGCGCTGGGAGTGGGACTACCTGCGTGGGAGGCTGGACGCCAGCGAACGGACGCTGGAGATCCCGACGACGGGTTGGGGGCATGTGGCCTGCTGTTTCGGTCCGAACGATGAGCTGGTCATGGTGAGGCCGGCTGAGACGAGTACGCTCCGCGTGTTCGATGCGCGGGGCTGGAAACCGCGGGGGCCGACCGCGACGGTGCCGGAACACATCAACACGGTGGCGTTCCTGGGCGCGGACCTGGTCTATGTGACCCACACCGTCGTGCGGCGTCTGCAGGGCGTCGATCTCGATAGCGTCGTGTGGGAGGCGCCTACTGATCTGCACACTTACCACGTTGCGCCCGCGCTCGACGGCACGCGGCTGGTGGTACTGGCCGGATGGGGCAAGGCGTTCCTGCTCGATGCGGAAACCGGCGCGCCGGCCGGCTCTATCGTCGAAGCGGACAAGAGCACCTCCAGCAATCGCGGCACCGTCTCCCCGGACGGCAGGCGGTTGGCGTTATCCCGGGATCGCGATCTCCGCATCTACGATCTCGCCTCGCTCGAGGTCGCAGTGGCTCTTCCCCAGCCCCGCATCGTGACGGCGGTGGCGTTCAGCGCGGACGGGTCGCGGCTGGCGGTCGCGCATGACGACGGGACGATCCACATCCTGGAGCCCGAAGACGAGTCGGTGGCTGCGGTCACGATTCCCGGCGCCGGTCGCTTCGCGCAAAGCCTGGCTTTCTCGCCGAAAGGCGACCGGCTCGTGTCCGGACATGTCGGCGAGATCGCCATCTGGGATGCGCGAACGGGTGCGCGCCTCGAGACGCTCCGCGGACACCGCAACGTGATCACGGCGCTGTACGCGCGAGACGACGGTCGCATCGTGTCGGCGGATACCGACAACATCAAGATCTGGCGACCCGATCCCAGGCCGCAGCCCGCGCTCCTGGGCCGCTTCGAGAAGCTGGTCTACGACGTGGCCTTCGGCCCGAAGAGCCGCCGCGTGGCGTGCGCGGTTCTCGACGGGACCGCGCGCCTCTACGACGTCGCGAGCGGCGACGAGCTGGCCGTGCTCCGCCACGAG
>JAPUHK010000146.1 GCA_027297745.1 Planctomycetota bacterium | reverse complement strand
GCGAAGCGACGCGTCTGGATGCGAAAGCATGCGTCTAGCGTTGGGCGTCGTCGGCACCCATACAATGCCGCAAGTACAAGCCGCCACGCGCTTTCGGTGCGCTTGCGGATGGTGAGCCCTGGCGGGTCGACAACCAGGGGGTCGCTGGTTCAAGTCCAGCAGGGCGGTCAGGGCCCGCCAATCCGTATCACCTCTGGTATCACCTAACAGTGGCCCTTCCTGGCCTCACCTGGCCCTGATTGGCCGGGATTGGCGAACACGGCGCACGGGCCGAAACCCGCGCGCCGTGCGCGAAATGGCGGAGAGGCAGGGATTCGAACCCTGGGTGACCTTGCGGCCACACCGGTTTTCGAAACCGGCCCGTTCAACCGCTCCGGCACCTCTCCGTGGAGCGGCGTCATTCTACCGACCCCGCCAAAGCCGGCGGCAGGTTGCCGATCGGTTCAGCGTGAGCCGGCACAGCTCGGCCGTCAGCGGCCGGACAGCGATCGTGGAAAGGGCGCGGGCCCCGGAGCGGGGGCGGGTTGGACGACGGTTTTTATACTAGCTATACTTACCGCCTCGAGGAGGAGCCATGGGTGAGCGATTCGACGGACTAGGCAAGGGCCTGGTGGCGTTCTTGCGCGACCTGGAGAAGAACAACAAGCGGGAGTGGTTCCAGAAGAACAAGGAGCGCTACCAGGAGTGCGTGCAGGAGCCCATGTTGGCCTTCATCCGCGCGCTCGCTCCGAAGCTGGAACGCTTCGCTCCGCACATCGTGGCCAGCGATAGCAAGACGGGAGGCTCGCTCATGCGCATCCACCGCGACGTGCGCTTTAGCAAAGACAAGCGCCCATACAACACGCACGTGTCGGCGCAGTTCCGGCACGAGCGCGGCAAGAGCGTCCACGCTCCCGGCTTTTACGTACGCATCGACCCGAAAGAGGTCTGGCTCGGGACCGGGATCTGGCAGCCGGACACACCGGCGGTCACCAAGATCCGCAAGCGCATCGCTGCCAAGCCGGCCGAGTGGAAGAAGGCGCGCGACGGCAAGACCTTCAAGACCGCCTTCGGCGAGCTCGGCGGCGAGTCGCTCAAACGGCCTCCGCGCGGCTTCGACCCCGAGCACGCCTACGTCGAGGACCTCAAGCGCAAGGATTTCGTAGCCTTCCGCAAGCTGAAGCCCGCGCAGGCCGCCGGGCCCGGCTTCCTGGACGAGGCAGTGAAAGCCTACAAGGCCTCCGGACCCTTCATGGAGTTCCTCTGTGAGGCTCTGCGCCTGCGCTACTGATTCGCGGCACGCTCACGACGCAGCTTGCGCCAGCGCCGCAGCTTGCGGAACGGCAGGCTGAGGTACATCCAGCGGAACAGTTGCAGCCTGTAGGCAAGGCTGGGGCGCATGCGAGGCGAGTCCTTGGGCACGTACCAGCTGTTGGGGTCGGTGCGGTGCGCGAGGCGGTAACCGCGTCCCGTGAGGTGCCGGTGCGTGGCAAGCCCGTAGCGGTAGTCTTCGACCAGCACCAGGTCCGGCCTGTGACGCTCCAGATCGAAGCCGCGCAGCACGTCGACCTCGGTACCCTCGGTGTCGACCGAGACGAAGTCGACGTGCGGGTCGCCGCATTCGGCGAGGATCTCGTCCACCGTGCGCACGGCCACTTGGATCGTCTGGCGATACACCCTGCGAGTCTCGGGCTCGGGGTGGGCGTAGCGCTCGAGCGAGGACCAGCCAGGAAGATCCGCTATGTGGAAGTCAGCCGTCCCCCGCTTGTCGGGCGAGCTGCAAGCCGCCTCGAAGACCTGCGAGCCGGGGCGCTCCCGGCGCAAGGCCTCCGCCTGCTCCGGTATGGGCTCGACCAGGATGCCGCGCCAGCCCCGGCGCTCCAGATGCCACGTCTGCGACCCGAGGAACGGGAGCCTGGCGCCGACTTCCAGAAAGAACCCCTCGGTGCGTTCCGCGAAGAAACGCCTCACCTGGGCGCGCTCCTCCGCGTGGATCTTCTCCTCAGCCGGGTCCAAGAGCGCCCAGGATAGACCAACGACGTACGAAGGCGGGCCGGACTGGCAACCCGAAAGGCGCTTCGCTATCGTTCGCAGCCATGAGCGCAGGGGGTATGGCTCCGGCGGCGCGGCCGCTCACCGAAACGGAGCGCAACTGGCTCTGGGCCTTCGGACTCGTCGTCGCCAGCGTGCTCGTCTGCTGGGGGATCTACGCCGCGGAGCAGGCTTGGGGGCCGCATGACCGTTCGCAGTGGATGGTCCTGCACCCCGTGGAGAGCGCCATGCGCTTCGTGGCCCTCCCCCACTTCCTCGTCGGCTTCCTCTTCCTGGCCACCTCGCGCGGCATGCGGCGGGCGCGGTCCTGGGCCTGGCTGGCGGCGCTGTTCGGCGTGGGGGCGCTCCTAAGCTGGGCCTTCGGGAGTGCCGGCGGCCGGCACGCGGCCATCCCGCGCATCCTGTTCCTGACCTATTTCGCCGTCCACGAGTTCCGCGACGAGGTCTTCTTCTACCTGGCCAACGGCGACGCCCCCCTTGAGAAGGACCCCAAGCGCTTGAAGTGGCGCGTCCTCGTCGCGCCGCTCCTCGTCTGGCTCAGCTTCACCTCGGTGGCCCTGCTCGGCACCGCGTACGAGGTCGGCGGCCTGCGCAAGTACACCGAAGCGGTCTTCGGCTCCATGCCCGAGTCCGCGCGCCACGCCCTGGGCGCCGTGCCTCTCGTTGCGCTGGTGATCACGATCGTCCTGCTGCGCCGCTACTACCGCCGGCGCTACGTGGGCGGCGTGCTGGAATTCGTGCGCACACACCGGCCCATCTTCGTCGTCTTCGGCGGCCTCCTCGGCCTGATCCTGCTCGATCTCGTCGTCAGCGGGCGCATCCATTCCATCGTGACCCTGCACGTGACCGCCTGGTACGTGTTCGTGATGCGGGGCTTCGGCAAGCGGCCGCCGCCGGACCCGCCTCCCCGCCACTTCACCTGGAAGTGGATGCGGACCACGCGAGCGGGTTTCGCCTTCCTGCACGTCGGCTTGCTCGTCGCGATGCTGATCGCGGCGGCGGTCTGGGCCTACGCCTATGGGAACGCGCCGTCCGCGTACGGTCTGTCCGTGTTCGTGTCGCGCGACGCCTTCCCGTACTGGACGATCATGCACGTCACGATCTCGTTCCTCCCGCGCTGAGGCGTACGAAAAAAGGCGGCCCGCCTCTCCGAGAACGAGGCAGGCCGCCAGCAACTGAGAAGCCCTAGGTGGTTGCCCTTGGGGGCTGCCCAGCCCTCCTGGAGGAGGACGTACGGTTATGCATGGGTTTACTCAACGGTATAGATCCCGGCTTCCGCGGACTCCTCCTCGTCGGAACCCGGGTTGGTGATCACGGTGACCCTGTATTCACCCACCGGCAGCGGGTCGAAGCGTCCGCCCGGCGGAATGACGAGGATCACCGAATCGGTGTGGAACAAGACGTAGCCGCGCAACGACTTGTCCCCGTCGTCCCACGTGACCGCAAGAGACGGTTTGACCCAGTTGAAGACGCCGAAGCCGCTGCCCTCGATGATCACGGGCCGCTTGGGCCCTTCGGCGCCCTGCTCATTGGGCTCCATCGAGGTCACGGTCAACGGCAGGTCCTTCACGCTGAAGACCACGGCATTCGACGTGCCCGCGCTCGTCGTGACGGTGACGTCGTAGTCGCCGTCCGCGAGGTCGCCGGGGACCTGCGCAACGATCGTGTCGTCGTCGATGCCGAAGCCGGGAATGACGGCCAGCACTTTGGCTTCATGGGCCACACCGCCGCCGCCAAACTCCACCTTCGGCCGTGTGAGGTCCGCGGCCGTGACGGCGAAGCCGGCGGCCAGTCCCTCGCCGCGGATCTTCACGATGCTCCCAGCCGGCCCGGCGTCGGGGCGGATCTCGCTGATGACCGGCACAGGTGGCGTGCCGACCAGGTAGCGGAATACGCCGGTCCCCTCGGTCGTGGCTCCGCCTCTCAGGTCGATCACGACCCCGTAGGTCTCACCCGCGACCGCATCGTGCGGGACGCGCGTGTACACCTTGTTGAAGCCGTTCGCGAGACCGAGGGTAGTCAACACTCTGTCCGTGGAATCCGTCCAGTGCACCCTGCACAGGCCGGGCGGGGCGAGATTCGTGCCTTCGCAAAGCACCGGGCGGCCGGGAAGTTGCTCTTCGGGCTGCATGTCGTCGAGCGTCGGGTCCCCCGCCTCGACGACCTCGACCTTGGGCGAGCAGGCGCCCGTGTCGAGCCCCTCGCCGTTCGTGATCAGCAGCGTGTAGGTCCCGGGGGCGATGTCCCCGGGAACCTCGAAGTAGGCGATGCGGCGGCGGCCGTGCAGACGCACGCTGTCGACGGTCAGGCTGTCCCCGTCGACGAACGCCACCTCCCCGTTGCCGAGACGGCGGCCGATCACGAACACGCGCAGGCCCGGCGTCATGGTCTTCGTGCTCAGGTGCAGCACGACAGGGGACCCGGGCTCGAGCACGTCAAAAGAGGCGGTGGCGCCGTCCGCGTCGATGGTGGCGGGGCCTACTGCGACCCCCTCTGGGACACGGCACAGGATTTTGGTCGGGCTGTTGCGGACGACGTCCGCCTCAATGTCATTGAAAAGAACCGTGGGCTCCTCGCTGAAACCGGAGCCGCAGATCAGCACGGCGTCCCCTTCCGTTCCGCACAGCGGACGGACGCGCTCGATCGTCTGGGCGTCGGCGACCGAGGTCAGCAGGAAGGGGATCGCAAGGGCGAGAAGGAGCAGGCGGAGGGTGTTCTTCATCGTTCCCATCCCCCCTACTCGAAGACCACCAGGGTGACCATCGCTCCGGTGGCGTCGGCCACGTCCATCTCCATGCGCTCGTCGCCGCCGAAGGACTGGGCCAGGTAATCGGCCAGCGCAGTCGAGAGCGCGCTGTCAAACGCCGTCCCGAACAGCAGGTCCGTGGCGTCCACCGGGTCGCCGGCGGCGCTCCCGTAGATGGCCTCCACGATCATGAAGGGCCGCTCGGTCGTGTCCAGGGTGACCAGGTCGGGCTCCTCGTCGCCGTTCAAGTCGACCTGCACGACGAGTTGCTCCTGGGGCAGCGATACGACGTCGCCGCCGCCGGCAGCCGGCAGCGAGGCTGAGCCGCCGCACCCCATCAGCAGACCGCAGAAGAGACACGCGGCCCAAAACCAGTTTCGTTCGCCGCTCATGGTGGGCTCCTTGGTTGCAAGTTCGAGGAAATGCATCTCGAGTTCCATGGGTGTATGCCCGCATTGTGCAGACGCGTCCCATTTGAAAAAGCCAGCGGCGCGAATGGCGGCGCGCCCCGCGCGCGTCTCTATCTCCCCTCATCAGAGGTATGCCCGCGCACCCTGCCTGCGTCCCACGCCTTTTTTGCGTCCCAAAACGTGCGCTCGCCGGTCATACCAAAGGGGTCCGGTATATCCTGGACCCACCGGGAGAGATGACGAAGCGGCAGTTGGAGCAGCTTCTGCGGCACCAAGGGTTCTTGCGGGCGCTAGCCCGAAGACTCCTGAGGGATGCCGCGCGCGCGGATGACGTCGTCCAGGAAGCGTGGCTCGTCGCTCTCAAGAGCAACAAGAGCCCGAGCGAAGTGCGGCGCGGCTGGCTGGCCGGGGTCGTGCGCAACCTGGTGCGCCGGACCTATCGCGACGACGTGCGCCGTGCACGGCGCGAAAAGGTGGCGGCGCGCGGCGAGGAGGTGCGCGCGACCGACGAGCTGTTCACACAGATGATGCTCAGGCGGCGCATCGCCGAGCTCGTGCTCACGTTGCCGGAGCACTACCGCGAGCCGATCCTGCTGCGCTTCTACGACGGCTTGCAGCCGATGGCGATCGCCGATCGTCTCGGCGTCTCCAGCTCGACCGTGCGCACCCGGCTACAGCGCGGCCTGAAGCGCATCGGCTGCACGCTCAACGAGGAGCGGGGCGGCAACGGACGCGTGCTGGGCCTGATGCTCGGCGCCATCGCGACCGCTCCGGCCGCGGGCACCCTGAGCGCGGGCACTCCCGCTCTTAGCGGCGCGGCCAAGGCGGCCGGCATCGCCGTCGTGCTGACGCTGGGCGCGTTGTGGCTCGACCGGGCGCCGCGCACCGAACGCGTCGTGCGCGCGCCGGCGCCTGAGCACGGCGGCGCAGGTGCGGGCCTGACCGCGTCGACCACAGCCGCTCCGGGAAGCCGTGGCACTCGCGAAGCGCGGGCGAAGGAAACGGCGGTCACGCCCGTGCAGCACGCGGCCGTGCTGCACGGGGTGATCCGCCTCCCGAACGGCATCGGGTCCCGGCTGGTTCGCGTGGCGGTGCAGCCCGTCGGCGCACAGGCGCGGCCGACGCCGACACTGCACACTGTCGTCCAGGCGGGGAGCGTTTTTCATCTCTCCGTTGACGCGCTGCTGCAGCCAAGGCAGCCACGGTCGTTGCTCCTGACCGCGCTGCATCCGGACACGGAGCCGGGGACGGCCGTGATTCCCGTGCACGAAGGCCGCGTTCTCGATCCGGTCGAGCTGCGGCTGGCCCGCCGCCCGCTCGTCCCGACGGAGCTGCTGGCGCAGCACGCGCCGCCTGAAGAACAAGTAGAGGAAGGCGAAGACGCCGTGCGGGAGGAGGAAGGCTCAGCTCGCAAAGGCGCCCGGAAGGAGGCGGAGCTCCAGCGCAAGGCCACGCATCTCAAGGGCACCGTTGAGCTGCCCGCGGACGCATCGGATGATCCGGTCCTGCTGGAGATCTGCAGGCCCGCCCAGGATCAGCAAGCCAAGCGCTGCGTGCGCGCGCGGGTGCGCGCCGACCGCGCCTTCGCCGTGCCGATCGACTCGTTGCTCACCGGCGCCCTGCCGCCCACGCTGCGGGTGACGGCATGGCATCCCGACACGCTACCCGAGCACGTCGAGGTCCCGATCTTCGCCGACGCCACCGGCGCGCCCACGCTGGATTCGGTGGTGCTGACGCTGCACGGGTCGCGGCTGCTGCGCGGCCGGATCACGTTCGTTTCGGGCGTACCGGCCGACGGAGCGGAGGTCGTCGCCTTCGCGGACCGGGACGGGATGCCTGCGACGTCGCCCTTCGGCGCGACCCGTCGGTGCCCGCGCGGGTCGTTCGAGCTTCCGCTGGAAGAGGACCAACGCTACTTCGTGGTGGCCGCCGCCCACGGCTACCAGCCTGCCGGGCGGTCGGTTGCGGCGGGCGAAGGGACGCAGGACGGTGAGGTGTTCGTGCTGCGCGTCGGTAGCGCGATCAGCGGCGCCGTACGGGACAGCGCCGGCAACGGCCGCGCGGGCGCTCGCGTCCGCGCCTCACTCGCAGCCGAGGGCGGACGTAGCCTGGTCCTCTCGGCTGCGAGTGCGAGCTTGCGCTGGACACCGGACGGCGTCGAGTGGCTGCAGATCACCGCGCACACCGACGCCGAGGGGCACTACCGCATGGGCGGCCTGGCGCAAGCCGAGTACGACGTGGAGCTCGGGGGACTCGAGGGCGCGTCCGACGTGCCCGCCGGAACGGCGCAGCGAGTGAGCGCGCCGGGCACGGCCGACTTCCAGTTCGGCGCCGCAACGCTGACCGTGGCGGCCGCAGCCTCGGGCGTCCCGCTCGAAGACGCGCGCGTGCGCGTGGCGCGCGTGACGGACGCGCCGCGGCCGTTCGTGGAACTGCGCACGGACGCGCGCGGACTGGCCGAGTTCGAGGTCGTCCCGCTGGCCGAGTACCGCGTGGCCGTGCTGGCCCCGGACTACCAGAGCAAGATGCGGCGCGTGAACGCGCCGGAGACCGGGGGGACGAGACGCGTCGGTTTCGATCTGCAACAGCTCGACACCCGCGCCACGCTGGTCGTCACGCTGCGCCCCCCCATGTACCTTGGCGACGTGCGGCTCCCGGCCGCATGCTCGTTCTTGCTCACGCCGGCCGTGAGCGGCCAGGCGCCGCTCAAGCGCACGGTCGGCATGGAAGACGGACGCTTCTTCGTGCGCGACCTGAATCCGGGCGGCTACACCGTGGTTGCCTTCCCGGGCGGAGCCGCGGCCCTGAACGACGGCTACTACGCTCCGGCGTTCGGCCTCGTGGCGCTGGCCGCCGGCACACAAACGCTGCACACGATGGAAGTGCAGGCCGGGGGGCGCCTGGACGTGCTCGTGCGCGGACCCGATGGGCAGCAGACCGAAGCCTCGCTGCGCCTGGAGGGGACCGCCGCCTGGAACGACGGTCCCTTCCTGATGGCGGGCGCGCCAGTCTGGCCCAAGCTCACGGTGACCCTGCAGGAGACGGTCGCGCTGCAGTCCGCATCGCCCACGTCGCAGCTGCTGCACCCAGGCCGCTACACGCTGCACGCCATGCCGTGGGACCGTCGCTTCGCGGCGCAGTCGGTGTCCGTGGAGATCCGCGCCGGCGAGACCACCCGCGTCGAGCTGCGCCTGACCGAGGCGCTCGCGCTCGACCGCGTGCGCTAACTGCGGCACGCGTGCCGCACGGCACGGACTCCAGGTCATTGTGGCGCTGGTACTTGCGATCGTTACATGCGGTAACTGTTACTTCCGCTGGTTGCTTCCCTTGAGCGGGGGGCGTCACTATTCTGGTAAGCGATGATGCGGCAGGCGATTGTGGGCGGATATGCGTTGCTGTTCCTGGCCATGCTCTGCGGCGGCCAGGAGGACGTGGCCGACATCCCCGCCGAAGACATCAAGATCGGCGGCGAGGCCAAGAAGCGCTACTTCCGCATCGGCCCCAAGGCGCGCTACGAGAAGAAGGGGCCGAAGGGCGGCTACGGCCTGCTGATCATCATGCCGGGCGGCCCCGGCACGGCCAACTTCCACGCCTTCTGCAAGCGCATCTACAAGCACGCGTGCCCAGACGACTACGTCGCCGCCCAGCCCGTGGCGTTCAAGTGGACCGAGGGACAGACGAGCGTCTGGCCCACGGAGAAGCGCAAGGTCCCTGGACAGAAGTTCTCGACGGAGCAGTTCGTGGAAGAGGTCGTGGCCGACGTCTCGAAGTGGAAGCCGATCGACCGCAAGCGCATCTTCGTTCTGGCCTGGTCGTCGAGCGGCCCCGCGGCCTACGCCATCTCCCTGCAAAAGAAGAAGTCGCCCACTGGCTTCTTCATCTCGCAGTCCGTGTTCTACCGCGCCTGGCTGCCCAGTCTCAAAGAGGCCAGAGGCGAGGCCTACTTCATCGACCACTCCCCGACGGACGCGAAGTGCAAGTTCGAGCTGGCGCAGGAGGCGGCCAAGCTGCTGAAGAAGAAGGGCGCCAAGACCAAGCTCGTGACCTACAAGGGCGGGCACGGCTGGCACGGCGACATGTACGGGCGCATGCGCGAAGGGCTGGGCTGGCTGGAGAAGAACCACGCCAAGCCCCACAAGAGCAAGAAGAAGGGCTAACCTCCCCGCCCCGCACCCTCCGCAGGTCGGGGGCGCAGTGGACGTGGGGTACCGGCGGGCTATCCTCGAAACGCGCGGAGCCCTCCTATCGTAGGGGCCCTCCGGGATGGCGTTCGGCAGGGAGAAGCGGATGACCGTGGTCCTGATCGTCTTGGGGAGCCTGGTCGGACTGGTGGTCCTGATGGGACTCATCGGCCTGGTCTTGCCCAGAGGCCACGTGGCCACGGTCAGCGCGCGCCTCGCCGCCCCGTCCGAACGCGTCTGGACCGTCGTGCGCGACTTCCCGGGCTACGCGGACTGGCAGCCGGGCGTCCGCAAGGTGGAGCGCCTGCCCGATCAAGAGGGGCTGCGCTGCTGGCGCCTGCACCGCAGAGGCCCACCGATCACCTTCGTCGTGGCGGAGGACAGCCCGCCGGGGCTGCTGGTCACGCACATCGCGGACAAGCGGCTGCCCTTCGGGGGCAGCTGGGTCTATGAGGTCAAGCAGGACGGGGACGGGACCGCCCTCTCCGTAACGGAGCGCGGGGAGATCTACAACCCCGTGTTCCGCTTCCTGGCCCGCTTCGTGTTCGGCTACTACGGCGCGCTCGAGCAGTTCGTGGGCGGACTCGCGAAGCAGCTTGGCGAAACGGTCACGCTCGAGCGGAAGTAGCCACGCTTCACGGTTGGCGCGTCACGCTTTCGCTTGACGCTAATCCTGCATGAGCGAGCGGTAGCTCTTCATGTGGCTCAGGGCTTCTTCGTGCCGGCCGAGCTTCTTGCATAGCCCGGCCGCATTGAAGTGCGCGTCCGCATGCGCGGGGTCGGCCAGGATCACCTTCTTGTAGGCCGAGACCGCGGCCACCTCGCGCCCCTGATCCTCGAGCGCCACGCCGAGGTTGAACGCGGCCGTTGCATCCTGCGGGCGGATCTCCAATGCCTTGCGGTAGTGCTCCTCGGCTGCGGACGCGTCTCCGGCCTCGTGCAGCAAGCGACCGAGGTTTACGTGCGAAGGCGCATGGTTCGCATCGATGGCGAGCGCGCGCCGGTAGGTCTCGCGCGCGTCTTCCGGGCTGGGCATTTCCAGCTCGCGGGCGATCTCGTACCACTCATCCGCCGAGCGCTGCCCGGGCAGGGCCCACGTCTCCGCGGCGCGTTGACGCGCGATCGGCGCCGCCCGCCGTGCCAGGTCCGCCACGTCGAAGCGGAAGTGCATCTGGCCGGACTCGGGATTCCAGCGCTTCGTACCGTCGTGCACGACCACGCGGTCCCCCTCGGCCTCGATCTGCATCCCAGACAGCGAACGGCCGCGCGGCAGGACCTCCTGCAGATGCTGCAGCGCGCGGCGGATGCGCGTGCGCGGAACATGCGCGCCCACGAGGCCCTTCGCGGCTCGCAACAGCACCAGGTCCTGGAACGAGAAGCGGTACTCGCCGCGCTCCCCGCGCGTGCCTTCCACCAGACCCGCCTGCACGTAGCCGCGGACCTGCCCCACCGAGACATCCAGAAGCTTGGCGACGTCTTTGGCCGAGTATCCGGATCCCGCAGCCGGCAACATCAGCCTTCGGCGGCCTTACGGGTCCTCTTGGCGGCCCTGTGGGACGGGGCGCGCTTGGCCGCCTTGCGGTCCTTGTCCCCTAGCGAAGCCTTCAAGGCCTCCATGAGGTCGATGATCTTGGCCTTCGGCGCCTCGGTCGGCTCCGCGGTGATCTCCTGGCCCTCGACCTTGGCGCGGATCGCCTCCTCGATGCGCGAGCGCACTTCGTCCTCGTAGTTCGCGGGGACGAACTCATCGGACGCGATCTGCTCCACGAGCTGCACCGCGAGCTTCAGCTCCTTCTCCTCCACCTCGCCCTCACCGAGCGGGATGTCGGTGATGCTGCGGATCTCGTCCGCGTAGCGTAGCTGCTGCATCACGAGGCCTTCTTTGACCGGGCGCACCAGGACGAGGTACTGCTTGCCGCGCACGGCGTACTTTGCGAGCGCGGCACGCCCGGTCTTCTCCATCGCCGCGCGCAGCAGCGCGTAGGGCCGGTCGGCGCCCTTGTCGGGGCCGATGTAGTAGGCCTTCTCGAAGTAGATCGGGTCCACTTTCGCGAGCGGGACGAACTCCTGGATCTCGACGGCCTTGTTGGCCTCGACCTCGAACGACTTCAACTCTTCGCCCGTGAAGGTCACGTACTGGCCCTTCGAGAACTCGTAGCCCTTGATGATCTCGTCCCGCGAGACCACCTCCCCCGTCTGCGAGGAGACGTACTGCTGCTTCACCCGGGCTCCGGTCTTCTGCTCGAGCATGTTGAAGTGGATCCCGGACTCCGAGACGCCGCTCGAGTAGACCTTGACGGGGATCGAGACCAGCCCAAAGGCGATGGTTGCGGAACCGACGGCACGTGCCATGCGAAAGTAGTATATCGGCCGCTCCGGCCCACAATCCGCATGGGTACGTCCGACCAGGATCGCCTCCGAGAATACCGCCTGAAACGCAAGGCTTCGGGGACCCCCGAGCCCTTCGGGAGCGGGGCCGCGCGGCCCCGTCTGTTCGTGGTCCAAAAGCACGCGGCCACGAGCCTGCACTACGACTTCCGGCTGGAGTGGAACGGGGTCCTGCTCAGTTGGGCGGTGCCCAAGGGCCCCAGCGCCGACCCCGGCGTCAAGCGTCTGGCGATGCGGACGGAGGACCATCCGGTCGAGTACGCCGACTTCGAAGGCACGATCCCGGAAGGCAACTACGGCGCGGGCCGCGTCATCGTCTGGGACCAGGGCTCGTGGGTCCCGCTCGAGGATCCCGAGGAGGGTTTGCAGAAGGGCAAGCTGCTGTTCGAGCTCAAGGGCCACAAGCTGCGTGGCGTGTGGACGATCTTCCGCACGAAGAAGAAGGACGAGCCGGAGAGCCGCCAGTGGTTGATGGTGAAGAAGCCGGACGCGTACGCGGAAGAGGGCGAGCCGACCTGGTCCGAGGCATCGGTCTTCAGCGGCCTGACGCTCGACGAGATGCGCGACGGCTCCGAGCGCGCGGCGCGGGTACGCAGCGAGCTGGAGGAGCTCGGGGCACCCAAGGGCAACGTCGACGCGAGCAAGTTCAAGGTCATGCTGGCCAAGACGGAAGAACGCATCTTCTCGTCCCCGGACTGGATCTACGAGCTCAAGTACGACGGCTTCCGCCTCCTGTGCGCGCTGCAGGACGGGGAGGCGCGGCTGTACTACCGCAGCGGGCGCGAAGCGACGCGGCTCTACCCCGAGCTGGTGCGCACGGTGCGCGCGCTCCCCTACTCGTCGGTGATCCTCGACACCGAGATCGTAGTGCTCGACGAACGGGGGATCCCCGAGTTCCAGCTCCTGCAGAAGCGCGCCCAACTGAGCCGCGAGCCGGAGATCGAGCGCGGCGCCATCGAGCTTCCGGTCGTGGCCTATGCCTTCGACCTGCCGGCCTTCGAGGACTACGACCTGCGCAAGCTGCCGCTCACGGAGCGCAAGCGCCTGCTGGCCCTGGCCCTGCCGCCCGCGGGCACTCTGCGCTACTGCGACCACATCGAAGAGCAGGGCGAGGCCTTCTACGCCCAGGTGCGGGAGATGGGCCTCGAGGGGGTCATGGCCAAGAAGGCGGACTCGGCCTACCGTGGAGCGCGCTCGGAGAGCTGGCTCAAGCTCAAAGCGGACCGCTCGGGTGATTTCGTGATCGTTGGCTGGACCGCGCCGAAGGGCAGCCGGGCCGGCCTGGGCGCGCTGCACCTCGGCGCTTACGAGGGCGGCGAGCTGACGTATGCGGGGCGCGTAGGCACGGGGTTCACGGAAAAGCAGCTCGAGGAGTTGCGCGAGACCCTGGACCCGTTGCAGGTGGCCAAACCGCCGTGCACCGGTCCGGTGCCGAAGACGCGCGGCCACTTTTGGGTGCGCGCCGAGCTCGTGTGCGAGGTGAAGTACAAGGAGCGCACTGCGGACGGCCAGCTGCGCCACCCCTCCTTCCAGCGCCTGCGCGATGACAAGAAGCCGGAGGAATGCCACGCGCCGGAAGCGCGCGGCGCGGAGCGCACCCTGCCCGTCGAAGCGCCGGAACCGGCGCCGGCCGAGCCCGGCACCGAGAGACGTTTCACGCCCTCGAACCTGACCAAGGTGTTCTGGCCCAAGGCGGGCTACACGAAGGGCGACCTGATCGACTTCTACCGCGAGATCGCGCCATGGATCCTCCCCTACCTGCGCGACCGCCCGGTGGTGTTGACGCGCTACCCCGACGGCATCGAGGGCAAGTCCTTCTTCCAGAAGGACGCGCCCAGCTGGGTGCCCGGCTGGCTCCGCCGCGAACGCATCTGGAGCGATCAGACGGAGCGCGAGATCGACTACTTCATCGCCGACGAGGCGGAAGCCCTGGCGTTCCTGGCCAACCTCGGCACGATCCCACTGCACGTCTGGTCCAGCCGGGTGACGGACCTGGCCCGCCCCGATTGGTGCATCCTGGACCTCGACCCGAAGGGTGCGCCCTTCACGGACGTGGTGTGCATCGCCAAGGCCATCCACAAGCTGTGCGACAGGGTGCAGTTCGACGCCTACATCAAGACCAGCGGCTCGACCGGGCTGCACATCCTGCTCCCGCTGGCCGGTCAGTGCACGTATGAGCAATCGCGCACGCTGGGCGAGCTGATCGCCCGCATCATCGCGGCCGAGCTGCCCGAGATCGCAACGACCGTGCGCAACCCGCGCAAGCGGGAGGGCAAGGTCTACGTCGATTACGTGCAGAACGGCCACGGCAGCCTGCTCGTGGCGCCCTTCAGCGTGCGGCCGTTGCCCGGAGCGCCCGTCTCCACCCCACTGCGCTGGAGCGAGGTGAACGACAAGCTCACAATCGAGCAGTTCGACATCCGCACCGTGCTCACGCGCGTCAAACGCATGAAGGACGAGCCGATGCTGCCGCTGCTCAGCGGCAGGCCGGACCTGGTCGGCATCCTGGCCCGTCTCGCGGAATGCGTGGACGAAGAGTGACGGGCTGCGATTGCAAGGGTGAGCTGCGCGTGGCTTCGAAGCGGATCTTCTGTGCCGCGCCCATGCGCCGAATCCTATCTGATACGGTACGGCGGATCGGAGGGCCGGCATGCGCAAGTGGGCGGTGATCGCGAAGTACTGGATCGTGTGCAACGGCCCCGACGGCAAGGCGGACACCGAAGACGACATCCGTTGGCCGCGGAAGTAGACGGAGGAGGAAGCGATGCAGGTGCTCGTAGGCACGAGCGGCTACAGCTACAAGGAATGGAAAGGCAGCTTCTATCCCGAGGACCTCAAGCCGGACCAGATGCTCGAGTACTACTCCTCGAAGCTGAAGACCGTCGAGATCAACAACACCTTCTATCGCATGCCCAAGAAGGAGCTGCTGCAGAAATGGGGCTCGCAGGTGCCGGACGGCTTCTCTTTCGTGCTCAAGGCGCCCAGCCGCATCACCCACAAGAAGCGGCTGGAAGATTGCGCCGACGAGGTCGGCTACCTGACGGGGAACGCGCTCGAGCTGGGTGACAAGCTGGGCCCGATGCTGTTCCAGCTGCCGCCCTGGTTCAAGAAGAGCGCCGACAGGCTCAAGGCCTTCGTCGAGATCCTGCCCGACGGGTGGAAGGCGGCCTTCGAGTTCCGGCACGAGTCCTGGTTCGACGACGAGACCTACGAGATCCTCCGCTCCCGCGGCGTCGCTCTCGCCGTGTCCGACGGCGAGAAGGGCGACGAGCCGCCGGTCGTCCCGACGGCGCCGTACGGCTATCTGCGTCTGCGCCGGCCGGCGTACGACGAGGAGCAGCTGCAGAAATGGGCGCAGCGCATCCGCGAACAGCCCTGGGAGTGTGCCCACGTCTTCTTCAAGCACGAAGACGCGGGAACGGGCCCGCGCCTCGCCGCCAAGTTCGAGCAACTCTTCTAGGCCTACCAGCCAACGGAAGGGTCGCGTTGTTTGCGGTCGGCCTTCAGGAGTGCGATACTGGCAGCCGTTCGCTCGGGGCGCCTGCTAGTGCTGGCTGAGATGCACCCGTGGAACCTGATCCGGTTCGCACCGGCGTAGGGAAGCGATCTTTCCGAGCCGGGCGGCCCCTGAAAACAGGAGGATTCGCCCATGTTGTCTCGCTCAACCCCGTCCCCCAACCGCGACCTGCCGCTGCACGAAGGGATCAACCCTTCGACGCGCGCGGAGGGCACCACGCCCGGCAGCTTCGCGCTGGCGCCGGACATCGGCGGCCCGCGAACGTTCTCGTCGCCCGACACCCCCGGCATGCCGCCGCCGTCCGACAAGACGGCCTGGGACTTCAACCCGGACCCGCGCCCGGCGCCGCACGCGGTCACGCAGCTCGAGAAGGCGCGGCTGGGCCTGGTCACGCCGGAGATGCGGCGCGTTGCGGAGCGCGAGTCGCACCTGAGGCCGGAGCAAGTACGCGACGAGGTGGCGTCGGGACGCATGATCATCCCGGCCAACCGCATCCACCTGAGCTACGCGCTCGACCCGATGTGCATCGGCCGCGCGAGCCGTACCAAGGTCAACGCCAACATGGGCGCCTCACCGGTCTCCTCGGGGACGAGCGAGGAGCTGGAGAAGCTGCGTTGGGCGGAACGTTGGGGCGCGGACACGGTCATGGACCTCTCGACGGGGGGCGACCTGGACGCCTGCCGCGAAGCGATCGTGCAGAACAGCACCGTGCCCATCGGCACCGTCCCGATCTACTCCATGATCCTCGGGCGCAAGCTGGAGGACCTCAACGAGGAGCTGGTGCTGAAGACCCTCGAGCACCAGGCCCAACAGGGCGTGGACTACTTCACGATCCACGCGGGCGTAAGGCGCGCGCACCTCAAGTACGTGAAAGACCGCCTGATCGGCATCGTCTCGCGCGGCGGCTCGATCCTCGCCAAGTGGATGCTGGAGCACGGGCGCGAGAACCTCATGTACGAGCTGTGGGACGACATCTGCGACATCATGCGCGACTACGACGTGAGCTTCTCGATCGGTGACGGGCTCCGGCCCGGCGGCCTGGCAGACGCTACGGACGAGGCGCAGCTGGCGGAGCTGGAAACGATCGGCGAGCTGACGGAGCGCGCCTGGGCGAGGGGCGTACAGGTCATGGTGGAAGGCCCCGGCCACGTTCCCTTCGATCAGATCGAATACAACATGAAGGCCGAGCGCACCCTGTGCCACGGCGCCCCCTTCTATGTGCTCGGCCCGCTGGTGACCGACGTCTTCCCCGGCTACGACCACATCACGAGCTGCATCGGCGCCACCGCCGCCGCCTATCACGGGGCCAGCATGCTGTGCTACGTGACGCCGAAGGAGCACCTCGGCCTGCCGAAGAAGGAAGACGTCAAGCAGGGCTGCATCGCCTACAAGATCGCGGCGCACTCGGCCGACGTGGCGCTCGGCATTCCCGGCACTCGCGACTGGGACGACGAGCTGACCAAAGCGCGCGCGGCGCTGCACTGGCAAAAGCACTTCGATCTGGCCTTCGACAGCGACACGGCGCGGGCGTACCACGACGAGGACCTCGACGTGGATACGGACTTCTGCGCCATGTGCGGCCACGACTGGTGCAGCGTGCGCATCAGCAAGGAGATCCAGGAGTTCGCCTCCGGCAAGGACGGCGCATACGCTTGGGACGAGGCCAAGGTCACGGCCGCGCTCACCTCGGAGCAGCAGGAGATCCTGCAAAAGCGCGGCGTGCTCAGTCCGGAGGAGATCCACCGGCTCGGTGACAAGACGGAGAAGGCGGTGGGTGCGGGGCCCGGCCACAAGGCTTCCTGTCACAGCGACTACGTCGACGACGAGGAGGCGCAGCAGATCCAAAGCGAAAGCGTAGGAGGTTGATCATGGTCCGCCGATGCGGCGCGCTGCTGATGCTGCTGTCGGTCGGGCTTGCGCAAGAGCCCGAGCCCCCGAGCGGCGATGAGCTGTGGAAGACGATCCCCGAAATCGGCTTGCCGGATCCGCAGATCCGCTCGCTGGAGCTCGAGGGCTGGGGCGGCCTCCACGAAGAGTTGCGCTGGCACTTCCTGTACAAGGCGCCGGCCAAGTACGCCCTGTACGCCTGGGGCGCGGACGGCGTCCCGGTGGCGGCCTACGCGCAAACGCAACTGCTCGTAGCGGAGGCTTACCGCGGCCAGGTCCTGTACTCGAGCGACCTGGGGCTGCGCTTCACCATCAACGTCGACGGTGAGGACTTTCGATTCGGCTTCTTCTTCGCTTCCACTCCGAAGGGAGAGAGGCCGCACAATCGCGTGCACATCGACCTGGGCTCCCTGAAACAACTCCTGGGCCCCAAGATGAAAGTCAAATCCCAGGGCGGGAAGCGCTATCGACTCTCAGCCCAGAGCAAGAAGGGGAACCTGCTGGTCGCGGACTTCGACCTCGCCTCCAGATGGCCCTTTCAAGCGATTGGGATGTTCAAGACGCGGAAGCCCACGTTCGCAATCACGAGGTTCGCCGTGAACGGCAACGTCCCGGACAGTGCTTTCGCCTTTCCGGACATGAATGAGTGGAAAGACCGACTCGGAGCTGATCGTGTGGACATGTCAACTCCCGGCGGGTCGCGCCACGCCCAGGAGGCCATCTTGCTCTCCATGCGGACCAGGGCCGCGCTCAAGGACCCCAAGATCCAGGCAAAGCTCGACAAGGAGATGGACCTCGGACCCGCAGACTGGAAGAAAATCGCGGAGCGCCACGAGAAGCTGAGCGCGCTGCTCAAGCAGGCGTTGCCGGCGCCGCCGAAGAGCGAAGCCCCGCAGCCCCCGATTGATTGGAAGCCGGCCGAAGAGAAAGGCGAAGAGAAGAAGGAAGAGAAGCCCGAGGCGCCGAAGGAAGAAGAGCCCGCGACGAAAGACTAGTCGCGCCGGTCGCGAAAAAAGTCGTGCAAGAGCTCCGCGCACTCGGCTTCGAGCAGACCGCCTTGAAGCTCGAAGGTGTGGTTCAGACGGGTGTCGAGGCCGACCTGGTACAGCGAGCCGCAGGCGCCGGCCTTTGGATCGGGGGCGCCGAACACGACGCGCTCGACGCGCGCCTGCACCAGCGCACCGGCGCACATCAGGCAGGGCTCGAGCGTCACATACAGCGTCGCCCCGTCAAGCCGCCAGGACTCCAACGCCGCTGAGGCCTGCGTCAGCGCGATCATCTCCGCGTGGGCGGTCGGGTCCTTCAGGCGCTCGCGCTGGTTGTAGGCGCGCGCGATGATCCTGCCCCCAGCCACGATCACCGCCCCCACCGGCACCTCGCCCTCCTCGGCGGCCGCGCGCGCCTGCTTCAAGGCGGCGCGCATGTAGACCTCCTCCTGGGCGCGCTCCTCGGCGGCGCTCGCGTCCTCCCGAGGCCCGACGCTCACAGGACCTTGATCGCCTCGCGGTTGCAGACCCCGTGCTTGCGCAACTCCTCGCAGCGCACCTCGATGCGCAGGCTGTGCCCGACCGGGGAAAAGCCGAGCCGCTGCGCGATGCGTTTGCGCAGGTCCGAGATGTCCCCCACCGGCACCTCGAAGACCTTGTTGCAGTCGATGCAGACCAGGTGGTCGTGCGGCGCGTGCCCGAAGACGTGCTCGTAGTAGCGCCGCCCGTCGCCGAGGTCGACCTCCTCGATCAGCCCGCACTCGCGCATCAGCTGCAGGGTGCGGTAGATCGTAGCGCGGCTGATGCCGTCGCCCTTGACATGCTCCTCGAGCGTCTCGACCGTGAAGTGCTCTTCCCGCTGGAAGATGCGCCGTAGCAGGATCTCCCGCTGCCGCGTGACCTTCAGGTCCTTCCTTTTGAGGAAGACGCGGAAGGCGTCGGTGGCCTGTTGGATGTGCTCTACGGACACACCACCATGCTACCGCACAGGGGGTCGCGGGCCCTAGTGCGCCCGCACCAGGGCCAGGAAGCGGGTGATCTTGTGGTGCACGGCGGGGTACTGGCGGATGATCATGCGCTTGTTGTAGACGAAGATCCGCACTCCCTCGTCCTCCCACGTGTCCGCGGCGCAGAACTGCCGGATCATCTCCGCCAACTCGTCCGTCGTGTCGACTGTCGCATGCATCTCGGGCTCCGGCTCATCAGGCGGCTCGTAGCCGGAGGGATGCAGGTTGATGTCGGAGCCGGGAAAGTCGCGGATCGGCGTGACGATGTCCGCCACCTCATAGATCACGAGCACGGGCTTGCCCCGCGCGTCCTTCTTGGTCGTGATCAGCACGACGTTCTTGCGGATCTTCGCGGTGAGCTCGAACTGGTCCAGGACCAGTATCAGGGCGTCCACGACTCGCACGTCCTTGATGTCGATCGTGACTTCCATCGAGTCCAGATCGCTCTCCTTGTTGATCACGTGCTTGCGGATCACGAAGTTGATGCCCGTGGCCTTGCGCAGGTAGTCCACGAAGGCGGTCAACGGTGCCTTCTTGAGCGTGACCGTGACGCGCATGTCGGTCAGCCGGTTCAGGACCGACCGGGGCGACTTGTCCCGCTTGGGCGCGACGCGGGCCTTGGGCTTGGCTTTCTCGGCCTTCGCGGCCTTCTTGGACGGGCTCTGCTTCGACTCCTCGGCCGCCTGCGAAGGCGCCAGGATTAGCAAGGGCAGCAGGTATGCGATCTTTCGCATGCAGGTGGGAACGCGGCTCAACAAAGACATGTTACTGCTCTAGACGCGTCCGGGCACCCGGCAGTCATACACCACCGAGTCCCGCTGACCCAGCCCGCGCCCCGGGCCGGATCATCCCGCGATATCGCGGCGGAAGCGGGCCCCGTTGAAGGAGATCCCCTCCACGACCTCGTAGGCGCGGCTGCGTGCGGCTTCGAGGGTGTCGCCCAGAGCGGTCACACCCAGCACCCGGCCGCCCGCGGTCACCACCTCGTCACCGCGCAGTGCGGTGCCGGCGTGGAACACCTGCACCTCGCTGTCGAGCTCCTGCGGCTCGAGGCCGGAAATCGGCAGGCCCAGGCTGCTCTTGCCGGGGTAGTTTTCGGACGCCAGCACAACGCAGCAGGCGGGGCGCGCATCGTATTCGAGGTCGACGCTCTCGAGCTTGCCGTCGATCACCGCGTCGATCACGTCCAACAGATCGGTCTTCAGCCGCATCAACACCGGCTGCGTCTCCGGGTCGCCGAAGCGGACGTTGAACTCCAGCACCTTCGGTGTCTGCCCGGTAATCATCAGGCCGGCATACAGAATACCGCAAAAATCGCGACCGGACCTGTTCAGTGCATGCACAGTCGGAACGAGGACGTCGGCGATAATGGTGTCCATCAACTCGGCCGTTATCAGCGGCGTGGGGGAATAAGCGCCCATGCCGCCCGTATTGGGCCCCCGGTCGCCGTCATAGGCGGGCTTGTGGTCCTGCGACGATTCCAGCGGGATGATCGTCTTCCCCTGGACGAGAGCC
>JAPUHK010000145.1 GCA_027297745.1 Planctomycetota bacterium | reverse complement strand
CGATCGTGCCCACCAACGGGAAGGAGCGCACCGGTTATCCCACGCAGAAGCCGCTGGGCATCCTGAAGCGCATCTTCGAGGTGCACTCGAGCCCCGGGGAGCTCGTGCTCGACTTTTTCGCTGGCCGCGGCACGACGGGGGAGGCGGCGGCGCGGCTGGGCCGCGAGTTCCTGCTGATCGACGACAACCCGCGTGCGGTGCGCATCATGGCCGAGCGGCGCGCCTTCGCGCACCCGGAGGTCGTGGGCCTCGACGTCAGCGCCGACTCAGCCGGTGCCCCCGCTGTCGAAGCGTCCTAAGCCAACGCAAAGACGCAGAGACGCAAAGCGGAAATGAGAATCCGCGGTGAGCGGGCTGCGGATGGCCGAGACCATCTGGCCGCGGTCAAATCGCTCCCGTCCGGTGCTCGAGGCTCGACGCGCACCCTCATCCTCCCTTTGCGCCTCTGCGTCTTTGCGTTTCGCCGTTGCTCCTTCGCGTCTTTGCGTTTGCGTTTCAGTAGTTCGTCTTGTCGGGGGAATTGCGCCAGAGGTCGAGAACGGCCAGCGCTTCGGGGTCGGGCAGGTGCTGAGTGGCGATGCCCCAGGCGTCCGTCGCCGCCAGGTAGTCCGCCCAGAAGAGTGCGTCGCCAATGCCCTCTGCGGCGGCATCGTAGCGAGTCGCCGCGTAGTAGATCTTGTCGAGGCGCGCCCAGCGGATCGCACCCAGGCACATGGGACACGGCTCGCAGCTGCAGTAGATCTCGCAGCCCTCGAGGCGGAACGAGCCGACGTGCGCGCAGGCGGCGCGTATGGCCTCGACCTCCGCGTGGGCGGTGGGGTCGTTGCGGCTGGTCACGCCGTTGGCCGCACGCCCGATCACCTCTCCTGCGCGTACCACGACCGCGCCGAAGGGACCACCCCGGCCCGCCTCGACGCCGGCCCGGGCCAGCCGGCAGGCCTCGCTCATGTGCTTGTTCGGCATGGTCGTTCCGGCGCCCAGAGAATACCGCGCGGGACCCCTTCTCCGTCGGCTTCCCGCGTTAGTCTGCTTGACATGCTCAAGCGCACGGCCGGGATCGTTCTCTGCGCGGCGCTCTGCGCCTGCAAGGGTGCGGGCGGCGGCAGCCTCCTCCGCATCACGGAGCGGACGACGGTGTCCAGCAGTCTCGGGATGAGCGTCCAGGGGGAGGACAAGAAGTGGGTCAAGGTGCGCACCGAGGGCACCGACACGATCATCGATTTCCGGGGCCGTGTGTTCGTCTTCAAGAACCTCACCGGTTACGAGGGAAGGCTCACCCTGGACCGGGTGGAGCTCGACATCGGCGATGCCGAGGTGGTCATCACGCTGATCAAGGTGGAGGTCGAGCAGCCCGGACGGCTGGCGGCGATGGAGCACCTTCGGGTGCGCCAGGGCCAGCGCATCGTCTACTCGGCGGGGTCCCTCTGGGCGGAGTAGCCCGGCCCGCGTGCTCCCGGGCGGAGCTCAGCCTTCGACGACGACCTTGCCCTTCTTGATCACCGTGTGCACCGGGTTGCGGCCGAACCAGTAGCCGAGGCCGTGATAGTCGTCGATGTCGCAGAGGATCACGTCGGCCTGCTTCTCCGGTTCCAGCGAGCCGATGCGTCCCTGCCGCTCCACGGCGCAGGCGGCGTTGATCGTCGCCGCGACGATGGCCTCGGCCACGCTCATCTGGAAGCGTACGACCGCCAGGTGAATCGTCAGCGGCATCGACTGCGTGGGCGCCGTGCCCGGGTTGAAGTCGGTGCCGAGAGCGAGCGGCAGCCCGCACGGGATCATCATGCGCGTGGCCGGCCGCTGCGCCTGGTCGAGCACGTGGTTGGCGGCCGGCAGCAGCACCCCGATCACGCCCGCCTCCTTCATGGCCACCGCGTCACCGCGGGAGGCGTACTCGATGTGGTCAGCGGTGATCGCCCCGACGCGGCAGGCGATGCGGCAGCCGCCCGTGCGGCGGAGTTGATCGGCGTGGATGCGCGGGCGCAGCCCGACGGCCTTGCCGGCCTCGAGCATCTGTTGCGCCTCCTCGAAGCTGAACACGCCCTTCTCGCAGAAGACGTCGCAGTAGTCGGCCAGCCCTTCTTCCGCGACCGTCGGCAGGATGCGCTTGCAGACCAGGTTGACATACGCCTCGCGCTGGTCCGCGAACTCCTCCGGCACGGTGTGCCCCGCCAGGCAGGTGCGCACGACTTCGACCGGGTGCCGCCTGCCGAGTGCCTTGAGCGAACGGATCTCGTCCTCGATCGAGAGGCCGTACCCTGACTTCGCCTCGATCGTGGTCGTGCCCATGTCCAGGAAGGCATCGAGGTGGCGCATGACGGCCTGCCCGAGCTCCTTGTCGCTCGCCGCGCGCAGCGCGCGTACGCTGGACAGGATGCCGCCGCCGCGCCGCGTGATCTCCTCGTAGCTCACGCCGCGCGCCCGCTCCTCGAGCTCCTCCGCCCGGTTGCCGGCGAAGACGGCGTGCGTGTGGCAGTCGACGAAGCCCGGCAGCACCACGCCGCCCTGAGCGTTGATGATGCGGTGCGCGCGGCCCTGGCCCGCCTCCGGGCCGACGGCCACGATGCGGCCCTTGTGGATCTCGACGCCGCCCTCCGTGATCCCGAGCTCGCCCTGCAGAGCTCCTGCGTAGGGCGGGTCCTCGTCGGGCACGGTGCAGGTGAGGATCTGACCGGCGTTGCGGATGATGAGATCGATCACGAGATCATGGGGAGATCGATGCCTCCCGAGCGGGCTTTCTGGACGGCCAGTTCATAGCCGGCGTCGGCGTGCCGCATGACGCCGGTGCCGGGATCCGTGGTCAGCACGCGCTCCAGCCGCCGCGCGGCCCCTTCCGTGCCGTCGGCCACGACGACCATGCCGGCGTGGATCGAGTACCCGATGCCGACTCCGCCGCCGTGGTGGATCGAAACCCAGGTGGCGCCGGCGCTCGTGTTCAGCAGCGCGTTCAAGAGCGGCCAGTCGGCGATCGCGTCCGAGCCGTCCTTCATGGCTTCCGTCTCGCGGAACGGAGAAGCGACGGAGCCGCCGTCGAGGTGGTCACGCCCGATCACGATAGGCGCCGAGATCTCGCCGCTCGCTACGAGGTCGTTCAGCGCGAGCCCGAAGCGCGCGCGATCGCCGTAGCCGAGCCAGCAGATGCGCGAAGGCAGGCCTTGGAACTGCACGCGCTCGCGGGCCAGCTTGATCCAGCGGCACAGCGGCTCGTCGTCGCCAAACAGCTCCAGCACCAGGTCGTCGCTGCGGTAGATGTCCTGCGGATCGCCGCTGAGCGCGACCCAGCGGAAGGGGCCCTTGCCCTCGCAGAACAGCGGGCGGATGTAGGCCGGCACGAAACCGGGGAAGCGGAACGCGTCCTCCATCCCGGCCTGCGCCGCGTGGCCGCGCAGGTTGTTGCCGTAGTCGAAGGTGACGGCGCCGCCGTCCATCAGCGTGTTCATCAACTGGACGTGCTCCACCATCGTCTCGAACGACCGCCGCGTGTAGTCATCGGGGTCACTGGCACGCAGCGCCAGCGCCTCGTCCAGCGTGAGGTCCGCCGGGACGTAGCCGTTCAGCGGGTCGTGAGCCGACGTCTGGTCGGTCAGCACGTCGGGGGTGATCCCACGCTGCACGAACGCGCGCAGCAGGTCGACGATGTTGCAGGCGACGCCGATCGAGCGGCCGTCGCGGCGCTGTGCCGCCTCCAGCGCCGCCCCGATGTCAGGGGCGAGCTCGTCCAGGTAGCGCGTCTCCAGGCGCCGCTGGAGCCGGGCGGGATCGACCTCGGCGATCAGGCAGGTGGCCGCGTTCATGGTGGCCGCCAGCGGTTGGGCGCCGCCCATGCCCCCGCAGCCGCCTGTCACGAGCAGCTTGCCTTGCAGCGAGCCCCCGAAATGCTGTCGGGCCACCGCCGCGAAGGTCTCGTAGGTGCCTTGCAGGATGCCCTGGGTGCCGATGTAGATCCACGAGCCCGCAGTCATCTGGCCGTACATCGTCAGCCCCTGGCGCTCGTACTCGCGGAAGTGCTCCCAGGTAGCCCAGTGGGGGACGATCTGGGAGTTGACCAGCAGCCCGCGCGGCGCGTCGGCGTGCGTGCGGAAGACGCCCACGGGCTTGCCCGACTGGATCAGCAGCGTCTCGTCCTCCTCCAGGCGCTTCAGCGTCTCCAGGATCTCGTCGAAGCACTCCCAGTTGCGCGCGGCCTTGCCCGTGCCGCCGTAGACGATCAGCTCGGTCGGATTCTCGGCCACGTCCGGATCCAGGTTGTGCTGGATCATCCGGTACATGGCCTCCGCGCCCCAGTTGCGGCACGTGAGCGCGGTGCCCTTCGGCGGATGAACCTCTCTCACGCCGGTAAGGTTACCCGCGCGCCCGGAGCCAGTCGACGGTGGCGGCCAGGCCGCGTTCGTAGGGCGTGATCGAGAGCGTGCCCAAGAGCGCCCGCGTCTTTCTCGCGTCGTAGTAGACGGGCGCCTGGTAGATGGGCAGCACGTCCTGAAACTCGCGAATGTTGCGGTTGAACAGGCCCGCCAGCTTGATCATGAGGCGCGGAGCGGGGCGCACGTTCGCCTTTGCGCCCGCGTAGGCCGCCGCAGCCTGCACGGCGCGGCGCGGCGTGATCGGCCCCGCGCCCGCCACGATCCAGTCTTCGCCGTAAGCCTCCCCATGTGTGGCCAGGTCGCACACGGCGGGTCCCACGTCCGGGATGTAGATGAACTCCCGCGCGGCTTCGGGGTCGCCCGGCCACATCGCGGTCTTGCCCTGCAGCACCGACTGGATGGCGCCGTTCAGCATCGCGCTCGTGGGGCTCACGCCGGGTCCGTAGAAGTCCGGCAGGTGGACGATGCCGGCCCCGGCCTCGCGCAGGATGTCCTCCTGCTTCTTGCGCAGCGCCGCCTTCACGCCCGTGGGGTTGCGCGGGTTGCTTTCGCGCAGCGGCAAGGCGCGGATGGGGGCAAACGACCAGTAGCCGGTGATCAGCAAGCAGCGCGCGCCGGTGGCCTGCATGGCCGCACCCGTTGCGCGCGCGATCTCTATGTGGAGGGGGGTGTGGGCCAGGTCCGTGCCCACCGCGCTGAAGATGACGTCGCAGCCCTCGGCGGCGCGCGTCGCCGCGCCGGCGTCCGTCACGTCGGCCGCGTGCCGCTCGACGTCGAGAGCGCCGAAGTCGCGCTCGAGGTTCTGCTCGCTGCGCGAGACCACGCGCACAGCGATGCCGCGCGCCACGAGCTCCGCCGTGATGTTGCGCCCCGTCGCGCCGGTGGCGCCAAAGACCACTGCCTTCCCGATGTCCATCTCAGAACGCGGCCAGCCGGCCGCAAGCCCCTTCTGCGGCTTCCAGGAGTGCGCCGGACGCGATCAGCGACTCGGTCTTGTCCAGGTCCCGGGCCAGGTAGCGGTCGCGCTCGAGGTGCCGCACGTGCCTGCGCACGCAGGCGTGGCCGGCGGCGACGCCGCGGCCGGGGGCCAGCTCGTGGAAGTCGAGCGCTTGCGCCGCGGCCGCGATCTCGATCGCCAGGATGCGCCCGACGTTGAACATCACGTCGCGTCCCTTGCGCGCGGCCCACAGCCCCATGCTGACGTGGTCCTCCTGGTTGGCGGAGGTCGGGATCGAGTCGACCGAGGCGGGATGGCAGAGCGTCTTGTTCTCCGAAACGAGCGCCGCGGCCGTGGTTTGCGCCATCATGAAGCCGGAGTTGAGTCCCGGGTCGTTGGCCAGAAACGCCGGCAGGTTGCTCAGGTCCGGGTTGACCATCTGCTCGGTGCGCCGCTCGCTGATCGAGCCCAGCTCGGCCAGGGCGATGGCCGCCGTGTCCGCCACCAGCGCGATGTGCTGCCCGTGGAAGTTGCCCGCCGAGATGACATCCTTGTCCGCCGGGAAGAGGATCGGGTTGTCCGTGCAGGCGTTGAGCTCGCGCTCGCAGACCTCGCGGGCGAAGGTCAGGCCGTCGCGCGTTGCGCCGTGCACCTGCGGCACACAGCGCAGCGAGTAGGGGTCCTGCAGCTTGTGGTCGGACTTGCGGTGCGAGGGGAGGATCTTGCTCCCCCGCAGCAGCTTCTTCATGTTGCGCGCCGTGGCAATCTGGCCGGGATGCGGCCGAAGCTCCTGCACGCGCCTGTCGAAGGGACGGTCCGTGCCGAGCAGCGCCTCCAAGGACATGGCCGCGGCCAGGTCGGCGATGCGCACGAGATCCTGCGCCCAGACCAGCGTGCGCGCCAGGATCGCCGTGGCCACGGACGTGCCGTTGAGCAGTGCGAGCCCTTCCTTCGGCGCGAGGCGCACGGGCTTGATGCGTGCCCGTTTCAGGGCGCGCGCCGCGCTCATGCGGCGCCCCTCGTAGAACGCCTCCCCTTTGCCCAGCAGTACCAGCGCGATGTGCGCCAGCGGGGCCAGGTCCCCGGACGCGCAGACGGAGCCCTGTGACGGGACGACCGGTGTCACGCCGCGGTTCCAGAGCGCAACCAGCGCGTCCAGCGTCTTCGGGCGCACGCCCGAGTGGCCGCCGGCCAGCGTCCCGGCGCGCACGACGATGGACAGGCGTGCCTCGGGCAGCGGCAGCGGGTCCCCGACCCCGGCGGCGTGGGAGATGACCAGCTTCTCTTGCAGCCGCGCCAGGTCCTTGGACTGGATGCGCACGTTGGCCAGGCGGCCGAAGCCGGTCGTGATGCCGTAGACCGCCCGGTCCTCACGGACCAGCTCCTGCACGAAGGCCGCGGCCCGGGCCACCCGCCGGCGGGCGCCCACGCCTACGTCCAGCCGCGGCGCGGGATCGGCGAGCAGCCGCCGGACGGCGTCCAAAGAGAGGTTGGCGCCCGTAAGCGTGACCTTGTCAGGCATGATGGGAGCCCCAAAGGAACCACGAGCTTGCCCTCTGCGCAACGCATAAGCCCCCCGGGAGCGCCCGAGCGCCTGCGCGTCGGGATGGACTACCGCCCGGCCATGCGCACCCGCACGGGCATCGGGCGCTACGTGGCGGGCCTCAGCCGGGCCCTGGCGGCGAACGGGTGCGACCTGCGCCTGTACGGCGTTTTCTTCCGCGGCAACCGGCCCGAGCGCCGTGAGGCCCCGCCCGGCGCGCGGCTCGTCTCGTGGAAAGTGCCCGCCCGTCTGGTCAACTGGCTGTACCTCATGCGGGTGTGCAACATGGACGGCATCGTGGGGGGCTGCTCCGTGTTCCACCACACGGACTTCCAGATCCCGGAGCGCCCGCTGCGTGCGCGCGAGGTCCTGTCCGTGCACGATCTCACCTTCATGCGCATGGCGGGCTCGCACTCGCAGCGGGCGCGCAGGGCGCTGACGCGGGTCGTGTACAAGGCCGCCCGGCGCTGCGACGCGTTCCTGTGCCCGAGCGAGGCTTCCGCGCAGGACTGCGCCGAACATCTCGGCGTGGGAGAGGAGCGCACCTTCGTAGTGCCGCATGGCGTGGACCAGCACTTCTTCTCGATCCCCGCCCGCGAAGCGGAGCGTTCGCGGCCGCCGTACTTGCTGGCGCTCGGAACGATCGAGCCGCGCAAGAACGTGCCCCGCATCGTGGCGGCCTTCAACCGCATCGCCGAGCGGCACCCGGGCCTCGAGCTGGTCATTGCAGGGCGTTGGGGCTGGCTCTACGAGGACGTCGAGCGGGCCGTGCGCGCCTCGCCCGCGCGCGCGCGCATCAAGCTGCCGGGCTTCGTGCCGGAGCAGCAGCTCGGTCCGTTGCTGCGCGATGCGGAGATGCTCCTCTACCCCTCGCTCATGGAGGGCTTCGGATTGCCCATCCTGGAAGGCATGGCAGCCGGCCGGCCGGTGCTGACCTCCGACCGCGAGCCGCTGCGCAGCGTAGCGGGCGGCGCCGCGCGGCTGGTCGATCCGGAAGACGTGGAGTCCATCGCGGACGGCATGCAGCAGCTTCTGTGCGACGAAGAGCTGCGCAGCGACCTGATCCGGCGCGGGCGCGAGCACGCGCGCCGCTTCAGCTGGGAGGCCTGCGCCGCACAAACGCAGCGCGTCTACGAGGCGGTGGCCCGATGACGCTGCGCGTGGCCGTGGACGCGACCGAGCTCGCCCCCGGGGTGGTGGGGGGCGTGCGCACGGCCGTGCGACTCCTGTTGCAGGCGCTGCACGAGCACGGCGACGGGATCGAGCTGACGGCGCTGGCGCCGCGCTCGGTGCCCGTGCCGGCCGGCGTACGGCTGCACACGACGGGCGGGCCCGAGCGGCCCAGGCGCTGGCGCCGCTCCGACGCGCTGCAAGCGGCGTTACGCGACTTCGACGTGTTCCATTCGCCGGTCACCGCCCACCCGCCCGAGCTCGAGCATGGGCCCGTGCTCACGGCGACGATTCACGAGTTGCCCTTCGTCGTGAAACCGAGCCTCGAAGGCCCGATCCGCATGCTCGTCACCTGGGGCTGGCTCAAGAAGGCCATGGAGCGCTGCGCCGCCGTGGTCGTGGCCAGCGAAGCGACGCGCATGCAAGTGCGCACGATCCATCCCGGCTTCGCCGACCGGCTGCACGTCATCCCACACCCTTGTCCTCCGGTGCCTCCGCCGCCCGAAGGCGGCAACGGGGAGCACGACGGGTCGATCCTGTTCGTCGGCCGCCTCGACAAGCGCAAGGCCGTAGGCAAGTTGTTGGAGGGCGCCATCGAGCACCCGGGTGAGATCCGCCTGGTCGGCCCGCACAAGGGGCGCGCCCGCCGGGGTCTCGAGCAGTTGGCGCGCAAGCTCGGCATGGCCGATCGTGTGCGCTTCTTGGGCCAGGTGGACGACGCGGAGCTCGACAGGCTGTACCGCAAGGCGCTGGCCGTGGGGGTTATCAGCGTGTCCGAGGGGTTCGGTTTCCCGGTGTTGGAAGCGATCGCGCGCGGCGTGCCCGTGCTGGCCACGTGGTACACGGGTGCTGCGGAGGTCGGCGGGGATGCAGTCATTCGCGTGGAGCCCAAGGCGCCGTTCCAGATTCGCGAGGCGCTCAAGAAGGCGGCGGATCCCGAGTACCGGCGTAAGCTGGCGCAAGTGGGACCGGCACGCGCCGCCGAGTTCACGCTCGAGCGCACGGCCCGGGCCTACGTGGAGATGTTCAAGGGTGCGGCTGATCGTTAACGCCACGCCCTACGCCGATCCGCCCGGCGGGGCCGGGCTGCGCGCGCGCTATCTGTACGGTGCGCTGCAAGAGCGCGGGCACGAGCTTCTGTTCTGCATGGCTGAAGATACTCCCGCCGATCTGGCGCCGCCCGGAGCCGAAGTGCGCCGCCTGCCCGTGCGCGCCGGCGACCCGCTGCGCCGCTTCCTGCGGCTGCGCCTTCCGGACGAGGGGGACGTGCTGTTGACCGACCACTACCCCGTAGGCGCCATCCCCACCATCGTGACCCTGCATGATCTGGGGGGCGGCGCGGTACGCCGGGCGCTGATCCGGCGCTGTGCGCGCCGGGCCGCCGCGGCCGTAGCCGTCAGCCGCACCGTGGCTGAGGCCTGGGGCGTGGAGGCCGACGTCGTGCCCAACGGGTTCGATCCACCGCGCCGGCGGCCCGCTACCGAAGGAGGTGGGGCGCTGCTCGTCAGCGACCCCGGGCTACAGCACAAGAACGTCCCCGTGGCGCGCGAAGCTGCGCGGCTCGTGGGCCTTCCGGTGCGCGAGGTTGGGCGCGGTGCCCGCTGGCTCGGGCGCGACGACATGCAGCGCGCCATCGCGGGAGCGCGCGCCGTGTTGTGCCCCTCCCGGCGGGAGGGGTTCGGCATGCTCGCGCTGGAGGCCATGGCGCTGGGCGTGCCCGTGGTCGCGTCGGACATCCCCGCGCACCGCGAGGTGCTCGGCGATGTCGGCCACTACGCGCCTTTGGACGACGTGGCGGCCTTCGCCGACGCGATCCGGGGTGCGGTCGGCGGCGACTCCGAGCGGCTTGCGCGCGGTCGCGCCCGCGCGCGTCGCTTCACGTGGGACGAGGCGGCGCGGAAGCTGGACGCTATCCTCCGCCGCTTGTAGGGGTGGCCCCATGTGGCCGGCCTGCAGTGCCATCACCGGTTGTGTCCGATCCCGGGAGTCGCAAGCAACCGGCACGCGCACAGGAGGGCGCACACGCAGGTGCGCCCCTACAGGCAGGCCTGCGACAGCGCTAGCCGGTCGCGGCGTTGTAGCTGAACCAGGCGATCAGCAGGAGCAGCACGAAGACGCCGATCTTGGTCAGCAGTTGGGCGGTGTCCGACATCTGCGAGAGGTCGAACCCGAACATGTTCCGCCCGGCGGAGACCTTGTTGAACTGCAGGGGCTTGTGGCTGGCGGAGAGCTGGACCCCGCCCTCGGCCGCGTGCGCCGCCTGAGCGCCGGCCTTCTTCTCGGTTGCGGCCTGCTCGAAGGCCGCGTCCAGGGTCTTGCGCTCGACTTTCGGCTTCGGCTCGTCCGCCTCGAGCAGCTCGTAGCGCATGGTGACCGTGCCGATGACGATCTCGTCGCCGTCCTTGAGCACTCGCTTGGTCACCTTCTGGCCGTTGACCATCGTCCCGTTGCTCGAGTTCAAGTCGACGATGGCGTAGTCCTGCCCCTGTCGATAGATCTTGGCGTGCTCCCGCGAGGACTTCTTGTCCTTTAGCGGGATGCCGTTGCTGGGCAGCCGCCCTGCGATCACGGAGCGTTCGAGCAGATACTCTTCGCCCGCACCGGGACCGTCGATGATGATGACTTTCGGCAAGGAGCGGCCAGTCTAAGGAACTGCCCGGAAGGGGACAAGCGCGGTTGGGGGGGCCTCAAGGGGCCCTATACTGCCCGCGATGCCGGACCCGGACGTCTCCCATTCGGGTTTTTGGAAGAAGATCTACGCCGCCGGGGATGCCGGCTGGGATCTCGGGGGTCCCTGCCCGGTGTTCGAGCACTTGCTGCGTTCCGACCTCGCGCCGCCCCGCGGCCGGGTCGCCTTCCCGGGCTGTGGCACCGGCCACGACGTGCGACTCTTCCTTGCCGCCGGGTACGACGCCGTGGGGTTCGACTTCGCCATCGAGCCCAAGGGCATTCCGTTCGAGCACCTGGACGTGTTCGAGCTGGGAGAGCGGCATCCCGCCGCCTTCGACGTAGTGGTCGAGTACACGTGCTACTGCGCCATCGACCCGGCCCGCCGCGCCGAGTACGCGGGCGCGCTGCGTGCGGCGCTGAAGGCCGGGGGGCGGCTGATCGCCCTGCTCTACCCGATGGAGCCCAGGCCCGACGGGCCGCCGTTCGGCATCGATGAGGCGGAGATCGACACGGTGCTGGGCGCGGGGCTCGAGCTTCTCCATGTGGAGACACCGGCTTCCTCCGTGGAGTCGCGGCGCGGCCGTGAGCGGCTGGTGATTTTTCGCAAGCCGGGCTAGAGAGCTACCTGGACTTGATCCCCCTCGACCCGGCATTCGTAGCGTTCGACCATGGCGGTGGGGATGAGGGGAGAGACGCCGGTCGTGTCGTCGAACTGCCAGCCGTGCCAGGGTCAAGTGACCACCGGCCCTTCGAGCAGGCCCTCGCCAAGCGGTCCGCCCTGGTGCGCGCAGGTGTGGCTGATCGCGTGGAACTGGCCGTCCA
>JAPUHK010000144.1 GCA_027297745.1 Planctomycetota bacterium | reverse complement strand
TGAGGAAACAACAATGGGACGGTTCGCAACACTGACTGCTTTTCTCTGCATGGCTTTCGTCGGTCTGGGCGCTACGCCCGCCGAGGCGAGCTCCTTCCTCGACGTGAGCGGCACGCCGCTCTACTCGGACTCGCACTCGAGCTTCAGCGGGATCTGGAACGACGGCGATGGCACCTTCGACATCTCGATCGGCCCGGGCTTGGGCCTGTTCGATGACGGCGTGCGCTGGGCCATCCTCGGCGACGCGCTGCTCGGCAGCGACAACATCGTCGGCGCGCAGGTCGACATCGACATCTCGTTCGTCGGCGGCAACCTCGACGGCACCGCGACGAACAACCTCAAGATCTGGGACGGTGTCGACAAGATCTTCTACGAGCAGACGATCTGGATGGGCTCGTTCGAGGACAAAGGCGAGTTCTCGGACGGCGAGCAGGGTTTCTCCCTGCACTTCATGACGCTGCCCGGCGGGACGCTGAACGAGTTCGCGGGCGGCGTGGATCTCGGCTGCGGCGGTTCCGAGTGGATCGACGCGGTCGCCGGCGCGATCAACGGGAGCGGCTTCGAGATGTTCTTCATGACCGGCATCGCGGACTTCAGGAACGCGAATCTGGACGAGAGCAGCGAGGTGACGCTCGCCAACATCAACGGCAAGCTGACCCCGAACCCCGAGCCGGGCTCACTGCTGCTGGTCCTGCTGGGCCTCGGCGCGGGCATCTTCACCGTGCGCCGCCGCCGCAAGGCGCTCGCCTAGGCCATCCTCACTACGCAAGCACGAGGGGCTCCGCCAGGGGCCCCTCTTTCGTGGGCTCCGGACCGGTAGGGATCAGGGCTTGCGCGTCAACCGCTCCAGCGTCTCCAGGGAGAGCGGGGCGGTGTGGCGAAAGCTGGGGGAGCCACGCTGATCGGTGCCGACCACGGCACGCAGATAGGCTTTCAGGCCGAACTTGCGGCGCAGGCGGCCCGTGGGATCCATCAGGAAACGGCCCCCTTCGGCGCCCCGCGGGAAACCGCGGATCGAGCGCTCGAGAACTAGCACGGGCTCAGCACCCCCGCGCGCACTCAGCGCCTTGAGGAAGGCCCAGGTGGTGGTCGCATGCTGGTCCCAGTCGCGCGTGAAGAACAGCAGCGCAGGGTCGGACGGCTCGAACACCTCTTGGGGCTCGACACCGCGGTCGCGCGGGCGCAGAGCGATCGTCTGGTCGACGACCTCCAACAACGAGCGCGTCGTCCCGACCACCCCGGCGATGTCGGCGGGGTTGATCGTGCCGCCCTCGATCGCCTTGCGCAGCAGGCGGCGCACCGGCCCGTCGCGGCCGCCCGCCTGAGCCTGCACGAGGTCTTCGACCGACAGGTATTCCGGCCCGGTGGACTTCGGCGCGGCGCGCGGTTCCGGCGCGCGGCGAACCGGGTCCGTCTGCACGCGCGCAGCCTCGCGTGGGCGGTCGAAACCGTCGCCTACGGTCCAGACCTGGATGAGCAGCAGCAGCGCGGCGCCGGCGGCCAACGAAACCGCCAGCAGGCCCGCCCAGCGCGGCAGCACAACGGTGTCGCGTTGCACAATCACGGGCACCGGCGTGGGGCGCGCGGCCTCCTGTTGCTCCTGCAGCTCTTCGGCATGGACGGCATCGTCGAGGCGGTCGAAGACCTCGAGCAACTCCCCGGCGGCCCCCGGCGTCGCGCCCAGAGACCCCGGTGCAGCGTCCACGAGCCCCTCGAGGTGCTCGCGCGCGACTGAGCGCAAGTCGTCCAGGCTCTCCTCGCCCCCGTCGAGCTCCAGGTGCTGGCGCTCCGTCTCCGCTTGCGTGCGGCGGGCACGCATGCAAGCGGCCACAAGCTGCTGCGGCAGGAACGTGTCCTCGCAAGGCGCGTCGCGGTGCACGCAGCGGAAGCCGACCGTGACGCCGGGCCGGTTCATGCGCGCGCGGAAGGCGGTGTCGATGCGCGTGTGGGCCGGGAAGTCGTACCAGGACCCCCCCTTCACGATGGCGCTCTCGGCGTCCTCGGCGTGCGGCGAGCGCGTCCACTCCCAGACGTTGCCGACCATGTCGTAGCAGCCGAGCGGCGAACGCCCGTCCGGATAGGCGTCCACGGGGCTGGTCCCGCGCAGGCGGCTGCTCTTCGTGTTGCACTTGGTTGCGTCGAACTCGCGCCCCCACGGATGCACCCGGCCCGGGCCGCCCGCGGCGCGCATCCACTCGTCCTGCGTGGGCAGGTCGGCGCCCGCCCACAGGCAGAAGGCCAGCGCGTCGAACAGGTCGACGCCCACCACCGGATGGTCCGCGATCAGCGGCGGGAAGGTCTCCCCCTCCCAATAGGTGGGGCGCCGGTGACCCGTCTCCCCTACGAACTCCGCGTAGCGCCGGTTCGTGACGGGGTGCACCTCGATCTCTACGCCGGCCCCCAGGTCGACGAGTGCGGGCACGTGGACCCCGGCCGGGCCGGCGGCGGGTAGACGGAGGGGCATCGATCGGACCATCGACAGGCCGATGGAGCCCACTTGAGGGCCCGCAGAACGGCCGGAATCGGGCCCGCGGCCTTTCCCTCGATGTCGAGGCATAGCGGAAGGGAATCATGCCCGATGGACAGGATCCGGTCCTGTCCGGTGGCCCGATGACAGGCTCAGGGGAGCGGGCGCAGGTCGAAGCTGAGCCGGGCCCAGCCGTCCAGCTCGAAGTGCTCGATCACGATCTCGTGGACCTTGCCGGTGGTCTCGTACACGGCCTTGTTCTCCGTGGGCCCGTGCCAGGTCCAGTTTTCCAGTACAGGCTTGCCGTCGATCAGCACGCGCACGCCGTCGTCGCTGACCGTGCGCAGCTCGTAGATCCCCTTCGGCAACTTCATCTTCGTCACGGCCCGCGTGGCGAAGCCGTCGCCCGGCACCTTCTTCGCCGGCGCCTCGTGCTGCCAGCGGAAGTCGAGCTTGCCGGTCTTCAGCTCGTGCAGCGGCTGCGTCGCCAAGAGCTTCGTCCACGCGTCCGCATCCTCGCGCGGGTCCGTCTGCCATTTCCAGAAGCGGACATTCCACTCCGCGCGCAGGACCGTGCCCTCGATCGGGAACTCCTTCCCCCCCACCCTCACCTTCGCGGTAAAAAGCGTGGCGCCGCTGGCGGTGGGTCGAACGCGCAACGTCTTCGGCCCCTTCTCGAGCGTGACTTCGCCGGCCAACTCCGTGATCTCGTAATCACCTGTCGGACCGAGGACGTGGAATGCGCACTCCTCCCAGGCAACGACGCGCTTTGGGAAGACCGCCGATTCAGTCGGGTCGAGCGGCCCCCACTCGTCGACCATGATGTACTTCCGCCCGCGCAACGCGCCTTCTGGCAGTCGCCATCGCCGGCTGCCCGGAGCCGCCAGGCGCCTGTTGCGCTGCCAATCCTGACCCGTCTCCGCGGTCTCTTGATTGACGTCCACTGCTTCGCACGTGCCGAGCTCGTGCAAGACGCCCCCAACCTAGTCGTACTCGTTCCACCGACCGCGAACCTTGGATGTGTCGCGCAGGCGGA
>JAPUHK010000143.1 GCA_027297745.1 Planctomycetota bacterium | reverse complement strand
TGGGACGCCGCGGAGGAGCATTTCCAGCGCGCGGTCTACCTGGCGCAGAGCATCGAGCGGCGCTGGTCCGACGACGGGATCAAGGCGCTTTCGGACGAAGCGGCGAGGAGCCTGGACCGGCTGCAGAAGCAGAAGCGTTAGTGCCGGCCGCCGTTACCGGGCCTTTGCAGCTCAGCCGAGCTCTTTGGAGAGGCGGTCCTCGACCTCGCGCAGCGTCTTGGGGTTATCGATCACGACCGTCGCGTAGGGGTCGATCAACGTGGCGTCCGGGATGTTCTTGACCTCGAAGTCCTCGAACAGCTGTCTTGCGATCGGGATCACCGGGTAGTTCACGCCGAGCTCGTCGATGAAGGCCTCGGCATCCACGCGCGCAGCCTTCGTGACGCCTATGACCACGAAGTTCTTGTCGCGGTAGTCGTTCTGCATCTTGATCAGGTCCGCGGCGCGCGAGCGGCAGATGCTCAGCGACGGGTCGAAGAACTCGACCAGGACCCACTTCTCACTGGCGGTGACGTGCTCGGTGCCCTTGGGGCGGATCCAGATGGCCCCGCGGATCCTGGGTGCGACCTGGCCCTGGAGCGAGGAGCTGCAACCGGGCGGAAGGGCCAGGGCGCCGGCCAGGGCCAGCCACGCAAAGGCTCTCATGCCGTCAGCCTACACGTCGTGTCGAGCACGTTGCCTGGTATGCCCTCGGCCGCCATGGACTAGACACCGGCACCGCCTACCGAGGAGGAGCGCCGGGCCCCGGCCCGCATTTTTTCCCGGCGGCGCGGCAAGCGCTTCTTCGCTCAGCAAGGCCCGCTGGGTCCATCGGGCACCACGCCCCGCTCCGCGCGGGTGTCAGAGCTGCGATCTTCCGCCGCGCCCGCCGCCCCCGTCGGACATTTTCAGATCCGATCCAGCTCCTGGAGCGTGAAGTCGTCGCGCACGTTGCCGGTGTTGAGCGTTGCCGCCGGTTCGAACAGCAGGATGTGCGCCTCTTCGTCGGCCACGGGGCGGTGCTCGACACCTTTGGGCACGATGTAGAACTCACCCTCGCCGAGCTCAACGTCGCCGTCCCTGAGCTCGATGCGGATGCTCCCTTTCAACACGAGGAACAGCTCGTCCTCGTTTTCATGGTGGTGCCACGTGAACGGACCCTTGAACTTGACGAGCTTCACGTACTGGCGGTTCAGCTCGCCCACGATCTTGGGGCTGTAGATCTCATCGAAGCTCGCGAGCTTTTGCTGCAGGTTTACGCTTTCGGGCATGGCAGGTTCTCCTCATCCGTCCGGCCGCGGCCAACGTATCATCTGTGGGGTAACCTCTGGTGTCCGAGCGCCATCCAAGATCATGCAACCCATGACACGTTCCCTCCGATGGGCCGCGCCGCCGGCATTCCTGGTCCTGTGCGGGCTCGGGGTCGGCTTCGCACAGGAGGCGGCCGGGGGGAAGAAGGACGAGAGCATGGCGCAGGCGGCCACGAAGGACAAGAGCCGCGTTCCCCCGATCGACGCGAAGCTCCCCGCGAAGGTGCAGACCGCGACCTTCGCGCTGGGGTGATTCTGGGGCCCCGACTCCCGGTTCGGGAGTCTTCCGGGCGTGATCCGTACACGCGTCGGGTACTCGGGCGGCACGAAGAAGGACCCGACCTACCGCGATCTCGGCGACCACACCGAGACGATCGAGATCGACTTCGATCCCCAGCGCATCACCTTCGAAGACCTGCTCGACATCTATTGGGACAGTCACAGTCCGACCTCACGCGCCTGGTCGCTGCAGTACGCCTCGTTCGTGTTCTTCCACGACGAGGAGCAGAAAAAGGTCGCCGTGGCGAGCCGCGACCGGCTGCAAGAGTCGCTTTCGAAGAAGATCCGCACCGGGATCGTGGAGGCCAAACGCTTCTACCGCGCCGAGGACTATCACCAGAAACACCGGCTGCGCAACATGCCCGGGCTGCTCGAGGAGCTCAGCGCGCTGTATCCGGACGCAAAGGACTTCACGGACTCGACCGCGGTCACGCGCGTGAACGGGTACTTGGGCGGTTACGGCACCCGCCGGCAGCTCGAGGAAGAGGTCCCGGGGCTGGGCCTGAGCCAGGACGCGCAGCGCGTGCTGCTGAAGCTGCGACGCTAGCGCACACGCGGTACGCGCCAGATTTCGAAGAGGTCGGTGCCGGCGCCGACGGGCAGGTAGTGCACGACGATCTCCGCGCGCCCGTCGCCGTCCAGGTCGCCGAGCGCGAAGTCCTGGAGCTGGTTGCGCTTCGGATCCAGCAGCGTGATCTGCGCGGTGGCTTCGCCCCCGCCGGTGATCGCTGCCGCCCGCCGGCCGGCCAGCGCGTCGAAGAACCCCAGCAGGCGCTCGATGTCCCAGTTCTTGTCCGCTTCCTCGAATAGCAGCCGGCGCAGGACCGTGTCCAGCTCGTCGGGGCCGTCCGCGCCTGCGCGGTGGCCGCGCCAGACGTCGATGCGCGTCTTGTCCTCCGAGAGCAGCACGGTGTCCATGCGGCCGTCCCCGTCCAGGTCCCCCGTGCGCTGCGGCCTGAACTTGCGCGCCACCTGCTCCACCCGGTCCAGCAGCGCGCCCGGGTTCTTGAGGATGCCGACGATCGAAGGCAGGCGCACGTGCAGCTCGCTCCTCCATGCGGGCGCACGGCTGAAGCGCGCGCCGTTCTCGTTCTTGTAGCCGAGCGCCGTGATGTCGATCTCGAAGGACTTGAGCGCGCCGACCAGCAGCGTTGCCACGGTCGGGATCTGCAGCTTGACGATCAGCAGGTCCGGATAGGGGTCGTCGTCGAGGTTCAGCAGCAGCAGCGCCGTCACGTTGTCCGACACCTTGATCACGTTGGCCGGATCGGTGAACTGCGGCTGCTCCTTGTTGCCGTGAAAGACCCACACCTTGCGCCTGTGGGCGATGACGTAGTCCGGGATACCGTCCGCGGTGAGGTCGCGCATCCGGTAGCTGGCCTTCTTGCCGCCCGCGAGCGTGCGGCCGGGCCGCAGCGCGGCCTCGGGGCTCGTGTCCTGGAATCTGTTCAGGTCCAGCACGACGTCCGGTTCCTCTGGAATCGAGCCGTCGGGCCGCTGCATGTGGAACATGCGCCGACAGCCTAGCTCGACGTAGAGGTCGAGCCGCTTGTCGCCGTTCAGGTCGAGCGTGCTCAGGCTGGGAATGCTGAACGTGCTGACCAGGCGGTCGGACAGGCTGTGGCCCTCCATCTCGGTTGCCTCTTGGATGTCGACCGCGACGCTCGCCACCTTGCGCAGGGGCGGCAGCGTGTTTGCGGAGGGCGCCTCTCTTGCGGCCCAGATCTCGGTCTCCTTGCGCCTCGGCACGATCAGATCCGGGCGGCCGTCGCCGTTCACGTCCTGCACGATGTCCGCCAGGACCGGCAGGTTCGTGCGCAGCCTGAGGCGGGCGCGCCGCGCGAGCGTACGGCCTTGCGGCGCGAAGGCTCCGTGGGCGCCGAGCTCGTAGAGCGTCGTCTCGCGGCGCGACAGGACGACGAGTTGCGTGGAGCCGTCGCCCACGAAGTCGGCCAGCGCCAGCATCGCGTACTTCGGGTGGGGGAGCACCAGGCTCCCGCGGGGCTGCGCCTCGAGCCGGCCGGTCCCGGGATCGGCCGCCCACGTACGCACCTCACCGCCGCTGCCGATCAGCAACAGCTCGCTGCGCCCGTCGCCGTTGAGGTCGTGCAGCTGCCAGCCGGCCAGGGCGAAAGGGACCGCGATAGTCTGCCCGCGCTCAAACGTCCAGGCCACCTGCGCGCGTGCGCCGATTGCGCCCAGCAGCGCGAGCAGCAAAGTCAGCACGCCCCATTTCATTCGAATCACTCGAACCTCACGTACAGGACCTGCTCGCGTTCGAGCACGAGCAGGGGCACCGGCCGCCCGGGGCGCCGGGGGGGCAAGCGCACCCTGGCGCGCTCGTCGATGCGCAGCGTCCACAGCGGCCGCGCGTGAATCGTGAGCCCGCTCTTGCCCACGCGGGTCATGAAGACCTTGAGACTCGCCTTCTCGTCGCGCAGCAAGAGCTCGCGCACACCGTCGCCGGTCAGGTCGGCGAAAAAGCGCGCCATCAAGATCGGGCGCTTGAAGCGCAACCCCGTGGCATCCACGCTGGTCTTGAAGGTAAGGTCGGGCTTGCGCTTGAAGCGGCCCTTCCTGTTCAGGAACAGGAACAGCTCCACATCCACGCGCCCCCGCGCCGCGGCCCGCAGCGTGTCCAGCAAGTCCGGGCGGATGGTGCCGACCAGCAGGTCCGGATAGCCGTCGCCGTTGACGTCGTCGAGCCGGGGATTGCCGGCGAACCCGGCCAGCAAGAGCAGTTGCTGCGGCAGGCCCTCGGCTCCGAAGAGGGGGGAAGCGGCCTCGTCCCCCTGCACGAAGATCTGCACCTGCGTGCGCACGTGCTTGCTGCGCAGGTCCCCCGAGAAGATGACGCAGTCGACGCGGCCGTCGCGGTTCAGGTCCTGCGCGTGCGCACTGTAGGAGACGTCGAGCCGCCGGCTGCGGTTCGCCACCACCGGCAGGGGGTAGCTGTGGTCCGCGTTCGCGCCGAATCCATGCGCCCCCTGCTTCCAGACGAAGAGGCGGTTCTCGGTCGTCGCCAGCAGGTCCAGGTCGCCGTCGCCGTCCCAGTCCCGCAGCTGCGGCGCGGGCACGCTGTCGTTGATCTCCAAGAGCGGCCGCCCGGTGCCCGATTCGGCGCTGCTCAACCGCAGCAACACGCGGTCGCGCAGCTGGCGGGCTCGCAACCGCACGGTGCGCGGCTCCGTGGCTTCGGTCTGCTCGCCGACAGGGACCCGCAGCAAGTGGGACGTGGGAAAGCGCGCTCCCTCGCTGTCGCGCACCTGCGCGGCCAGGCGGTAGCCGTCCGGTTCCGGGATCACCAGGTCCTGGAGCCCGTCGCCGTTCCAGTCCAACACTCCGGCCTCCCACGCCACGGCGCGGTGGTCATCGGGCAACTGCCACAGGAACGCGGCCTCGATCAACTTGACGGTGCGTTCCTTCTCCGGCGCCTGCAGCCGGTGGGCCCAGACGCCGGCGCGTCCGAACAAGACGATCTCCGCGCCGGGGTCGGCATGCACGTCGGCCACCGCGTAGGCCACCGCGTCCGCGGGATCGACGACGTGATCGGGCTCCGCGTGGAACGGCGGCTCCGCTTTGCGCTGCAGGTGCACCCGCAGGGAGCGCGTCGAGCCCTGCCGGCGCCAGTCCGACAGCGAGACGACCAGGTCGCGTAGGCCGTCGCCGTTCACGTCCGCGTAGACGACGTCAAAAACCTGCGTGCCCTGCGGCGCCTGCAAGGCCGTCACGCGACCGAAGTCCTGCCCCGCCGCGGCGAGGCCGAGGCACAGAACGCACAGAGCCGTCCTCACCGGGCGGGTTCCTCGACTTCCTCGAGGTGGTCGGCGTCGCCGCCGCGCAGCTTGATCAGCCACAGCAGGCGCGTCTCCCACGCCGCGGGCGTCTTCTTCGACTTGTAGATCCCGAGCAGCACAGAGACCGTCTTGAAGCCGCCGTCCCTCTCGATGTTGATGATCAGCGGGATCTTGAACTTCGTGATCTCCGAGGCGCGCCGGGAGACGGGCGCTTGCAGCGTGCTGCGCTTGCCGTCACGCAAGTAGGTGAGCGCCACGGATTCGCCTTTGGGCGTGGCGCGGATGACGTCCAGCAGTACGTCCGGGTGCGCCACCGGCTTGCCGTCGACGTCGACGATCAGGTCGCCGAAGCGCAGCCCCGCCTTGCGCCATGGGCTCGTGCGCGCCAGGCCGACCACTACGGCTCCCGCGCCCGGACCGAGCCCCGCGCTGCGGCTCTCCACTTCCGTCGCGGTGCGCACGACGATGCCCACGCGAGCTTCCTCCCGGAAGCGCTCTGCGGGTTCGCGCAGAGCGGGCCGTACGCGCGCGACTACCGTCAGCTCGGTGCGTAGCTCGACGCCGGCGCGGTCGTACAGAAGCCGCAGCTTGCTGCCGGGCTCGGTGCGCAGCTCCACGTCGCGCCACTCGCTGGGCCAGCGCAGGGCCCGTGTACCGGAGACGCCTTCCACTTCGAGCAGCAGGTCGCCCTCGCGCAGGCCCGCCGCGTCGCCGGGAGAGTTCTCGACCACGCGCAGGACCAGCAAGCCCTCGGGCTCCTGGTCCATTTCCTCCAGCGAGCGGCGTTCGTCGCCGACGTAGACGCCGCTAAAGGCCCCGGCAGGCAGCGCGGCACGTTCCGCCTCGTCCTCAGCTTCGCCGTGCAGCGCGAGCGGCTCCTCCATGTCGAGCAGGGGAGGCGGCTCGTCCCGCAGCTTGCCTTCCAGGAAGGAGCAGCCGGCCAGGGCGGGCAACAAGATCCATACGCCACGCATCGTCACGGCACGAATCTCCGTTGAAAAATGGCGTAGGCCAACGCGAAGCACGCCACCAGCCATACGCACGGGACGAGGTATTGCGTCGCTCCAAGTTCGAAGGTCGCGTTGCTGTAACCCCGTGAGACGTCCAAGTAGTAGTCGAGGTAGGAACCGCGGGCCAGCGGGGACGGCACGTAGGCGGCCGGGGTCCAGGCTTCGAGGCCGAAGGGGCGGGCCAGAGCGCGGCCGACATCGAGAAAGACCCCCGCGCCCAGCGCCAGAGCCAGCCCGGTTGCGCCGCGGCGCGCTACCGTCCCGGCCAGCAGACCGATCGCGACATAGACGCACAGCGGGAGGAGCGGCGAGACGAGAGCGCGGCCGAGCTCCGCCCAGAGCTCGCTCGCCTTCACCAGCGGGAATAGCTTGCCGTTGTCGAGCATCTCGTTCAGGTCGGTGAAGTCGAAGGCCCAAGCGGCCGCAGCCATGGCCGTGCCCGCGACCAGCAGATAGGCGAACAGTGCCGCCCCGAGCAGCGCGATCTGCTTGCCGGCCAGCACCTGCAGCCGGCGCAGCGGTCGCAGCAGCACGTTGCGCAGCGTGCCCTGGGAGAACTCGCCGGAGATAGACTGGCTCGCGAGGCCCAGCAGCACGTAGGGCAGCAGCGCGCCGGCGCTGCCAAGCGCCACCGCTACGCCTTCGAAGGCGGTCACGTCCGTCGTGCTCACGATCTCGCCCGAGAGCACGCGTTCGGCCTCCGCCTGCGCCTCCTGGCGGCGCAGCACGACCGCGAGGATGCCCAACAGCGGAGGCAAGGCGAGCAAACCCGGAACCGTCAGGCGCGTCCAGCGGGCGGCCTCGTAGCGCACCATGCGCCAGACCGGGCGGCCCGGCGCGCGCCGCTCGGCGGGCGGCTTGACGCTGACCGGCCCGTCCATCGCGATCGTCGCGGCACCCCCTTCGCGCGTGAAGTGCAGGTAGACCTCTTCGAGCGAGGGCGGGCGCGGAGCGAAAACCTCGACGTTGAGCCCCGACTCCACCAGGCTGCGTACCACAGGTCCCGGTCTCTGGGAACCGAGGTCGACCAGCAGCCCGCCCGTCAATCGCGTTTCCGGCCTCAAGCCGAGTGCCTCGAGCCTGCGCATCGCCGTGTCGTCGCGATCGGTGCGCACGACATAGAGGGACTCCTGCGCGCGCAGGAGCGTGCTCAACTCTTCTTCGACCAGCAACTCGCCGTCGCGCAGCACGCCCACGCGGTTGCACAGGTCGTTGAGCTCGTGCAGCTGATGGCTCGAGATCAGAATCGTGGTGCCGTCTTGCCGGTTGAGTTGCAACAGCAGCTCGCGGATCTCGGCTACGCCTTCCGGATCGAGCCCGTTCGTGGGCTCGTCCAGCAGCAGGTACTTGGGGCTTCCCAAAAGCGCCTGCGCGATGCCCAGCCGCTGGCGCATGCCCTGCGAGAAGGTCCGGACCGGCTTGTGTGCCACATCCGCGAGGTCGACGAGCTCGAGCACGCGGCCGGCTTCGGTGCGTGCCTCCCTGCGCGGCATGCCCGCCAGCCGGCCGAGCACCATGAGGTTGTGGCGCGCGCCCCAGTGGCCGTGGAAGCCGGGCGTCTCGATCAACGCACCTATACGCGCACGGGCCTCCCGCGGATGCCGCGCGGCGTCGAAGCCGTCCACCACGATGCGTCCGGCTTGTGGGCGCAACAGGCCCAACACGGCGCGCATGGCGGTCGTCTTGCCGGCGCCGTTGTGGCCGATGAAGCCGTAGCAGTCGCCGCTGCGGACGTGCAGACTCACGTCCGTAAGCGCGGCCTGTTGTCCGAACCGGTGGGTGAGGGCTTGAATGCGGAGCGACATGGGACGCCAGGAGCCGCTGTCCGGCATACCGTACCGTGCCCCACCCGCGCCTGCGTCACCGGGACGTCTCCCGCTTGCGTCTCATGAGCGGTTCGGCGACCTGTGGTTGCGGCCCCGCGCCGCCGTCGCCGGAGGCGTCCGGTGCGGTCCCGCGGCACAGATAGTCGGCGTGGTAGACTCCCGCTCCCACGGCCGGATTTTGAGGGTGTCCACCATGCCGAGACTGGCTCTTTGCCTCCTATGGTTCGGTGCTGCGGCGGTTGGTGCTGCGGCGCAGGACGTTCCCACTCCCGAGCAGGTCAAGCAGACCGTCGCCGCGCTCGACGCGGCCTTCAAGAGCGGTGACGAGGTCGCGCAGGTCGCCGCCATCAAGAAGGCCTCCGGCATGGCGGACGGCAAGGTCATCAACGAGCTCAAGAAGGGCGTCCGGGAGCGCAGCCGTGCGGTCAAGGTGGCGGCGATTACGGCGCTGGGCGCCACCCGGCACGAGGCCGCGCTCAAGTCACTGCACTGGAACTACTGGAACAACAAGGGCCTGCGCACGGACGACGAGCTCTTCGCGCTGCTGATCAAGGAGATCGGGCGGCACGGCAGCACGACCTCGATCCGCGCCCTGGCGGACCACCCCTTCAAGAACCTGACCGTCGACTCCGGCACCGCCCGCGTCCTGGCGCTCGGGAACATCCGCTCGAAGAAGTCCCTCGACGAGTTGGTGAAGCTGGCGCGCAAGGGCGGTGGCGAGCGCCGGGGCGGCCGGGGCGGCCGGCGCCGCGGCCTCGGCGTGGAGTCGGAGTGGGCGGGCCGTTTCCGGGGCGCCTTCCACACCGCGCTCGTCGTGCTCACGGGCGAGGACCACGGCTACGGCCGCTTCGAGTGGCAGCAGTGGTGGTCCGACAACCGGCGCACGGTCAAGATCAGCGACGCGCGGCCGCCGGTCTCGAAGGAGGTGCGCTCCTTCTGGGAGAGCTACTGGGACGAGCGCTACGACGACCGTGAGGAGGAGGTGCATGCCGCCGACCGCGACCCCTTGGGGCCGCCCTTCGAGCGCGTCGACGAGCCCTCCGACGAGGAGGTGCAGGACGCCGTCAAAAGCCTCAAGGAGAGCTTCGGGACGAACAGCGCCCCGGACATCATCCACGCCATCCAATCGACGGCCGGGATCAACGATCGCAAGGTCGTGCACGAGATCGCGCGGGGGCTGCGCTCCAAGGACGACCGGATCCGCATGGCCGCCGTCAGCGCGCTGGGCTGGATGCCGAACGGTGAGGCGCTCAAGCAGTTGCACCGCATGTACCGCCGCGAGCGCAACCTGAGCAAGCGCGAGGAGCTCTTCGCCATCTTGCTCAAGTCGATCGGGCGGCACGGCCACAAGTCCTCGCTCGCCGTGCTCAAGGACCACCCGTACCGGAACCTGACGCTGGCCTCCGGCAAGGCGCGCATCCTCGGCGCCGGCAACATCCGCACCCAGGACTCCCTCGCGGCGCTCATGAAGGGCATGCAGAAGGGCGGCGGCACCAGCCGCCGGCGCGGCGGCGGCAGTGATCCCAACCGCTTCGGGCCCTATTGGGCGCTCTCCCTGTGCGTGCTCACGGGTGAGAACTTCGGCGAGGACCGGGCGGAGTGGCAGAAGTGGTGGCGCGACAACCGGCGCACGTTCAAGGTCGCCAAGCAGCGCCCCAAGATCAGCAAGCAGCTCGAAGCGCAGTGGGAAGCCTATTGGGACACCCCGTACTAGGACACGAGATGATGAGAATCCGCATCTTCCTTTGCCTTGCGCCGGCGCTGCTGGTGGCCGCGTGCCAGAGCGCGCCCACGAAGTCCGGCTTCCTGAAGAGCTACTCGCACCTCGAAGCCAACCCCGAATACAAGTCCGACCTGGTGTACATCAAGCCGGGCGTGGACATGCGCAGCTACCACTATCTGCTGATCGACCCGGTGCAGATCCACCTGGCCTCCGACTCGCTCGCGGCGGAGTTCGGGCCGGACGTCCTCGAAAAGGTGGCGCAGGCCTTCACGCGCATCCTGAAGGAGACCATCGATCCGTATTACACGGTCGTCGACGAGCCCGGCGACAACGTACTGCGCGTGCGGCTGGCCATCAGTGACGTAGAACCCACGGGCAATGACGTTGTGCGGCAAAAGCCCAGCATCGGCACCGCGGCGATGGAGGGCGAGCTGTTGGACTCGCTTACCGGGGAGCAGCTTGCGGCGGTGGTAGACCGCATCGAAGGCAGCGCGCAGGGCGCGGACGACGTGCCCGAGCTGTGGCGGCCCGTCGAAGGCGCCTTCCGCGAGTGGGCGCAGCGGCTGCTCGACTTCATGGATTCCTACCACGAGCCCGCGGAGTAGCTTCCGACTTCCCGGTCAGCCCTTCTTCCTGGCCTTCTTCTTGTTCTCTTTGATCCGCTTCCGGATCCACTCGAAGACGGCCTTCATCTCCTTGCGCGGCAGCGTGTGGCCCGACGAGTGCTCGAACAGCAGCACCTCGTATCCGAGCTGCTTGAGCCCGTCGGCCGCCGCCGGGCTGCTGCGCCCGTAGTTCGAGTCCTTCGGGTCGCCGACAAAGAGGATCGCCGGCGCCTTCGCGGGCTTTTCGGGCGGGTTGTAGCTCTGCTTGCCGCAGCCGACGAGCACCACCCCGGCGAAGCGCGGCAGGGCCTCCGCATTGCAGACGATGTCGTCCCACAGACGGAAGCCGCCTCCGGAGAAGCCGAGCGCGTACACGTTGTTCTCGTCGAGATGGAAGACCTCTTTCAACTGCTCCAGGTACTTGGGGGCGTAGCCGACGGCGTCCTGCTTGTTGTCACAGCGCTCGAGGCTGATCAGCAGCGGCGGTTTCTTGCCGGCCATGCTCTTCACGCCGCGCAGGAAATTGGCCGCCGCGCCCCCG
>JAPUHK010000142.1 GCA_027297745.1 Planctomycetota bacterium | reverse complement strand
GCCCCCGGGCATCGCTTGCCGGCGCTCCGAGAATGGGGGCCGAGTCCGCCCGAGGAGGGAAGCATGGCACGTCTCGCAGGAACGCCCAAACCCGGCCTGATCGCCCGCGTCGCCTACTGGATGGCGAAGCGCAAGGTGGGCAAGGTGCCCGAGCCGATCGAGATCATCGCGCACCACCCGCGGCTGTTGCGCGGGCTCGGCGGCATGGAGATGGCGCAGGAGGCGGCGAAGAACGTCGACGGCTGCTTGAAGCTGCTGGCGCAGATCAAGGTGGCCATGCGTGTCGGTTGCCCGTTCTGAATCGACATCGGTTCTGCCGTGGGCAGAACGATCGGGATCACGGAAGACAAGCTGCAGGCGCTCGGGGACTTCGAGCAGAGCGCCGCGCTGAGCGACCTGGAGAAGCTGGTGCTGCGCTACGCCGTGGCCATGACGGACACGCCGGTCGTGGTCCCGGACGCCATGTTCGAGGAGCTACGGCAGAAATTCGAGCCGGCGCAGCTCGTGGAGCTGACCTCGGCCATCGCCTGGGAGAACTACCGCGCGCGCTTCGACCACGCCTTCGGCGTGGAATCGGGGGGCTTCAGCGAGGACGGAGCCTTCTGCCCCGTCCCCGATCGTGCTGCTTGAATCCGACTTGCTGAGGGCTATCTAGTCGTCGTCGCCGCAGCCGCAGCCTTCGGTCTTCTTCCCCTTGTCCTCGGGGAGCTCCATCGCGCCGGCCGCCGCCTCACCGCCGAGCGCCTGGCCGTTGATCTTCCAGTCTGTGAAGGTCAGGGTCTTCTTCATCGCCATCTCGCCCCCAGGCATGCTCATCTTGCCGTCCGCGACGGCCTTGGTGATGATGAAGAAGTCGCCCGCTTTGACCGAGGTGATGGTTGTCTTCTCGGAGTACGTGCCCTGGGGGAGCTCGCCCTTGAAGGACCAGCCCGTGTTGATGTACTGCCCGCCCTCCTGTTTGTAGCTGAGGTCCATCACGATCTCCATCGTGCCGCCCATCTTGTTGGGCGCTTCCATCTTCATGCCGGTCATGACGCCGTTGTTGTCGAAGTGCACTTCGCGAATGCCGGCGGGCTTGCCGGTCTTGACGGTGACGACGGTGCCCTTCTCGTCCCTCTTCGCGGTCAGCGTGGCGCCGTCGAACTGTTCGAGCCATGCGCGCGTCCGGAAGTTGCTGTCCATGTTCGTCGCGGACCAGCCCTGCTCGGCGAGCATCCCGCCCAGCTGCGCGTTGTCCCACGTCAGCGAGCCGGCCTTGCCGTCCCAGCTGTAGTCACCCTTGCACTCCATCAATTGGCCCATGACTTCCATCTTGGCCGCGATCTTGTAGGAGGCCTGCTTGGCACCGGCGCGTCCGAGGTTGTATTGCTTCTTCGCCCAGGCCTCGAGCAGCGCCTTGCTGAGCTCGTCCATCGACGCCGGGCCCTTCTCCTTCGGCTTGCAGATCGGCGTGGCGCGTGAGCAGTACAACAGCGCCTCCGCGGCTGCCACGGAGAGCTGGGCCAAGCTACAAGGAGGCGTGCAGGACGCGCTTGGGACGTTGCGCGAGAGCGCGGACAGCGCGCGGGCGCGCATCGAGCAGGGATAGGAGGTCACCGGGGCGGGGCGGCTGCCGCCGCCTGCGGTCACAGGATCGGCGAGAACAGACGCGCGACCTTCACCGCGAGCTTGAAAGGGAACGACTTCCCGACGAGTTCGTCGGCCGTCGCGGGCGTCGAGCGCTCGAAATCAGCGAGAAACATCTTCTCGACCTGGGCCGCGAACCCTGCGTCGGCCAACAGTGCCGTGACCTCGAAGTTGAGCCGAAGGGACCGGTTGTCCAGATTCGCCGTCCCCACACCAGCTACGTCGTCCACCAGGATGACCTTCTGGTGCATGAATCCCTCCGTGTAGCGGTCAATCCGCAGGTTCGTCTTCGCGGCGATCTCCAGGTAGGAGAACGAGGCCAGCCAGACGAGCTTATCGTCGGGATTCTTCGGCAACAGGATGCGCACATCGACACCACGCAGCCCGGCCAGCTGCAGCGCGGCCACGATCTCCTCATTCGGAACGAAGTACGGGGTCGCGATCCACACGCGCCGCCGTGCGCTGTGAATGGCATGGATGAACATCAGGTTGCAGGTCTCCAGTTGGTCGGCCGGACCGCTCCCGAGGACCAGGCCCGCCATGTCGCCCTTCTCGGAGAGCGCCGGCATCCACTCGAGGCCGGGCGGAACCGACTTGGCGGCCCAGTGCCAGTCCTCGACGAAGAGAAGCTGCAGCCCCTGGACCATGGGTCCCTCGACGACCATGTGGGTGTCGCGCCACGGCCCGAACTTCGGGTCCTTGCCGAGGTACTCGTCGCCGACGTTGTGTCCGCCCACGAAGCCGACGCGGCCGTCGACCACGACGATCTTGCGGTGGTTGCGGAAGTTGACTTGGAAGCGGTTCGCCTTGCCTTTGGTCGTATGAAAGGGCCGGACGTCGATTCCTGCCGCGCGGCATTCGTCGAGATAGCTCCGGGGCAACCCATGGCTGCCGATCTCGTCGTAGAGAAAGTAGACCTTGACGCCGGCCTTCGACCGCTCGACCAGTCGGTCCTTCAGGTCGCTGCCCAGGCCATCGTCACGCAGGATGTAGAACTGGACCAGCACGTACCGCTCGGCCTTTTCGATCCCGTCGAGTATCGCCCGGAACGTCTCGGCGCCGTCGACGAGTAGCTCGGCGTGGTTGCCACGCGTAAAAGGCATGCGCGCGAGCCCCTCCAGCGATCGGAACTGCCCCGCGTCCTCGGACAGTCTCGCGACGAACTGTTCCGCGTCGTCGCGCACCCGCTGGGCGGTCTCGCTGTGCATGACGTCCTCGGCGCGGCGCGCCCGCACATATCCCACGAAGCGGCTGCGCCCGAACACCCAGTAGAGCGGCAAGGCTACGTAGGGTACCCAGATGAGAGCCATCGCCCACGCGATCGAGCCTTGCGAGGAGCGCGCGTAGAAAACGGCGTGGAGCGACGTCCCTAGGCCGGCCAGGTGGGCTAAGACGATCAGTGTTGTGACCAAGGGATCCCCTCCTCGTCGCCCTCACCCCCCTGCGGCGCGCCCGCCGCCGGGTCTTGCGGCGGCGCGTCCTGTGCCCTCGCGGGTGCGGCCCACACGCCGGCAAGCCCCATGGCGACGATGCTCCACAGGACGATTCTCAGAGACTGCAGTCGTCGTGTTGATCTCAAATCCAGTCGCACCGATTATCAAGGGCTCCCCCATCCGCGGGGAGCCCCTTCTCACCGCGCGGCGCTGGCCGGCTCGTTCTCCAGCCCAGCGAAGAGAGCCCTCCACTCCGGACGGGTCATGTGGTCCTTCATCCGGAAGCGCAGCTCGATGAGCGTCTTCTCGGTCCTGAACCACGCTTCGTCGGCCTCTTTGAAGACGGCGCGGTACTCGTCGAGGCTCGCGTCGTGCTTCGCATCGATCGACAGCAGCTTGCCGCGAATGCCAAACAGCTCCTTCTGAAAGCGCTTCGACTCCTTCTTCATCTCCTTCAGGACCGAGCGCGCCTGCTTCATGCGTTTTTTGTCGAGGACGATCTCCTGAACAAGCGCGTCCATCCGCTCGATCGTCGTCTGCGTATCCCCGCCTCCGACACCGAACAGCAAGTACAGCAGGGTCAACGTCGTGACTACCATCTCACGCCTCCCTCTAACCGCGGCCTTTGGCCGCATGCTTGTTGAGCGCCCGCCACTCGTCCGGCGTCAGGTCCTCGCGCGTCCGGAGCGCCAGGCGCAGGATGCGTTCAGCCGACCTCGCGCGGTTGGCCCGCAGTTGGTCGAAGATGCGCTCGAAGTCTTCCGGGGTCGCGTCGTAGTCCGCATTGAGGCGCAACAGATAGCGTCCTGCGTTGCGGTTGTCTTGGTACGCCTCACGAGCCTCGCCCTCGAGCAACCGCACGGATACCTTCGCCCGCTCGGCACGGCTGCGCTCTTCGACAATGTCGTCGATCGCTCGGTCCAGTGCGCTGATGGTCTCGAGGGCCTGGTCCTCGGTCACTTCCTTGTGCTTGCAAGCACTGCAGACCAGCGCCGCGGTCAGGACAAGCAAGGCCTTGATCCACATGGGAGCCCCTCCTTTCGCTAGCCGGGATCCTCTGGCTCATATAAATAACCTATCCAGGCGCACGGAGGCCACCTGTCAATTCTGACAGGTTGACCCTGCGTGACGAAAGTCGGAGCATGGCCCATCGACTACTTCAGGGGCTCCGGTGCGAACGCGTACGGTTTCGACGCGACGCTGCACGGCCCCTAATGTGGCGTTCAGTTTCAACTTCTGAGCGAAGGAGGGACCACGATGACACGCAAGAGGAATC
>JAPUHK010000141.1 GCA_027297745.1 Planctomycetota bacterium | reverse complement strand
CGATCGTAGTCCTGGCGCACGAGCAACCGGAACGTGCCGTCCCCTTCCGTGTACGTGTACTGTTGATCCGCGGGCATGGCGACACGAGCCGCCGCGATGGGGGAGCCCTCTTCGTCCACGACCTTGCCGCGTAGCTCGCGTGTCCGGAGCAAGCGCACTTGGATCGCGCCTGCCTTCTCAGGCGGGTAGTCCAACGACCAGGCCTGCGCGAACCCGTGCTTGGAAGCGCGCACGGCGTAGGCCATGTGGCCCGCCCACACCACGCCGGGAAACTCGAAGCGCCCGTCGGCTCCCGAGAAGGCGTGGCGCATCGTGTAGCGCACCATGACGTTTGCGCCGGCTACGGGCTCGCCCACGGGATCGAGCACGACTCCCGCAACGCGGTGTTTGGGCCAGACCATCACCTGGACCTCCTCGTCCGCGCCCTTCTGGTCCGCAGCGGGGATCGTTGCGTTGCCCTTCGAGCCGTACTTGGGGTGGGAGTCGTCCACCGAGATAAACTCGTACGCGGGGGAGATCCCCTCGACGGTGAACCGTCCGTCCTCGCCGCTGACTACGCTCCGCTCGCCCTGGTAGTAGCGGCGCATCGGGACCGTGGGGTCCAGGAAGAAGGCCTGCCCGCGGATGATCAGGCGCACGCCTTCGACGCCGAGCCTACCCTCCGGTACAGATGTCCACACGCGGCCGCGGATCGTGCGTACGGGATCCAATCGAATCTCGAGCGTTGTGCCCGTGCCCGTTTGCTCCGGCTTGAGTTGTGTGGACCCGAGCTTGCCCGTCGACGCGAAGACGTACATCGGGAAGGGGGCAACGCGCTCGGCAACAAAGTGCCCGCGGTCGTCTGCGTAGACCGTGACGGACGGGGCGGTGCGCTCGACCGGAATCAACATGACCTGTGCGTGCGGTGCGGGCTGCCCCTCGAATGTGCGCACCGTCCCGCGGATCGTGCGGCCGCGCAGCAGCCGGATGCGTTGGCCCTTGGAGGACACTGTGATGCCCTGGCGCAGCACGCCCGCGTATGCGTCGTGGTGCACGAGCAGGCCGATGCGTCCGGACGGAGCGTTCTCGATCGCGAACTTTCCTGCGGCGTCCGACGTCGCGCCGGCATCGAGCGGGATCGGTTGCTGTGAGAGATCCACCAGCCGCAGGCGCGCGCCTGCCACGGGGCGGTTGTCGGCGTCGACGACCACGCCCCGCACGTGGCCGGCGGGCAGCAGTCGCAAGACGATCCCTGCCGTGTCGCGCTGGGGCGCGATGCGGAAGGTGGTCTCGGAAACGCGCCCGGGCGCCTTCGCGCGCAGCACGAGCGGCTGTGCTTTCGGGAGCCGCAACCGGAACGCACCCCCTGGCCCCGTCTTGGTGACTGCGGCCGGGTGCGTGGGTTCCGGTTTCTCGACCTTGTGCCAGAAGGTCGCCGTGTCGCGCGGAGCTTCGAGCACGTGCAGCGCGAGTACTTCGGCCCCCGCCACGGCCGCGCCGAGCGCGTCGACGACCCGACCCGCGCATACCACTGTGTCGCCTGTGGGAACCGGCGGCGGCTCGGGCTCCTGCACAGGCTCCGGTGCGGTCGTCGCTACCGGCGTGTCGGTGCGGCTGCGCTCCGTCGTTCGGTCGTTGCGCGTGGCGGTCCACACGACCAACGCCCCGCACAGCAAGAGCGCGGCGGCGCCCGCAAGCTTTACCTTCATGACGAGACCTCCCCCGACGGCCAGTCCGGCGGCGGCTACCGCCGGCCCGCGCCCGGGAAGCTCCAGGAGCGGCACGAGCGCAAGCAGCATGGCCTTGCGATCCTCGTGGTGCCGCTGGAGGTGTGCTCGCAGACTCGTCTGTGCGCGCCGGAGACGCGTGCGTACCGTCTCCAAGGGGACATCCAGCCGGTCTGCGATCTCCCGGGGCGAGAGTTCGTAGAAAAACCGGAGGACGATCACGGAGCGATAGGGCTCCTCCAACCCGAGCACCGCGTCCACCACCTGGCGTTGCGTTTCCAGGCGTGCGACGGCGTGCCCGACCGACGGCAAGCGCTCCTCGCGTGCTGCCGTGCGCTCCCGCCGGCCGCGGCTGCGTTCGGAGCGCCAGGCCGAGATCGCGAGGTTACGTGTCACGGCGGCCAGCCACGCACGCAGGTTACGGGGCGGCGGGCGCTCCAGCGCCTTGAGCATCGCGCCCTGGACGACGTCGTCGGCTTGCGCCTCGTCGTGCAGGATCTTCAGCGCGATGCGTCGCATGAAGCCGGCGTGTTGCAACAGTGCGCTTGCGTCGGGAACGGGCCGGGAATCGTCCATCCGGAAGAAGGACGCAGCGCCAGGGCCCAGAGGGTTCAACTACGGCTCCCCGCGATTCGCATGCCGCCCAGTCTCTCAGACCGGCTCGGCTGCTGCGGAGACATGCTGGCCCCGCTGGCGCATCCCCGCCCGGGCTAGGGCATGAGCGTCCACTCGTTGCCGTCTTGCGGTGGGTGCTCGTGATGCGGGCCGGAGTCGTCTGAATGAGCGTGTACGTGGGTCGCCATGATCACGCCGTCCTGGTTCATGAAGAACGTGCGCCACCCCGTCAGGCCGTATCAAGGGCGACTGTGGCCACGAACCTGAGCTTCATGACGCATCTATGAAGCACGCGGAGTCGAAGGGCTCTCTTTTCCTTACCCAGGAGCGAAACGCGCTCTGTTTCCGGGCCGCTACTTCTTCGGCATCGGCGGCGGGGTGTAGCCCTTCCACTTCCCTGCCTGGATGAACTCGGACGTCTTCTTCGCGGCTGACCGATCCGCATCCTTGTACGCCTGCGTGACATCGGGCGGCAGGACATACTCGTCCACTACGGCCATGCGCACCACGATGTTGTCCTTGGTCACGTTCATGACCATCAGGTCGCGCGCCAAGGCCAGCGGACCGTCATAGGTCTTCCGGACGGCATCCATGATCGCGGCGTTGTTCTCCGGTGATTGCACCGAATGGTAGCCGACGGCTATGCGCGGCTTGAGGGCGGCCATCACCTTGCCGAAGGCGGAAGGCTCCGTGTGGATCCGGGTCGAGACCCAGGTTGCCTGAACGAGGTCCCAGCCGAAGTACGCGGCCAGCGCCTCGGGCGGAAGGAAGCACTCGTGCGAGGCGACGTCAGCCCCCTTCGCATACTCCAAGTACCACTTGTTCGGATAGGTGTCCCCGCCGAAGACATACTTGAGGCCGTTCCACTCCAGACTGAAGCTCACGGCGCCATCCAGCGCGTGGATCGCAGGCCAGGATCGGATGGTGACCCCGTTCTTCTGGTAGACGACCTCATTCATCTGCTTGTAGTCGAACTCGTGCACCACGATCTGCGCGCCTGCGTCCGGTAGTGCGCCGCTGCGGGTCGCGAGGTCCCAGGCGTAGGCTTTCGTCATCGCTTCCGCAAAGGCCCTGGTGCCCAGTTCGGGGCTGGACCCGTTCGGTCCATAGAGGTGGAGCGGCGTAAAGCGCCCGGAAAGCCAGCCACCGATATGAACCCCCATGAAGTCGCCAACGTGGTCGACGTGCAGGTGACTGGTGAACACCTTGTCGATCTTCGAGAAGTCAGGCCGCAGCGAGAACAGGTTGGCGAGCATGCCGGCGCCAGTGTCGAACAGGAACTTGTCTCCGTTGCCGAGCTCGACCAAGAACGAGATCGAGACCGCTGCGCGGGTCTGGTTGGGCATGCCCGTGCCGAGGGCGGTGATCCTCATTTCGTCGGGGCCGATCAGCTCGGTGTTCGGGAAGTAGGTGGCGGGGTATTGGCCATCGGCGATCGCCACGGGCTTGCGTCCCCGCGGCGCGGCGTCCTTCGCCTGGGCCTGCGGGCCCAGATTGCCCGCGAGGAACAGTCCAATGGCCACGCCTACAGCCATCGGAAAAAGCCAGGTCTGCTTGATCTTCGTCACCATGGTTGGTCCTCCCTGACCGTTCGTCCTCGCGGCACTTCCTCGACAAACAAGTGCTCGGGATCCTACACAGATCGCGGCGTTCTTGCCCGCCTTGGTACGGAGTCCGCCCGACCTCCAGCTCTAGCTCGGGCTGCGGTCGGCGTGGCAGGCGTGGATGTCGGCGTCGCGGTCCACAACGGCACGGAACGGTCCGTAGGCGAAGCCGTCGAGGGTCTTCGTGCGTAGCATCGAGGGTCGCTGCGAGGCTAGCGACGCGGGCGGGAGTCGTGCTCTACCTCGGACTCCCACTCGATGCCGCGCCGCCGCGCTTCGCGGATGTGCTGGATCGAGTCCTTCGCCGCGGGCTTGAACGCGTCCAGGCCTTTTTTCAGTGCGGCCTTGAGCGTCGATGCACTCGTGCCCGTCGCGGAGGCGACGACCTTGCCGGTCAACCCGTACCGGTCCGCGTGGACGACGAGCACGCCCTCGGCCCGCTTTGCGCCCGCGAGCGCCTTCAACTCGTCCGGCTCGGCTGTGGCGTATGCGAACACGCCCACGTATTTGGGGCTCCACGCCAGGGGGGTGAGCGTCTTCTCGATCGCCTTGCGCTTCGCCTCGCTCCCGGCCACCACGACCACGAGCGGCTGCAGGTCGCAGGATGCGATGTTGAGCGCGCGCCGGAGGTCGATGCCGTAGGGGATGGGAGGCGTCCGCGAGCCGCCCTTCGTCTTGTAGCGGTCGGCGATGCGCTTCATGGCCGCCACCAGCTTCTGCGGGTCCTCCGAGCCCAGCGTGTGGGACACGGACCGTCCGGGGGCGAGCAGCGCCGTCTTGCCGTCCGGCGCGAGGATCGTGAAGACCGTGTTCACCTGCCTGTTGCGCCGGGTGCGGTAGAGCGACTGCGTGAAGTCGTTCTCCGCCGCATTCTCGAAGGTGGCGAGCCGCACGCAGACGAAGTCGCGCGACGCCGCGATGACCTCGGTGTCGGACAGGAAACTCCTGTCCATCTTCTGCTTGCCCGGTCACCAGACGCCGGGCGTCGTGCCGCAGTGGGGCGCGCCCGACACGAAGAGCATCGGCTTGCCCGTGCGCTTCGCCTCGGCACGGGCAGCCTCGAGGGTTCCGAACCAGGCGATGCGGTTGCCCTCCGCGGGCTTGACCAGTCCGGGGTGCGGCGGGCCCTTGCCGTTGTTGGGCCGGCCCAGGTCCTGAGCAGTTGCGGGACCGGCGGCCGGCAATAACACGAGGGCCAGGATGAGGAGGCGTGTGCTGCGGGTCATGGGGAAGTGAACCCGGGAGGCTGCGGGTGGTTTCGGTCCCGGGGAAGTTGGCACCCCGGGGCCTCGGGCCCACTCAAGGGGCGTACACGCGCCTCAGCGCCGCCAGGTTCTTCTTCATGACGTCGAGGAAGTCGCCCTGCTCCGATGCGTTCCCGCAAGGGTCCACTACCACGCTGTGCACGCCCAGAGCCTGTAGCTGGGCCACCGTTTCGGCCAGGGGCTCCTCTTCCCAGATCATCCAGCGCGCAGGGTGGTCGGCGAGCAGTTGCTTCAGCTCCGCCCAGGCCTCGGCGCCGGGGAGTACATCCGGTTCCCAGTGCACGCTCTTCAGGTTGAGGTGGTAGCGCTGCGCGAGGTACTGGTAGACGGGGTGCGAAACCACGACGGCGCGGCCGGGCTGGGCTCCCACCGCCACACTGGTCAAGCGCTCGACCCGCTGGAGGTCCTTGGCGAGAGCTTCGAAGCCGGCCTCGAACTCACCGGCGTGCTGCGGAGCCGCGCGCACAAGGGCGGCCTTCACCGCCCGCGCCTGCTCCACAGCGATCCCGAGGTCGAGCCACGTCGTGAAGGCGGTGCCCTCGTGGGCGTGCGCACCGTCCGGCCCGTGGCCGTGCGTCAGCGCCCCCTCGATCCGCAGATAGCGCTCGCGCACGGCAGCCGAAGTGTCTACGAGCCGCGAAACGGGCAGCGAGACCTTGTCGACCCACTTCGCGTAGCCGGCGCCGTTGAGCAGGATCAGGTCGGCTTGCTGATAGCGGGCGATGGCCGCCAGATCCGGCTTCCAGAAGGCGGGGTCGCCATCACGCGGAGCCGGGAACGTCAGCGCGATGTGCTCCCCGCCGATGCGCTGCGCGAAGTACTGCAGCGGATAATTCACCGTGTAGACGGTGAGCGGCCCGTTGCGCCCGGCCGTGTCCGGCGCATCCGCGGCACACGCAGCACACATGACGATGGGCACGATCGCCGTCACCAGCAAGCGGCTCACAGAATCAGCCCCCGAATGAGCGAGGGGCCGTAGAGGCTCGTCACGCCGGTCAGAGCGCCCGCCAGAACCACGCTGAAGGCGAAGACCACCGCGATCTCGCACACGACCAGCGAGGCGACCGTGCGGCGGCTGCAGCCGATCCTGGCCATCGTCTCGAGCTCGCGGCGGCGCAGACGCAGCGACAGCCAGAAGACCAGCACCATCGTGAGGGCCGTAGCCAGCGTGACGAGCACTACGGCCGCGATCACCCAGCTGCGCACGCGCGCGACGGTCCCGACCAGCTCCTCCATCACCGCCACGGGTTCCAGGACCTGGCTCGTTTCGTCCCGGCCCAGGTAGCGTCCGAGCAGCAGTGTCTTCGACTTGTCGTCAGGCGGCAAGGCGAGGATGGCCGTCAGCGGAAAGCCGGAGCGATCGCCGTGAAAGTGGAACGAGTCCTCGTTTTCGGCGGTGATCTCCGTGTATTGCACGACCGACGCGTTGGCCACGATGCGGCCGTCCTTGCGCTCCAGCACCCGGCCTTCTGCGCCCACGCTCGCAAGATCCTGGTGGCCGTGACCGAGGCCTTCGATGATCCACGCTGTCTTGATGTCGACGAAGACGGCCTCGTCGTCGGGACCGTGCGTGCGCTCCAGCACGCCGACCACACGCATGCGCAGCGGATACACGCCCGCCAGGTCGAACAAGGCCTCCGAAGAGGAGTTCACCCTATCCCCGGGCCCCGCCTGCAGCGCAGCGGCGGCCGCGGCCCCCAGAACGCACTCGCCGAGCTTCGCCAACGGCCGTCCGCGACCCACACGCAGGCCGCGGAAGTCGAAGTAATCGAGCGTCGTGCCCACGATGCGCTGGTTGCGAACGCGGAAGCGCACGTGCATCGGGATCGGTGCGGCCAAGCCGGTAGCCCGGATGCGCTCGACCTCCGCCATGCGGATGGGTGCCGGGCTCCTGGACTCGAAGTACAGCGTGCTGAGCGCGAGCTCGACGGCGCTGCCGCGGGCGCCCACGATCAGCGGAGTGGAACGGGCGCGGGCGCTCAGCTGCTCCGTAGCGCGGTCCACGAGCACCTGCAGCGCAAGCGGCAGGTAGAGGATCAACGTGACCGATCCGATCAGGATGGCGGTCTTCAGCTTGTGGTGCCGCATGTAGCGCCAGGCCAGATACAGGCTGTCGCTCACGCGCGCGCCTCCTGTGCAGGTGCGGGAGCCGGCGTGCACAGCTCGTCGAAGTCCAACACGCGCTCGAAACGCGGCAGCAGGTCGCGGTCGTGGGTCACCATGACGAGCGTAGCTTCGTGCTCGTCCGCGTAGCGGAAGAGGATGTCGAGCACGCGCTCTTTGTTCGAGGGGTCCAGGTTGCCGGTCGGCTCGTCCGCCAGAATCACGTCGGGGCCGGTCAACACCGCGCGGCACAGCGCCACGCGCTGCTGCTCTCCGCGGGAGAGTTTCTGCACGTCGCGATGCAGCTTGTCGCCGATCTCGACGCCCTCCGCCAGCGCGCGCGCCCGCTCGATGACTTCGGGTCCCAGCGTCAACGAGTCGTTGATGCGGTACGGCAGCAGGATGTTGTCGAGCACGTCCAGGTAGTCGAGCAGTTCGAACTCCTGGAACACCATCCCGATGCGGCGCACGCGGAAGTCGCGCCGGCGTGCGTCGCCTAGCGCCGACAGCTCCTCGCCGGAGACGACGATCCGCCCGTGGTCCGGACTCACGATGCCGGCGGTCAGGTTGAGCAGGGTCGTCTTGCCCGACCCGCTGGGGCCGATCCAGGCCACTTTCTCTCCCGCCGCGACCTCCAGCTTGGGGACCGTCAGACGGAAGCCGTCCCTGCCATAGGAGAAGTCCAGGTCTTCGATGCGGATCACGGCAGGCGCACCTCGCCCAGGATCTCGAGCCCGGTGATCTTCCACACACCGTCGAGCGGCTCGACGTCGAGCGCGGCGCGGTATTGGTTCGTGCGCCGGTGAACATGTCCCCAATGCCCTACCGAGCCGGACACGTTCCACGTGCACTCCGCAGCGAAGCCGTCCGGCACGCCAGCCTTCAGCTCATGCTCGACCAGCGCGACAGCCTGCACCTTCACACGGGCCCCGCCCTGGTTCTCGAGCTCGATACTACGCCGCGCCTGCAGAAAGACCTGCCGCAACAGGTCGCCCGCGATGCTGAGCTCCAGGCGGTCGTAGGCGATGCCGTCATCGCGATGATCCACCGCGCGGTAGACGTTGTGCAGCAGACCCTCCAGGATCTCTGCGCGCTCGTCCCGGTCGGGCACAGGCCTTGCCCCCGGACCCCCGAGCGCGATGGCGGTGAGCACGGCCACGGCACTCGCAGCGAGGTAGCGCCGCGCTCGGCGCCGGCTCCGCGCGCGGATCCCCAAACCGGCCAAGGCCAGCGCGACGGTGATGCAGTAGATGTTGAAGAGCGGCAGGTCGAGGAAACTCGCCCCGGCGGGGAGTGCGATGACCCTCATCTGCGGGAGCGTGGGATTGGTCAGGAAGTTCTGCCACCTGAGGACATCGTCATCCGCCGAGAGCACGTACGGCATTCCGCCCGCTTCGTCGGTGGCCACCGCCGGCACCTGCGGAAACTTCGCGCCGAAGAGCTCCCATTTCATGGTCACTTCGCGCGGCAACCCCTCCGTCGCCGCCACGAAAATCACGCCGAGAGTCGCAGAGACGAGGGGAAGGTCCTCCGGCGGATCGACGACCCGGGTGCGCCGCAGGCTGCGCTGGATGAAGTGGATGCGGTCCAGCTTCATCGCGGCCGGCTTGCCGTCGACACGCACCGGATTGCGGCCCGTCAAGAACTGCGCGACCTTGCGTTTCACCTCCGCGTGGGCTGAGGCCGGGATGACCTGCTTGCCCTCCAGGCCCAGGTCGACCCACTGTTGCAGGTCCTTGGGCCGGCAGACGATCTCCTGCCGCACCTCGAACGGTTCGATGTAGAGGAAGGCGGAGAGCGGCGCATCGAATTGCCGGCGCAGGTTTCGGTTTCTGAAGCGCGAATACCAGGGGTCATCCCAGTTGAGGTCCACCGTTTCTTCGCCCGACAGGTAGCGGAAGTCCGTCACCGGTACGCCGCCGTGATAGAGCACGAAGCCGAGGCTCACGCGGCCCCCGGGCGCCTTGAGCGACACCGTCTTCGGCCGCCCCTGCAGCGCATACTGCAGCCGGATGAAGACCACCGCCTCGGCTTCCTGCTCCTTGCGCGGCACGGGCTCGCCCGTGATCTCGTCCCGTTGGACCCGGACGCGTGCTTCCGCCTCTTGGACACGAGGCACCAACGGGACCCCGTCCGCCTTGACCTCCCAGCCCGCGGCAAAAAGGCGAGTGCCTTTCCCGGTGGGTGCGGACGGCAGGCTCTCACCGCCTTCGGCGCGCATCGCGTCCGCCAGCACGTTGCCGAAGCTCTCGAGGTCCGCAGCACCGATCTCGAGCTCGACGCGAATGTTGCCCTGCTCGACGAAGATCTCCGCGATCGTGCCGGCCTTCATCGCCCTGGTGACGACGAGGGCGTCGCCGACCGCCGGACCGGCGCTGGCGAACAGCCCCAGAATGATCGCAAGCCTCCTCACGGAACGCGCACCTCGGCCGGTCATTCTCGGCCGGAGGCGCGCTCGAGACAAGCCCGCGCAGGTCGTCCGCGCGAAGCAGGGCCAGTACTCTGTGTGCGCGCCACGCGTTGATGCTCGCGGAGACTCGCGGTGGGGGGCCTGGACCCGGAGTTCCTGGCGCTACTGTGAGGCGCGGCGCATCCGTGTCCGAGTCGTCGGTGACCATCACCTCGGCGAGCCGCCCCGAACACCGTGATGCGCATCGCCTAGTTACTCGCGGTATCGGTTCAGGGACTCCCTCAGAACGTCCCGGGCGTTATCGGTGAGGTTCTGATAGCTGTAGAAGCCATACACCGCATCGAATGGGATGGCCTCGAGGCGCTTCCCGACCCGAGCCACTTCGTGCACGGGCAGCGGCATGAGGTTGGGATAGCTGTACATGATGGCGAGGTGTTTCATGCTGGGCGAGAGGTTCATCGTGTCCCCGCAGAACATCGTCCCTTCCTGCGAGAGTGAGGGCGCATGCAGGACGCTGCTGCCCGGAAAATGCCCGCCGATGTTGATGATTCTCATTCCGTCCCAGAGCGCCTCTTCGTCGCCATCCCAGAGGCGGACGTGTTTGCCCCTGTCCACGATCCACTGCTCGTCGGCTCGATGGATGTAGATGGGGCAATCGAACGCCTCGGCCCAGTCGTTCATGTTGCTGTAGTAATGCGGGTGCGAAAAACCGATCGCGCTCAATCCGCCTCTCGACTTGATGAACTCGATGGTGGGCTCATCCAACAGGGGGATGCAGTCCCAAAGGACGTTTCCACCCTCCGACATGACGAGAAAGGCGCGTTGCCCGATCGCGAACCTCGGCACGATCTCCATCTCATAGAACTTCTCGTGCAGTCGATTGACGCGGACCGCGTGCTTCCGCCTCAGTACGTCCTGGCTCGTCCAGCTCTGCCCAGTGACGGGAACATACTGCCGGTCGTCCTCGCAGATCTTGCAAAGCTCCGGTGCGGTGCCGGACGGATACTGCGTTCCGCAGGTGACGCATACGCGTGACTGGCTCATGCGACCAGCTTAGCGAGGCGCCGTGTCAGGCACAACGGCCGGCGGGAAGCCCGGAATCTACGCGAGTTCGCCCGAGTGAATCACCGTCATCTCTCCACCTGCATCTCGCGCAGCGTGTACGGAATGCCGCCGACGCCGTAGCCCAACTCGGAAAGACCCGCGAACGGCATCCAGTCGACGCGGAACGCCGGGTGATCGTTGACCATGACGGCCCAGGCTCGGGCGAAGAAAAGTGGCACCCCCGCCAGGACTCGAACCTGGAACCACCGGATTAGAAAGAAGATCGGGCTTCCACGCCAGGAGCACCCGCGAGCCCGCGGAAGCACCGCAAGGTCCAGCTCTCGAGGGGCTTGCGCGGGCTCCAGCGGGCTCGCGCGTGCCTCGGGCCTACTTGAACGAACTGGGCGTTTGCCGTCTTAGCGCCGTCTTAGGAGAACTCTGACCGGATGCTCTGGCGCGCCGAGGGCTGATCCTACGCGCGGATCACGGGGGAGTTGAACGAGCGGGGCGTCCCGGCGAAGCAGGGCGGGCGGCCGCGTTGACTCGGGGTCTGAGCCTCGCTAGAGTCCAAAACCGTCATGACAAGGTTCGGATGCGTGATCGCGCACGGATGACGGCAGCTTCATGGGGCTCAAAGTCGATACCAACTACGCCTTATCTGAGAGCTGTCTCGTCTGGCACTCCCGCCCCGCCTTCGCCCTTCGGGCTACGGCGCGCGCCAGGCAGGACTCGAACCTGGAACCGTCGGATCAGAAATCCCTCGCGCTGGCCATGAAAGTGGATGTTTGTCCACCGTGCGGTTCAATCAGCGCAGCCACGATCGGAAAGAACTATGGACAAGAATACTGTCGAAAACGGAAGCAAGTGCCCGGTCATGCACGGGGGGCGCTCGTCGAACCGGGACTGGTGGCCGAATCAGCTGAACCTTGCGATTCTCCACCAGAAC
>JAPUHK010000140.1 GCA_027297745.1 Planctomycetota bacterium | reverse complement strand
AAGAGGTTCACGACCGGACTCTGTGTCTTTCTGGGCACTCTCCTCTTTCTCAACATCCGGACCAGCGTCGCTCACATCATCCCGCCGGAAAGACTCGACCCCGTAGCCGCGTCCTACCGCAACGCCACCTTCATTCTCAATCTCAACCCCGTGGTCTGGGAGCAAGTGTGGCCTGAGATGGAGGTGATCGCGAATCACTTGCGGCGCCTGGATACGGAACGGTGCGCCGTTTTTCGTGACGCGATTGCCGCGGCACGCAAGATTGCCCTGCCGCCGTCTCAGCGTGGCGAGGAACCGGACCCGGTACAAGCTCGGGAAAAGGGCCGGCGCTTGGTCTTCACCGCAGCCACCCGGGCGGTCGCCGGACTGGTCATCCGGCACTTGGAGCTGGCCAGCGAGGCGACGGAGCCGCACAAGCGCGGCCGACACCTGCAGCTAGCCCGCCAGATCTTCGACGCGTTCGCCGAAGTCTTGCCGCACCACGATCCCGGGGCCTGGAAGCGCCTGGGCGTCCATTGGCTGGCCGCCTTTTCCCAGCTGGGCACCCGGGGCATTCTGGGGGCGGGGGCAAAGCCGCCGGATCCTGCCGCGCTAAGGGCGGAAGTCAAGCCCATCATGCGCTACTTGACGGCCAACTACCTGGGCTTTCGTGCGGGCGAGGAGCGGGTGCTCTCGGCGCGACCGAAAACCAGTCCGACCTACGATCCCTCGGCACGGTTGCCGATCCGCTTGCCTCCCGCCGCGGACATCAACAAGCAGGTGCCCCGTCCGCGCCAAATCCTGGGCATGGCGGCTCGCGGCGTCGACGAGTCGGAGACGAGCCTGATCGCGCTGGGAGACATGGCCTTCGACAGCTCGCACATCTTCGGTGAGCCGGCCCGCAGTCTCGGCATCAATTGCAACACCTGCCACAACAAGGGCGTCACCAACCCGGGGTTCTTCATTCCCGGCCTGTCGAAGCGGCCGGGAGGGTTCGACGTCACGAACAGCTTCTTCGCCGGGCACGCCAACAACGGCGTGTTCGAGCGGACCGACATCCCGGACCTGCGCGGGATCCGCTTCACCGCGCCGTATGGGCGCGACGGGCGGTTCGCCTCGCTGCGCGGGTTCGTCCGCAACGTGATCGTCCACGAATTCAACGGTCCGGAACCGGACCCGAAGTTGCTCGACGGTCTGATCGCCTACATGAACCAGTTCGAGTTCCTGCCCAACACGTATCTCGAACGGGACGGAAGGCTCTCCGGGAAGGCGACGAAGGCAGCCCTGAGCGGGGAGAAGATCTTCCAGCGCAAGTTTTCGCAGATGGGAGACCGGAGCTGCGCAGATTGCCACATCCCCTCGGCCCACTTTCTCGACCACAAGCGGCACGACATCGGCTCGCTGAAAGGCTCCGGAAGGTATGCGCGAGACGGCGCTCTCGATACTCCGACTCTGCTGGGGGCCAAGTTCACCGCGCCGTACTTCCACGACGGCAGCCTTCCGACCCTGCGCTCGGTCGTGACCTGGTTCAACAACGAATACAGATTGGAGCTTGGCCGTCAGGAGGTGGATGACCTCACGACGTACCTGAAGACGGTGGGGGACGGCGTCGAGGCGTACGAGGGAACCCGTTATTACCTCGACGCTGAGATGGAGGAGTTCGGTTTCTTCCTCTCGACCTACGAATATCTCAAGCGGATCGAAAAGCGCGAACTGATGGACTTGACGTTCCAGACGATCGCGACAGAAATGAGAAACCACAAATGGGAGCTGCAGGATCCGGAATACCGGCCCGTCATGGAGGAGCTTGCGGCCCTGATGGACGAGGCGTATCGGCTCAACCGCGCCCGTCGATACGAGCGGGTGGACACCAAGGTGGCCGAGTACCGCCGCTTGTTCGAGCGCAACGCGGAAAACCTCAAATGAGGATACGGAAGGGACGCAGGTTCACCACGCTGTGGACGGCTGGGCTCCTGGCCGCACTGCTGACCGCGGCCAGCTGTGATAGCGAGGGGGACAACAGCCCGCTCAACAACAAGAAAGAGGGCGGGGAAGCGGAGTCGCAGGTCGACCGGAAACTGCCTCCGCTCCGCATTGCCTTCATCCCCTACGAGAACCCGGAGAGGTTGATCGACAAGGCCGAACCCGCCCTCTCTTTCCTGCAGACGGAATTGGGACGGCCCATCAAGGCATTCGTCACGCTCGATTACTCTGCCGCGGTCGAGGCGCTGGCCGCCGGCCACGCCGACGTGAGCTTCCTTTCGCCCTTACCGTATGTGCTCGCCCACTCTCGGACGGGTGCAACGGCGGTCCTGGGCGAGGTCTACGCGGGGCGACCCTATTACTACTCCAAGATCTTTGTTCGCAAGGACAGCGGGATCAAGACCCTCGCAGACCTACGGGGCAAGACGATTGCCTATGTCGATCCGATCTCCAGCTCCGGTTACTTGTACCCGCACGACATCCTGGTTCGAGCGGGTCTGATCAAGGATCTCGACAAACCGAGGGGCGGATTCTTCAAACGGGTTTACTTCGCGGGTGGCGACCAGCAGGCAATTCAAGCCGTGTACAACGAGCACGTCGATGCCGCCGGGATCGGCGAGTTTGCGCTCAACCTGCTTCGTCTCGAGGACCGGGATGCGATCACCACGATCGGCGAGTCGGTCCGCATCCCGAGCCACTGCGTCGTCGTTCGCAAGGACCTCGACAAAAAGCTGCGTGAGCAATTCATCCACGCAATGCTGAAGCTGAACGAGCCCGCCAACCGGAAGCTGATTTCCGCCCTGTACGGAACGGAGAGCTACGTCGAGGTCACCCACGAGACCTACAAGGCGGTTGAGCAGATGGCGCGTGAGTATGGGTTCCTGAAATGATGCACGAGCGCATCGTTCGCCTGGAAGACGTGAGGGTCACCATCGACGAGAAGGAGGTCCTCGCGATCGACGAGCTGGACATCCGCCAGGGGGAGCGGGTCGCCATCATTGGCAGCAGCGGGGCGGGCAAGACGACGCTGCTGCGTCTGATCAAGGGTTTCGTCACGCCGACCCGGGGCCGGGTGGAGGTGCTCGGTCAGACCCTTCCGATCGAGAACGGCAAACGCGAGCGTGAGTTCCACCGGATGATCGGGATGATCCACCAGCACTTCGACCTCATCGGCCGGGAAAGCGTATGGCGCAACGTGATCCACGGCCGGCTGGGCTCCAATGCGCTGTGGCGCACCGTCCTGGGTGTCTATCCGGAGCGGGAGCTGAGGATCTGTCTTGACGCTGCACGGGAGGTCAACCTCGACGACAAGTTGCATCGGGCCACCCGCAGCTTGTCCGGAGGTGAACTGCAGCGGGTGGCGATCGCTCGTGCCCTGGCCCAGCAGCCGGTGATGATGCTGGCGGACGAGCCCGTGTCCAACCTCGATCCCGCCTTGACCGGGTCCATCCTCGATCTGCTGATGGCCATCTGTGATGCCCATGGGCTGACGTTGCTAATGAACCTCCACCTGCCGGATCTGGCACGTCAGTACGCGCACCGCGTGATCGCCCTGCAGGAAGGCAGGATCTTGTGGGACCTGGCATCCGAGGACGTTTCCCCGGAGAGGATTCGAGAGGTGTACCGCCGGGGTGCGCAAGGAGAAGACCATGTCGAGCTGGAAAGCACGGGTGCCGCGGCCATCGGTTGGGCGCTGGGTCGTCTGGATCGGCCTGTTCACGACACTTAGCGCCTTTCTCTACTGGTCCTTCCTGGGTTCGGAGTTCTCGGCGCAGCGGCTGTGGCGAGGCGTTCCCCAGTTGGTCTCCCTCTTCTCCAGCCGCATGGTGCCACCGGAATGGCCGGCGGCGGAGACGCTTTGGCAGGCGTCCCTGGAGACGCTGCACACAGTGGTCGCCGGCACGTTTCTGGGTGCGTTGTTCGCCTACCCCCTGGGTGTGCTGGCCGCCTCGAACTGGACGCCGACGTGGATCCAGTTGCCTACGAAGGCAGTGCTGGCGCTCATCCGTTCGTGTCCCGTGCTGCTGCTAGCCCTGCTGTTCATCTCCGCCTTCGGCCTGGGAGCTTTCCCCGGCATGCTGGCGATCGCCATCCACTCCATCGGGGTCCTGGGCCGCTACGTGGCCGAGGAGGTGGAGGCGACCGATCCCAGGGCGCTGCGGGCGATCAAGGGGACCGGGGCCTCCAAGCTGCAGGTCTTGCAACACGGCCTCGTTCCCCAGGTGCTGCCGCAGATGCTGGCGCATCTGGCGATCCGGTTCGAGATGAACGTACGCGATGCAACGATTCTCGGTGTGGTCGGGGGCGGTGGCCTCGGTTTTTACGTCCTCCTCCATATCAAGCAGTTCCACTGGGAAAGAACCGGGCCGTTCCTCCTGGTGATCGTCCTGCTGGTCTTCGGCTCGGAGATGCTCTCCTGGCAGATCCGCAAGCGTCTTCTGTAACGGAGCAACAGTTACCGGATGTAACAGTCGCAAGCGCACGGCCCCACTAGAGATGCGGCGTTTTGACTGCGGCACGCGTGCCGCAAATCAAACTGGGCATCCACAAGTGTGGACAGCAATGCCGCAGTCGGGCGACATAAGCGCAGCGGCGTGACCCATTTGCGATCGTTGCACGAGGTAACTGTTACTTCAGGTCTATGACGGCTTCCGCGGCGAACAGGCGGCCGGCGTCGGCGTTGCGTACGTAGCCGTGCAGCAGGTAGGCCAGGTCCGGCGCAAACTTCTTGCGCAGGCGCTCCTTGCCGTTCACCGTGACCACGATCTCCTTCGAGAGATCGAACTGCCGCGGCGACAACAGCAGCTTGAAGCGCCTCACGTTGCGCGAGGTCACGGTCAGCGTGTTGCCTTCCGCGGACAGGGTGAGATGCGCGGCGGGCTTGGCGCGCGGATAGATCGGCTCCGGCTTGAAGGGCGGGAAGCGCCCCTTGAGCAGCAGGTCCTCGTCGCCGCGCACGACCTTGACCAGCACTTCCTCCCCGTAGGTCTTGGCCCCGAGCGCGGCGCGCAGGTCCTGCAGCGTCTCGATCGGCACCGCGTCCACTTCGAAGATGAGATCGTCCGGCTTCAGGCCCATGCGCTCGGCGGCGGAGCCCTCGACCACCTTCTCTACGCTCACGCCGGGCCCCATGAAGGTGCGCGAGGTGTGCACTCCGAGCCGCACGCGCCCTTTCTCGGTCATCACGTTCAGGTCCGGCAGCGCTGCGGCATCGCCGGCGGTCGGGCCCAGCTCCAGGATCTTCAACCAGCGCACCTCGCCTAGCTCGGGCTCCGCGCACAGCCACTCCAACTTCGCGGGCAGCGACTCGCGCTTGGCATCGGCCACGAACTTCATGAACTCGCCGCTCTTGTCCGCGAAGTAGACCAGCTCGTGACCGCCCGGCACCGAGAAGTGCCGGATCGGCGCGCCGGCTTCCAGCGCCCGCTTCAGGTGCGGCAACACGCTTTTCGCGGGATACAGCTGGTCCGAGTCGGTCATGGCCACAAACAACGGCGTCAGCCGCAGGTTGCGCAGATAGAGCTGGCGTCCGCCGGCGCCGGAAGCGACCGCGGGGGAGCCGTTGAGCGGTAGGAACGCGGCAAAGGGATCCGGGCCGCTGAGCGCCATGTAATAGCAACCCGACCCGCCGTCGCTGAAGCCCGCGCCGACGATGCGTCCGTCGTCGATGTGCGCGCGGCGTTTGGCGTCGCGCACGCACGCGCGCACGTGGCGCACGCCGGCGTCGGTCCACCACGCGCAATCGGCGCGCCCGACGGGAAAGGCGATCACGAACCCACCGGCGTCGGCGATGGCCTCCCACAGCTGCCGCCGGTACTGCACGGCCTCCGGCGGGCGGTAGTTCGGCGTGGCGATGCCGCCGTGCAGGTCGACCAACAGCGGCACGGGCTCCGCCGACGCGTGCGCCTTCTCCGAGATGTAGAGATGATAGGGACGCACCGTACCCGCCTCATCCACGGCCTTGAGCGTCTGCCAGCCCGCCTTGTCGCGCGGCACGGGCACACCCTTCTCGAGGGCGTTCAGCACCGCCTCCAGCGACGGCTGCCCGGCCACGATGCTTTCGACCATCACGGCACCGGCGTTGTGTGAGGCGGCACGCAGGTCCCCAAGCGGCTGCTCCAGGGAATCCTCGGCCCGGGCGGCGAGGCAGAGCAGGGCGAGCGGCAGAAGGCAGCGCATGGCGCTAGATGTTAACGGCGCCGTGCACGGACGTGATCTCCGCGCGTGCGGGCCAGAAGCCGCTTGCGCGCCGGCTCGGGAAAGTGCTCGAGGGCGTAGCGCACGGCCGTGCGCGGAATGGCCGGGCCGTGCTCGAGCAGGAAGGCACGCAGGCGCTTTTGGTCGGCGTCCCCGGCGTCGCGCAGCAGCCAGCCGACGGCCTTGTGCATCAGGTCCTCCGAGTCGCCGAGCAGCTCCGCCGCCACCGCGTACGCCGCATCCAGGTGCTCGCCCTTGCGCGCCGCCTTGCACAGGCAAACGACGGACGCGCGCCGCATCCACAGACTCCGGTGCGACGCCCACTTCGAGGTCTTCTTGACGATTTCCGGATGGCTCTGGATCAGCGGATGGAACACCTCCATGCAGATGTGGTCGACGAGCGCCCAGTTGTCGAGCCGCCCGCTCTCGATCCAGCCGCGCATCGTGGGGAGCATCGAAGGCGCGAACAGCTTCTTGAAACGGGCCAGGACCGCGAGCCCGCAGGCGCGCGCCTCGATGTGCGCATCGCACAGCAGCATGTCGCCGAGCGCAAGCGCGTCCTCGAGCGCCCACACCTTCTTGACGTCGTTGTAGACGCCGCGCGCAACTTTGCGCATATCGGGCGTCGTCACGCCGATGAAGCGCACGCGCGCGCTGCTCTTGAAGAAGCGGCGTATGCTCTCGGCGACGGCCGCTTTGCCGCGCGCGCGTAGCTCCTTCTTGATACGCGCTGCGACCGCGCTGGGACTGGGTTTGGCCATTAGGGTGTGTTTGAGGGGCCACCGTCAGGCCCGAGCCCGCACACCGGACGCCAGGCAAGCAAGCGCATGAGAGTCGTCAAGGAGGAGCGCCCGCGCCTGGCGGCTTCGCTGGAGGGCGAAGCCAGGTGGACTCTCAAACACACCTAGCCCGCGCAGAAATGCTCGTAGTCGATGTAGCCCGGAAACGCCTGCCCGTCCGCGCAGACCTTGCAGGCTTCGTTGCGCCGCACAGAGACCTCACGGAAGGTGCCCGCCAGGGCGTCGTAGATCAGCAGCCGGCCCACGAGCCCTTCGCCCGCGCCGAGCGCGAGCTTGATGGCCTCGACCGCCTGGATCAGGCCGATGATGCCGGGCAGTACGCCCAGCACGCCGGCCTCGGCGCAGGAGGGCGCCAGCTCCGGCGGCGGCGGCTCCGGGAACAGGCAGCGATAGCAGGGTCCGCGGCCCGGCACGAAGACGCTCGCGTGCCCCTCGAAGCGGAAGACCGAGCCGTGCACGTTCGGCTTCCCATGCTTCACGCACGCGTCGTTGAGCAGGTAGCGCGTCGGGAAGTTATCCGCACCGTCTAGCACGATGTCGAACTGCGGCACGATGTCGTCGACGTTGTCGGAGGTCAGGCGCTCGTTGAACGTGCGCACCTCTACCAACGGGTTCAGCTTCTCGAGCGTGCTGCGTGCGGAGTCGACCTTCGGCATGCCGATGCGCGTCGTGTCGTGCAGAGGCTGCCGCTGCAGGTTCGACTCCTCGACCACGTCGAAGTCCACGAGCCCGAGCGTCCCGACCCCGGCGCAGGCCAGGTAGATGGCGGCGGGCGACCCCAGCCCGCCTGCGCCCACGATCAGCACCGAGGCCTCGCGCAGCTTGAGCTGTCCCTCCTCGCCGACCTCGGGAATCGTGATGTGGCGCGCGTAGCGCCGGTGCTCTGCGGCGCTCAGGCCCGACGCCGCCGACGTGGGCAGCCCCGCACCCTTCCAGGCCTCGTAGCCACCCGCGATGGAAGCGACGTCCTGGTATCCGAGCTTTTCGAGCGCCTCTGCGGCGAACAGAGAGCGCAGGCCCTGCCGGCAAAAGACGATCACGGACCGCTTCTTGTCGGGTACCTGCTGCTCCACGCGCAGCTCCAGCCAACCGCGGGAGAGCAGGATGGCACCCTGAGCGGAGCCCTCCTGCACCTCCTCCGCCTCGCGCACGTCGATCAGCGCGGCACCGTCCTTCACCATCTCCAGCGCCTCCTCAGGCGAGACCTCGCGGATGCGCTTGCGCAGCTCGCCCAGCACCTGGTCCTTGGAGCTCATGGGCCCCCCAGGATACCGGTGTGGCGCGGAAGCGCGCAAACGGGCGCCCCAGGCGGCACAATGGCGCCGTGGCGATTCCGCTCGAAGTGCGCCAGGCCGGCCCGACCGAGCTCTACATCCGCTGGGACGACGAGAAGCAGTGCACGTACGCCGTGCGCGATCTGCGGCTGGCCTGCCCCTGTGCCAACTGCGTGGACGAGACGAGCGGGAAGGCCCTGCTGAAGCCCAAGTCCGTCGCCGAGGACGTACGGCCCGTCTCGATCGTGAGCGTGGGCAACTACGCGCTCCAGTTCAAGTGGAGCGACGGCCACGACACCGGCATCTACAGCTACGACCTGCTGCACCGCCTCTGCCCCTGAGCTCGCAACTGAGCATGCGACCCCCAGCCGGCCATACCGGACCGGCCTGCCCATAGCCCCGAGGGGTTTTCCTCGCGCGCGCGCGAGGGCAGCATCCAAGTGCCTGCGACACAACGACTTACGAGAACGCCCGTTGACGATCTGGACGGGGCACCAAGAATAGACGGCTCAACCGGCGGCTAATCCCGCCCGTTTAAACAGCCGATCTGAAACGGCGAGACCCTATTCCTTTATGGCCACCGCAAAGAAGACCACCGCCAAGAAGAAGAAGGCGAAGCGGAAGAGCTCGCGTAAGAAGACCACGCGCAAGCCGAGCAAGTCGCTGGTCATCGTCGAGTCGCCGGCCAAGGCACGCACGATCGGGAAGTACCTGGGCAACAAGTTCCTGGTGCGCCACTCGATGGGACACGTGAGAGACCTGCCCAAGTCCCGCATGGGCGTGGACCTGGAAGACAACTTCCAGCCCAAGTTCCTGGTCATGCGCGACCGCAAGCCCGTCGTGGACGAGCTGAAGAAGGCGCTCAAGCAGTGCAACGACGTCTACCTGGCCCCCGACCCCGACCGTGAGGGCGAGGCCATCGCCTGGCACCTGAAGGACGCGCTGAAGCTGTCCGACGACCGCGTGCACCGCGTGACCTTCAACGAAATCACCAAGCGCGCGGTGCAGGCCGCGTTCGATCATGCGCTCGAAAACCCCACTGCCATCGACCAGAACCGCGTCGACGCGTACATGGCGCGCCGCATCCTGGACCGCATCGTCGGCTACCAGCTCTCGCCGCTCTTGTGGGACAAGATCTCCCGCAATCTCAGCGCAGGCCGCGTGCAGAGCGTGTCCACGATGCTGATCGTCGACCGCGAGCGCGAGATCCGCGCCTTCGTGCCCAAGGAGTACTGGAAGATCGCCCAGGAGCTCCTGATCCTCAACGGCGGCGACGCCAAGATGACGGTCCACCTCAAGAAGCGCGACGGCAAGCTGTACGAGCCGGAGAACGAGGAGCAGGCCAAGCAGGCCGTGGCGCATCTGAAGGCGGCCGACTGGCGCATCTCCAAGGTCACGCACCGCCGCAAGACGGACCGCCCGCCGCCGCCCTTCAAGACCTCGACCTTGCAGCAGGCCGCCTCGACGGGGCTGCGCTTCAGCGCGAAGCGCACCATGATGGTCGCACAGCAGCTCTATGAGGGCGTCGAGATCGGCAGCGAGTCGGTCGGTCTGATCACCTACATGCGGACCGACAGCTTCAACCTGAGCTCGGACGCGATCACCGAGGCGCGCGAGCACATCCAGCACGCGTTCGGGGACAAGTACCTGCCGGACAAGGCGAACGTGTACCGCGCGCGCAAGGGTGCGCAAGAGGCACACGAGGCGATCCGCACCACGTCGGCCGGCCGCACGCCGGAGATGATGGCGCAGTACCTGAAGAAGGATCAGCTACGCCTCTACGAGATGATCTGGAAGCGCTTCGTCGCCTGCCAGATGACGCCCGCCGTCTTCGACATCAAGGACGTGGACGTCACGGCCAGCAAGGACGGGCAGCCCGAGTACCTGTTCCGCGTGCAGGGCCGCACAGGCGTGTTCGACGGCTACCAGAGACTGGTGGGCGCGCGCCACGACGACGTGCTCCTGCCCCCGTTGCGAGTCGACCCGGCGGACCAGCAGTCGGACGACTACCTGGGCGTCCGGCGCGAGGGCGACCCGCAGGCGGAGCAGCACTTCACCAAGCCGCCCGCGCGCTTCAGCGAGGCGACGCTGGTCAAGGCGCTCGAGAAGCAGGGCATCGGCCGCCCCTCGACGTACGCCAGCATCATGTCCGCTATCCAGGACCGCGGGTACGTCTATCAGGAGGAGCGCAAGTTCCACGCCGCGGAGCTCGGCGAGGTCGTGACGGACATGTTGCGGCCCTATTTCCCCGAGATCCTCGACGTGGCCTTTACGGCCGGCATGGAAGACAAGCTGGACAGCATCGAGGCGGCGCGGGCCAACTGGATCGAGGTCCTGCAGGACTTCTACGGGCCCTTCTCGAAGGACCTGGACAAGGCCAAGGCGGAGATGCGCAACTACAAGAAAGACCCGGTCAAAGCCGACCGCAAGTGCCCCGAGTGCAAGAAGGGCATGGTCTACCGCTGGCGCGGGTCCTCGAAGTACCTGGCGTGCGTGGACTATCCCGAGTGCCGCACCACGATCGCGCTGGACCGCGACGGCAAGGAAAAGGTGCGCGAGCTCACGGAGCACAAGTGCGACAAGTGCCAGAGCCAGATGATTCTGCGCTCCGGGCGCTTCGGGAAGTTCCTGGCCTGCTCGGCCTATCCGGACTGCAAGTTCACCTTGTCCGTGGACAAGGAGGGCAACCCGGTGCGGCCGCAGAAAGCGGATGTGAAATGCCCCGAGTGCGGCAAGGACATGATCATCCGCCGCGGCCGCCGCGGCGCATTCATCGCCTGCACCGGGTATCCCGAGTGCCGCAAGACGCTGCCGATCAAGAAGAAAGAGCCCGCCGAGCCGGCCAAGGCGAAGGCGAAGGCTAGCTAGCCGGCTGCCAGTCCCACTGGCGGCTGGAGCGTGGTCGCACGAAGGTTCCTATCGTCCTCCCCGAGCCGAGATCCACCGCGTCAATGCAGTCCGCTGACCGACTCAATGCCATCCACCAGAGACGGGAAAGGGGGCGCTGATCAGCGCGACGCAGTACCGCGTACGCACGGCTCAATCGTACATCGGCGCGCGTAACAGGTTGTCGAGCAGGCAGGGCGGCCACATAGGGCCGCCCCTACAAGGTGTCGGTGCCCCGCGGAGCCTCTTGGATTCCTTGGCTCTCTTGGCTTCCTTGGCTACTAGAAGCGCGCCAGGATGTCGGCCGCGATCGGGCGCAGCACCGGCGGCCCGCCGAGCTGGATTCGGCGCAGGTTGAACTGCGCCGAATCGCCGCACAGGCTCAGCCGCTCGAAGACCACTGTGGCGACCGTCTCGATCGCGTGGCCGTTGCCGTTACGGTCGGGCGAATAGTTGCGCAGGCTCTGCACCAGCCGGTCGGCCCCCTCGCGCACCGCGTTCGGCCCTCCGACCTCGGCCAGGCTGTCGACCATCTCGCCGATCAGCTCTTCGTCAACGCCGCGCGCGCGGGCCAGGACGCACAGCCCCTTGACCAACGCGTACAGCGCCTCCGTCGCTCCGAGGCGGCGGATGGCCACGCTGCAGGCGCGCACGACGTCACCGTGATCGAGGTATCCGGAGCGCTCTACGCTTCTGAGCTCGCGCAAGAGCAGGCCCGCCAACGGGCGCGCGGCGCGGGGGCTTCCGATGGAGCCAAGAGACTCGGCTGCGGCCTCTCGCCGGAACGCATCTCCGTTCGAGAGACGGGCGATAAACGGTGTGGGGTCCGGCCCACCCGAGTCCACAGAACTCCTCATACCTGCCCTCCCAACGCGTAGATCTGGGAGTCTAACTCCAGATTCTGGACCGTGGGGGAAAAACGGCACCCGATCCGGGGGCGTCCCAGCGTGGGCCGGAGATACAATCCGCGCATGCTGCTCGGCGTCTTCCGCTTTCCCCTCGAGATCCACGCCTGGACCGTCCCGCTGACCCTGGTCACGGGCGGGGTGATCGGCTACGTGATCTTCCGGGACCGCCTGCGCAAGCGGCATCCGGACCTCTATCGCGAGTGGTACAAGCGCACTCATCCGGACGGCGAGATCCCGGAGGACGAGTCTTGAAGGGGACCTTTCTGATCGCTTTCGGCGTCACCGTGATCGGCACGCTGGCCGTGTGGGTGTCGCAACTCACCGAAGAGAGCCGCCGTGACGTGGTGGCAAGAGCCGAGGGGGAGCGGGCGGCGGATCCGAACACGCCGCGCACGCTAGAGGAGCTGGACGCGCTGATCGAGAAGCAACGGGAGCAAGACGAAGAGGACGCGCGCCGGCGGCTGGCACAAGAGATGGAGGGGATCCCGGTCATCGACAGCGTCGAGCCGGTGCCGCAGCTGCCCGACGAGTACATCGTCGAGATGAACGCGGACGGGTCCTTCGTAGTGGCCGACGAAGCCGGAAAGGGCGCCACGTACACCGACGTAGCGAAGCTGCTGGACCTGGTCGCGCCCGGCAAGGACCGGCGGCCGCTGATCTCGCTGCACCCGATCAAGGTCCCGCAGGCCACGCTCGACGCCGCGGTGCAGAAGCTCCGCGCGGTGTGCGAGGTGTACGTTGCGGCTACCGGGGAAGAGTAGCGCTTGAGCCCAGCTCTGGCTGCTCTCCTTCGCGACCGCCGCCGCCCGCAGCAGGCGATTCGTTTGCGAGTCGCGCAGCTCCGCCTCCCTCGATCCGGTAACGTCTGTCGCGTGAGCCTCTTCGCGGAATACGAACCCGCCGCGCAGGGGCGGCCCGTCGCGGCGCGCGCCCTGGCGATCCGCAAGGCGTGCGTGCGGGACGTTCCCCGGCTGGCGCAACTCTCCCGGCAACGCCACGGCGGCCAGGAGCATGACCATCTGCGCAGCTGGCGGATCGCGCTTCAGGAGGCGCAGGACGAGGAGCGCGCGCTGATACTCGTCGCCGTGATCCTGGGTGAGCAGGTCGCCTTCGGGAGCGCGCGCTGCATCGATCCTCGGGACGAGCCCGCGTATCGCGCGGTGCCGGCCGGTTGGTACCTGACCGGTGTGATCGTCGACCCGGCCCACCGCAGACGCGGGATCGGGCACGCCCTGACGCAGGCGCGTCTCCACTGGGTTGAGGGAAGAGCAGCTTGCGCCTACTACTTCGCGAGCGCGCAAAACCGCGCCACCATCGACTTGCACAAAAAGCTGGGCTTCGTGGAGCTCACGCGCGATTTCAGCTTCCCCCGCATAACGTTCACGGGTGGGGTGGGAATCCTGTTCCGAACGGATTTCAGAACGCGCACGTAGCCCGGGCGGCGGTGGGCGATGGAGCAATGTTGAGCCCCCGAGACCACAGAGAATGCACGGAGATGTAGCTAGAGGGCCTGCTCTCGACTGCGTCCCAGTAGATCCCGTACTCCTTGGCGTCTTGGGGGTTTGCTTCTTCTCCGTGTACTCCGTGGTCTCCGTAGTCGTCTTGATGGCCGCGAGCGCGGGCGGCGATCGGACTCGGGCGCGAGAGCTAGTGCCAGGAGGTATGCGGCGCCTTGTTGCGGATGAGCCAGTCGAAGAGCAGGCCCGTGTAGGTGCGCACGCGCATCGGGTGGCGCTCCAGCACGGGCCGCAACTCTCGGTGTAGCGCCGGCAGGTTGTAGAAGGGCACGCCCGGGAAGTAGTGGTGCTCCATGTGGTAGCTCGACCACAAGAACAGGAAGTTCCAGATGCCGTTCGTCTTGATGATCGTGCCCCAGGCGGCCGGATCGTCCGGCTCGATGTCGTAGTGCTGCCCGAGGCGGTTGACGGTGAAGGCGATGGGGAAGACGAAGAACAGCGGGATCACATAGACGCGCAGCAGCAGGGCCCAACTCCCCCAGTGGACGATGGCCGCTGCGAGGCCCACGTGCAGCAACATGGTCACGGTCCGCTCCAGGCGCAGCCGGCTACGCAACGCCGGCTCGTAGCCGCGCGCCTCCCGCACCGCCGCCCGGAAATAGAGGGGGAACAGGAAGGGCGTCAGGTAGAGCGCCTTGTACCAGCGGCGCACGATCTTGGGCGTCAAGTGGTGGCGCTTGGGATCGTCCTTGTCGGAGCCGAGCTCGGCATGGTGGTCGAGGTGCCAGCGGGTGAACTGGGAGCGGCTCAGGCCTGTGGGCAAAGCGTAAAGCCAGCCCAGGACCGCGTTCCAGGGGGTCCGGCGGCGCTCGAACACCGCTAGGTGCACGACCTCGTGCAGCAAGATCGTCAGCGAGAAGAGCACGAAGCCCAGCAGCACCGCAGCGGGGACCCAGACGTACGCCCGCTCCGGCGCCCAGACGATGAGCAGGGCGCAGCCCACGAGCAGCAGGAACTGGCGCACGGCCACGAAGGCGTGATGCGCCCAGGACACGCGGTGCAGCGCCCGGATGCGGTCCAGGTCCAGGAGCTGCTTGAGCTCCCGGCGCAGGTTCGCGGTTTCCGCGTACCAGCGTCCCGGCACCTCCCGAGGCTCGATCTCCACGCTGCTCACTGCCGTAAGTCTACGCGAGCCCATGGTTTCAGAGTCTCCGCCGCGTTCCGGCGCCCGTTTCCGGCACTCCCAACCTGTTGGACCGGCGCCGGTTACGACGCGCTCCAAGCGGGGCGCGCCGAACGGCGGCTCGCGAGCGTCGGCCTTTTGACGATCCGGTGCGGTGCCCGTATGTTGTGCGCACCCCGCAGGCCGCAGGGAGAGCAGACCGGCATCAGGAGAGGCGAATGAAGCTGACGGAAATCGACGTCCCCGGCTACGAACGAGTCGTGCGCTGCGACGACTCCGACTCAGGCCTGCGGGCTCTGATCTCCGTCCACGACACCACGCTGGGCCCCGCGCTGGGTGGCCTGCGCATGTGGCCCTACCTCTCCGACCAAGAGGCCTTCACCGACGTCAACCGCTTGAGCAAGGGGATGACCTACAAGTCGGCTGTGGCGGGCACAGGTCTCGGCGGCGGGAAGTCGGTCATCATCGGCAACCCGAAGACCGACAAGTCGGAAGCCGTGTTCCGCGCCATGGGCCGCTTCGTGGACCAGTTCAACGGGCTCTACACCACGGCCGAGGACGTGGGAACGACCGTCGAAGACATGGTCCTGGTGCGCGAGGAAACGAGGCACGTGACGGGCCTGCCGCGGGAGATGGGCAGCAGCGGCGACCCCTCGCCCTACACGGCCTACGGCTGCTTCCTGGGCATGCGGGCCTGCGTCGAGATGGCGCTCGGCACGAACGATTTCAAGAACGTGCGCATAGCCGTTCAGGGCACCGGCAACGTAGCCCGCTACCTGTGCAGGCATCTGCACGAGGCCGGCGCCACGCTGATCGTCACGGACATCGTGGAGGAGAAGGTCCGGCGTGTGGCAGAGGAATACGGCGCCACGGTGGTCGATCCGGAAGCCATCTACGACGTCGAGTGCGAGATCTACGTCCCGGCGGCCCTGGGAGCGACGATCAACGACGACTCCATCCCGCGGCTCAAGTGCAAGATCGTGGCGGGACCCGCCAACAACCAGTGCCTGACCGTCGAGCACGGCGACCGATTGCGCGAGCGCGGCATCCTGTACGCGCCGGATTTTGTAATCAACGCCGGCGGAATCATCAACGTCTCGGTGGAGTTGGAGCCTGAAGGCTACAACGAGAGGCGCGCGCTGGAGAAGGTGCGCAACATCTACGACGCGGTGCGCGACATCCTCGCCAAGGCGAACGCGGAGGACATCTCCACCAACCGGGCCGCCATCCTGCTGGCCGAGCGCAAGCTGGAGGAGGGCCGCGCAAAGAAGTAGCTGTCGGCCGTCAGCTATCGGCCGTCAACTCACAACAGGCCGCGCAGGCCGTTTCAGACGGGCTCCGACCGGCATGGCCAGCTTCCGCTCCTCCGTATCTGGAGCCTTGTCCGGAGGGATTCGCCCTCTACGCACGACACGTCTGCCCGCATCGAGCTGATAGCTCACAGCCGATGGCTGATAGCCATCCTGTAGACTCCATTCCGTGCGGTGGATCATCCCGGTTTTGGCGTTGGCGACGGGCTTCCTGGGCGGCCTGCTGGTCGGCGGCGCCGAGTCCGGGCACAGCAACGGCGCCCGCCGGAGCACCGGCATCGGGAGCCCCTTCCGGCCGGGACCGTCCGGCAACGGCGGCGGCAGCGGGACAACCGGGCAGCCGAGGAACCCGAAGGAGCTTCCGGAGATTCTGGAGCCGATCCGCTCGAACCCGTTGTCTCCGGCTTCCCAGAAGCGCATGGCCGCCTTCGTGATGGCCTGCAGCACGCAGGGGGGGGAGGCGGTGCCCCATCTGCTGTCCTTCCTGCTGGCGGGGGAGGATCTGGTCACCCACCGGCGCCCCTCGTGGAGCTACATGGACGGGGAGCTGAATCAGTACCCCACCGTGCGGGCCGCCTATCTGGAGGCGTTGAGCGCGATCCCGTCGGAGGAGGCGACGGAAGCGCTCGGCGAGGTCTTGGACACGACCGAGTCCATCGAGGAGTCTTACTTCATCGCGCGGCTGCTGCAGCAACGCGGCGAGCGGGACTGGGCGCCGCTCGTGCTCGAACGCGCCTTGAAGACCGCGCCGCAGCCCGTCACGCTGCCGACTCTGCAGAGGATCGTGCGGCTGGCCGCGGAGACGGATCCGAGCGGCACGGCGCGGCGCATGGAGACCGACGCCCCGCGCGGCCAGGACGGGCGCGACCCGATCGTTCTCGCCGCGGGTCTGGAGACCATGCAGCTCGCGGCGGCGCAGGCCACCGCAGCCCGCTTGCTGAACGACGAGGGCATCACGGTGCGGGCGCGCAGCCGCTTTTTGACATCCTTCACGAAACGGGAAGAGGTCGGCGCCCTGCGCACCCTGCGCAGGATCGTCGAAGGGGGCACGCTGCCGGACGAGTTACGCACCGCAGCCGCGCACGCCGCCGTCAACTCTCCCGGCTTCAGCCAGGACCGGTTGCGGTACGACCTCGCGCGCGCCCAAAAGGATGCGAGCGCCGAGTCGGAGGCGCGCAGTCGCTTCACGGACCGGCTCGACGAAGCCACCCGGCTCGTGGACGCGGCCTTCCAGGCAGACAACCCGCGCGCGAACGTCCTGCGCAAGCGCCTCGCACAGCTCGCAAAGCTGATCGAGCGCTAGGCGGAGAACACGGAGAAGAAAACCGCCGGACGCCAAGAGGTGTCTTGAACGCCTGCGGTCGACGCCCAACGCGGACCCGACGATCCTCTCCGTCGTCTCCGTGGTCCAAACAGGCGTATCTGCTCGTTCAGCGTAAGCGCCTGACGATGGACCAGCCGAGGTTGGCATCCTTGGGGTGGTAGTCCACCATGCCCACGTCGCCGGGCCTGAGCGCAAACGCCAGATCGGTGAAGGCGGGCTCGTTGCTCCGCTCGCGCGCGAACTCACCGATGGGAGCCGTCTGCACGCCGAAGTTGCTGATGCGGAACGGTTCGCGCGGCTGCGGCGCCCCCTCCACGCGGTCGTCGCTGTAGGCGTTTCGCAGCTCCACGAAGCGCGCGCCCGAGCGGATCCTCTCGTAGAGCTCGTAGGCCAGCTTGCGCGCCTCCTGCTTGGACCGCGACGCGTGCAAGGCGGCGTGCGCACCTTTGAACGAGATCAGGATGCGGTCGACGATCACGCGCTCCGGCTCGGCGCCCGGCCGGGGACGCGGGGCCGCCTTTCGGACCGGGGCCGGCGTGTTGCGGGGAGCCCGGTCCAGGACCGATTCCGGCCCCGGCGACTTCTCACAGGCCGTCAACAGCAGGGCGCACAGCGCGGCGCACAGCGCACGCATCGTCACTTGGCCACCTCGCGGAACCAGAGCAAGCGGCCCTCTGCCCCTCGATTGCGGCCCACGATCCCCACCTTCTCGCGGTTGTTGTCGACCAGCAGGAAGAGGTCACCGTGCACGCTGACTGCGATCGCCTCGACCATACCGAACAGCCGCCGCTTGGGGTCCCCGGACACGAGCCCGAGCTTGGTGTCGGTCAACTTCCGGAACGACGCGCGCCGCACGGGGCCGCCGAAGCCGCTGTCGGTGAGCGGGACCTCGAGGATCTCGCGCGCCAGGCGGCTGACGACCAGCAGCGACTCGCCGTCGTACGCTGCGCCGGTCTGGTCCGCGACGTAGACCGGGAGGGGCGTCTCACCCCGCAGCTCCAGCGCGAACGGATCGTCGCGGGCCGCGAGGATGAACACGGGCGGCCGCTTGAGCGTCTTCCCGACGCGCTCCTTGAACACGTACAGCAGGACGTCGTCGCCGACGCGCCGTGTGGCCAGCGCCTCGATGCCGTCGCGGCCGTCGGTCTTGACGGGAGTCTTGGCCCGCCCGAGCACGTGACCGTACAGCGTCGTGCGCAGGACCGTGGAGTCGGCTTCGAGACCGATGAACAGCGTCAGCGTCTTGCGGTCGACGGCGATGGCCTCGAAGTCGAGCGGCCCGGCGGCGTTCAACCCGAGCAAGGGGATTGCCGGTCCGACCAGCAGCCGGCCCTCCACGCGGTCCAGCGTCGCGCGAAACAGGGCGGACTGCTTGTCGGACACGAGCACCAGGCGCGTGGAGTACTCGCCGCCGCTGAGGTAGCCGAGGCCGGACGGGTCCTGAATGTCGGCCGGCAGCCGGAACTCACCCGCGAACTCGTAGGTACGGCTAAGCCCTTCGAGCCTGAACTCCGCTTTCGTGGGCGGCGGGCACAACCGCGCCCAGCGCAATTCGGGACGCGCCGGCGGAGCGAAGTTCCCGGTGTTGCGGAACACGCAAAAGGAGTCGTCGACGCCGTTGGCTGCGAGCACGTCGTCGCGGCCGTCGCCGTCGACGTCGAAGACCGCCACGTACTGAACGCCGCGGCCGCTCGCGTAGTAGGCCGGGCGCCCAAAGCCGCCCTTCCCATCGCCGTGCAGGATACCGACCTGGCCGCGCGTGAACGAGGCCGAGACGAGGTCGCGCAGGCCGTCGCCGTTGAAGTCGCCCGTCGCCAGCGCTACGACCATGGCGCCCACATCCACCTGCCTGCCGCGGGTGAGTTGCTTGCCGTCGTTGCGCAGCACGATCAACTCGGCGCCGGGCATCGCCTGGTAGGGGTGTGAGTTCACCACGAGTACGTCTTCGAAACCGTCGCGCTCGAGGTCCATCAGCGCCACCGTGGTGGGACGGGGCCCCGCCTTGGTGCGCGCGCCGAAGCTGAAGCCACCCTGCGGCGTTCCGTGCAGCAACACGAGGCTGCGCCCGTCCGCGACGACGAGATCGCTAAGACCGTCTCCGTTGAGGTCGCTCACGGCGACGGAGTAGCCGAAACGGCCCTCCTTCTCGGGGTCGAGGTTCGGGCGCACCCCCACCGGGCGCAGGCCGACGAAGCCGTTGCCGTAGAGGATCTGCACCGCGCGCCCCTGCACGCCGGACAGGATCAGGTCGGGAATCCCGTCCAGGTCCAGGTCACGGACGAGCACGACGGACGTTCCAGCCGGCGCGCCGCGGAACTTCTGCACCGCCGGCTTGCGCGCCCTGTCGAAGGTGACGAAGAAAATCGTCTCCCCGGGCTCCACGTGAGAGACCGTGACCAGCTCCGGACGGCCGTCCAGATTCATGTCCGTGACCGCCAGGCCCCGATGCGTCCCCTTGCCGAGGGGCACGTGCACGGGCCGGTCCTCCGCGCCGGCGAAGTGCACGTACAGTCCCCCGTCGCAGGCGGTGGCGTAGTCCGTCACACCGTCGCCGTCGAGGTCGGCCGCAGCGACGGCTTGCGGGTTCGGGCCCGTCGCCAGCGTGCGCCGCTCGAAGCCCATGCCCTTGCCGGGCGTGGCAGCCGGCGGGACGAAACGCACCGCCACCTCGGGGTTCAGCTCGTACTTTTCCACGCGCATCAAACGCGTTTCCGGCGCCCGCTTCCACCTGCCGACGACGGGATCGGACTGCGCGTGGATCACCTCGGTCTGCACGAGGTGCGGCAGCAACACGAACTCCTTCTTGGCTTCCTTGGCCCCCTTGGCTTCCTTGGCGACTTCCACCTTGCGGAACATGTCGTAGGTGACGATCGCGAACGGCTGCTGGCCCCGCTCGCGGGTCCACACGGCACGCAAGTGATGCTGTGCGTCGAGCACGTAGATCGTTTCGAGCCCGTCGCGGTCGGGCGCGGTGGCGAGGCCGACCAGCCCCTCGCCTTTCACCGCCACTCGCCGCAGCCTCTTCGCGGCCGCGGGGTCGGCCGCATACGGCAGCAGCGGGAACGGGTGGGCCAGCGTGCGGAACAGGGCATAGCCCGCTCGTCCGGAGATCGTCCCCGCGCGCCAGCGATGGGGCAGCGCGGCGATCAGCGTGTACGCGCCTGCGGGCCCGAACAGCTCCTGCTGCAGCCCGTAGACACTCCGGTAGGCTCGGCGGCACTCCCCGGGCAGGCGCCAGACCTCCTCGAGCTCCAACCTGCGGCCGCCGGTCTGGAAGAAGCTCGCGGCTGCCAGCGAGCGCACCGAGCCTGCGTCGCCCAGCGCCGCCGCGTGGTCACGGAGCAGTTGCTCGACGTTGGGCACCTGCGCGGAGGCGGGCGCGGGCGGGAGCAGCAGAATCAACAGCAGGAGGTGGCGCACCGGCAACACCCTACCCGCAGGTTGCACCGGCCGCAGGTCCCGGCGTCAACTACTGACCCATGCTCTCAGCAAGCCGCTTGGCCAGGATGCGACTGACGTCGAGACCGATCTCGGGCTGCGCGCGCACCAGCTCGCGGAAGGACTCCCCCTTCAGACGGCTGGCCTGCACGTCCTCCACGGCCACCGCGCTGGCAATGCGTGGCTCGCCACTCAGGGCCGCCATCTCGCCGAAGGCGCCGCCCGGACCGTGGGAAGCGATCTCGGTGCCTGCGCGGCGGATCGCGACACGCCCGGAATGCACGATGTACAGCGCGTCGCCCGGATCCCCCTCGTTGAAGATCGTGTCGCCCGCGGCGAAGGAGCAATCCTCCATGTCCTACGCCAGCACGCGCAGCGTGGAGTCCGGTAGCTCCCCGATCAGGTCGGCGCCCTTCAACCGGCTGCACAGCTCCTCGAAGGGCAGGTTCTGAAGCGCGCGCGTCAGCTTCATGTTCTCGGCGTAGTCGACCGGCACTTCGATCAGGGCCGGCTTTCCCGCGGCAAAGGCCTCCCGCAGCGCAGGCGCCAGCTCGTCCACTGCGGTCACGCGGAAGCCCGCCATGCCGAAGGCTTCGGCCAGCTTCATCCAGTCCGGGTTTGTGAAGTCGATGTGCGAGTACTTCCCGAACTGCGTCTGCTGCTTCCACTTGATCAGGCCGTACTGGGAATCGGTCCACACCAGGACCACGATCGGCAGTTTTTCGCGCACCGCCGTCTCCAGCTCCTGGATGTTCATCATGACGCCGCCGTCGCCGCAGATCGCCAGCGCCTTACGGTCGGGGCACGCGTATTTGGCGCCGATCGCCCCGGGCAGAGCGAAGCCCATGGAGCAAAAGCCGTTCGTGATCAGCACCGTGTTCGGCTCTTCGGTGTGCAGGTAGCGCGCGATCCACATCTTGTGCGCGCCGACGTCCGAGAGCACGATGTCCCGGTCGTCGAGCACGCGGCGCACGTCGGCCAGAATGCGCTGCGGCTTGATGGGGAAGCCCTGGTCGTCGTCGTAGGCGCTCAGGTCCCGCGCGAGTGCGTCGCGGAACTCCGCGTAGCGCGCCGCGTCGACCTTCGGCATGCCCGCCGTAGCCCGCGTCAGCGCATCCAGGCTGAGGCCGATATCCCCCACGATCTCGCACTCCGTGCGGTAGTTGCGGTCCACCTCCGCGGGGCTCATGTCCACGTGGATGATGGCCTTGTCTTCGCCGCGGTTCCACGAGGACGGGTGGTACTCGACCATGTCGAAGCCGACGGCGACGACGCAGTCCGCGCGCTCGATGGCCGCGTCCGTGAAGTCGCGGCCGCCGAGCCCGACCGTGAACAGGTACAGCGGGTCCGACGGCGGGAAGCAACCCTTGCCCATGAAGGTGTTCGTCACCGGGATGCCGTTCTGCCGCGCGAAGGCGCGCAGTGACTCGCTTGCGAGGTTGCGCAGGACCCCGTTGCCGGCCAGGATCACGGGGAAAGACGCCTTGCGGATCACCTCCGCGGCCGCCGCGACCGGCGCGGGGTTCGGCGCGCTGCGGTCCACCACCGACCGCGCGATCGGGCGCGCCAGGGTCTGCATCCTGGCCACGTTCTCGGGCAGGTCGATGTGGCAGGCGCCGAACTTGTCCGTCGTCGCCAGCCGGAAGGCCTTGCCGACGATCTCGGGAATCGAGTCGGGGTGCTGGATCGAGGTGCCCCACTTGACCGTGGGCGCGAACAGCGCGACGAGGTCCATGGCCTGGTGCGACTCCTTGTGCATCCGCGTGGTCGCCGCCTGGCCGGTGATCACCACGAGCGGCGAGCGGTCCATGTTGGCGCTGGCCACGCCCGTGATCAGGTTCGTGGCGCCGGGGCCGAGCGTACCCAGGCAGCACGCGACGCGCCCGGTCAAGCGCCCGTAGACGTCGGCCATGAACGCGGCGCCCTGCTCGTGCCGGCAGACCACGAAGCGGATCGACGAGTCGAGCAACGAGATCATCAGGTCGGCGTTCTCCTCGCCCGGCACGCCGAAGATGTACTCCACGCCCTCGTTCTCGAGACAACGGACGAACAAGTCGGAGGCTTTCATTGCGGCTCCCTCGTCGGGACTATGTGCACCCTCTGTCGGCCGCGCCACTCAATCCCATAGAATGGCGCCCTCTCAGGAGGTCTCAATGGTAACGGATGCCCCCGCGAGCCGCCCGGTTACGGACTTTCGCTACACGCGCCACCACGTCGATCTCACGAGCCACGAAGTGCGCACCGAAGACGTCCGATGCCAGGACCTCGAAGACGTGCTCGGCGGCATCGCCAGCGGCTTCAAGCTGCTCGAAGGGCGCGAGGTGGACGACGCGTACGACGCGGCGGCGACCTTGATCATGAACCTCGGCATCCTGAGCGGCACCGACTTCATGACGGGATTGCGCACGTTCTTCCACGCCTACTCGCCGCTGAAGCGCTCGCTGGGCGGCAAGCCGTCGGCCATGTGGGCGGCGGGCAGCGGCAAGTTCGGCACCAAACTGCGCCACCTGGGCGTACAGGAGGTGCTGTTTAGCGGCCGTTCCCCGCAACCGGTGGTGCTGCACATCCACCGCGCCGATCCCGCGGATCTGCAGAGCGAGGTGCGCTTCTCGTTCGAGGACGCGGCGGCTCTTGCGGGCAAGCACATCAACGACAAGATCCAGACGTTGTACAAGAGCTACCCGGACGCACACTTCGCCGCCATCGGTCCGGCCGGCGAGAACTACGCGAACGTGCGCTACGCCGCGATCGGTCTGAGCACGGAGAACCAGCTGCGCAGCGGCGACGCCAAGATGCGCTTCGCCGGGCGCGGCGGCATGGGCGGAGTGATGGGCAGCAAGAACCTGTTGGGCATCGTGGCCGACACGACGGACCCCAAGCGCCCGCCCGCCCCGCCCGTGCTGAAGGACATCAACGGCGAGGTGGCGCGCGGCGAGGGCAGCCGCTACTACCGTGAGAAGAGCAAGGGCGAGGGGCTCGGCGGCACCTGGCACAACTACGCCGCGATGCAGCCCATCGGCGCCGTGCCCGAGGAGAACTTCGCGCCGACCGGCACAGACGCCTCCGCGCCGTTGATTCGTGCCAACGTGGAAGCGGGCCCCTTCATCGTCAAGGACGCGTCCTGTTACCGCTGCGGCATCAGTTGCCACAAGAACGTCTACGACAAAGACGCCGAGGGCAAGGCCGGCAAGTTCCGCGCGAAGCTCGACTACGAGCCGTTGAACCTGCTCAGCTCCAACATCGGCATCTACGATCCGGACCAGGCCTGCACGCTGGTCGACCTGGTGGATGAGCTCGGCATGGACTCCATCTCCTGCGGCGCCACGCTCGGCTACGCGATGGAATACAACCGGCGGCACGAGGGCGAGGACCAGTTGGCGGGAGGCCTCCGCTTCGGCGACTTCGAAGCCGTCCAGCGCACGCTGATCGAGATCGGCGAGGGACGGCTGCCCGAGCTCGGCCAGGGGAGCTTGCGTCTCTCGGAGCAGACCGGGGAGCCGGGCTACGCCATGCACTGCAAGGGCGTGGAGTTCCCCGCCTATCTTCCGCACACGAACCCGGGCTACCCCTGGGCGCTGGCTGGCGGCCACATGTCCATGCGCACGTACCTGCTGCTCGTGTTCGAGAAGGAGACCGATTTCGACTACTGGGTCAAGGCCATCACCAAGCGCGGGATCGGGATTCTGCGCGATGACATCGTCGGCATCTGCAAGTTCAGCGGCGTGCGCGACGACCTCGTTGCCGACGGCATCCGGGCGCTCACGGGTCTCGAGATCGGCAAGGGCGATCTCAAGCAGATCGTTCGGCGCACGTTCCTGCGCGGGTACGCTCTCGAGAAGCGCGTCGGCTTCACGGCGGCGGACTACACCATGCCGGACGAGAGCCACGACGAACGGCCGAACATCCAGCTGCCGTACTTCAACGACCGCGACTTCTTCGCCCGGCTGAGCACCAAGGTGAACGAGACCTTCGACGCGATGCTGGTGGAGGAGGGGTTGGGCTAGGCACCCCTACCCTTACCTCTGCCGCTACCCCTACCTTTGCCCCCTACCGGTTCCCCTTGCTGGCGAAGGGCAAGGTGCAGAGGCAGGGGTAGCGGTAGGCCGCGCGCAGCCCCCCCCTCACCCCCCCGAGGCGGCGGCGATCAGCTCGAGCAGGTCGCCCTCGCGCAGCGTGCGGGCGTCCAGCGCGCGTGGGTCGAGTTGCTCCCGGTTGCAGGTGAAGATCAGGTAGGGGTGCAGCGCACCGTCCGTGTTCAGCGTGCGCTTCCGCAGATCGGGATGCAGATCCAGCAAGCGGGCCAGCGCCTCGCCGGCCGTGCGGGCCTCGAGCTCGACCCGTTTGCGCCCGCCCGCGTAGGCGCGAAACGCTTCCGGAAGACCCAGCGCGACGAGCGGCACGTCACTCCTCCGGCGGCGCGCGCTTGGGAACCTGGAACTGGCGGTTGACCGCGGCGTCCAGCCAACTGCGCGGCAGCACGCGCAGCAGGACGCTCATCATCTTCGCCATGCCGGTCACCGCGTAGCGCGCCCGCGGGCGCCGCTTGCAGGCCGCCTTCAGCAGCACGCGCGCCACGCCTTCGGGCTCGCCCGCCTGCTTCATCATGTCCGCTTCGATGTCGTCCACGGCGACGTAGAAGTCCCGATACGGCGACTCCTTGTCGCTCAGCAGCGCGTCCCCGCGCGCGCGCGCGACTTCGAAGAAATCCGTGCGTACCGGCCCCGGCTCGATCAAGACGACCTTGATCCCGAACGGCGCCAGCTCGAGACGCAAGGCGTCGCTCCAGCCTTCGAGCGCGTGCTTGGAGGCGCAGTACCAGCCGAACAGCGGGTAGCCGAAGCGGCCGGCGATCGACGAGACGTTCAGGATGCGGCCCGAGCGCGCACCGCGCATCGCGGGCAACACCGCACGCGTCATCTCCGCGGCAGCAAAGAAGTTGACCTCCATCTGCCGTCGCGCCGCTTCGATGGGAACGGCCTCGCAGGGCCCCGGCTGGCCGTAGCCGGCGTTGTTGACCAGAATGTCCACGCGCCCGCCGGCGGCCTGCACCAGATTGGTACGCACGGCGGGATCGGTGATGTCGCCGCACACCGACTCCGCGCCGGTCTCCTGCGCGGCCGCCTGCAGCCGGTCGGCGCGGCGGGCGTTGAGCACGAGCCGCGCTCCCTCTGCATGAAACAGGCGCGCCGTCGCCAGACCGATGCCGCCGCTCGCTCCCGTCACGATCGCCGTACGCCCGTCCAAGCGGCCCATGCGCGGATTGTAGCGGGGCGGCACAGACCCCGTGCTGTAGGGTCTTTCCCGCACTCCGGTTGCAAAGCCAACGGGCCCTGCTAGGCTTCCGGAGGCCCCTGTGGGAAGGGGCCTGGTGTGGTCCGCTTGTGACGGTTCGCGGCCTATACTTGTCAGGGCGCGCTCGACGGGTCCCACCACCGAGAGAGACGGAGATCAGATGAGGACGGTGGCTGTCCTTGTAGTTTGTGCAACCTCCCTCGCGGCCTGCGGGGGCGGTGGTAGTGGTGGTGGTGGTTCCGGCGGCGGCGGCGGGAAGACCTTCGCCACGCTGGTGAACTCCAACCTGGCCATCGCCGGGCGCTTCGACACTTTTGTAAGCATCGGCAACACGCTTCTGGTCACCGTCTCCGAAAGAGAGTCCCAGCAGGACCTGAACAACGACGGCGACATGCTCGATGCGGTGGCGCACCTGGTCGATACCACGACTGACACGAACACGAACCTGCGCCTGGCCGTCGTCGGTCCGATGCTCAGCTCCGGTACCCATTTCGCCTTCCTGGTCCCCGAGGGCGGACCCGGCGGCACCGACCTCAACGGCGACGGCGACTTCATCGACGCCAGCTGGCACCTGCTCGATCCGGCGCAGGGCACGCCGGTCAACCTGGCGATCATGTCGACGGCCGCGCCGCAGCCCGCGGTGGGCACGGCAGGCGGTTTCGTCTTCCTTGAAGCCGAGTCGGCCGTGGGCGCGGACGCTACGGCCGACGGTGACACGGCCGACAACATCTTCGTCGAATACGCCCTGGCCACGGGTCAGACCGCGCGCATCCCCTTCGCACACGCCACAGGGACCTCACTCGTCGCGCGGTCCGGACGCGTGCTGGTGCTCGCCAGCGAAGCGGCCATGTCCAACGCCACCATCACCACCGATTTCAACGGGGACGGCGACGGAACGGACATGGTGTTGCTGGGCTTCGACTTCACGCAGGGCGGACTGAGCGCCGCCATCCCGATCGGACCGGTCGGGCCGCGCTCCGTCGCCGCGCACCCCTACGCACTAACGGACAACGCGGCGGTCTACATGGTCGATGAAGCGACCGAAGCGGGCTTCGATTTCAACGGCGACGGCGACAACAACGACGCGATCGTGGCCGTGTTCGACTTCAGGACGCGCCTCGAGGCCTTCGCCATCACTCCCGGCGGCCTGATCCCGGCCGCGGGCGTCGCCGGCGCGCCGCAGCTGGGCATCGCCACGAGCGCCACGCGGGCCGTGCTGGCCCTGCGGGAAAGAGACAACGTCAACCTCGGCGCGGCGTTTACGGGCAACTTGAACGGCGACCTCGACTCGCTGGACGACGTGGTCGTCTGGATCGACACGACGGTGGCGCCGCCCCGCGTGCACATCCCGCCCCTTGGCCCCGACCCCGGACTGGCGGTCTCGACGATTCCGCCTGCGATCAACGGGCTCATGGGAGTCGTCGCCGCGGACGAGGCCGCGCAAGGCGGCCCGACCGGCGTGATGCGCGACTTCAACGGCGACGTGGACACGGCGGACCGTGTCGCCTTCCGCATCGACACCTCGACGGTTCCCGGAACGCTCACCAGTCTCGGGCTGGCCGTCACCGGCTTCTCGCTTTCGGGTACAGACCTGCTGGTCACGGTTTCCGAAAGCGACCACGGTCCGCGCGACCTCAACATGGACGGGGACACGCTCGACGCGGTCGTGCACTACCTGGACCTGGCCGACTTCGTGCCGGCGCCCCGCAACCTCATCGCGGTTCCGACCTCGCTTTCCTTTTTCCGCTTCGGACCCGCGGAGATCCGCATCGGAGTGTTGCTCGTGGAGGGCCAGTCGCCCACGTTCGGCGACCTGAACGGAAACGGCGTGAACGACAACGCGATCACCCTGTTGGGGGTGAACCCGAGCTTCGACCCGCCGGGAGCCGTGTCCAACACTCCCTTCTTCGCCGGAACCGGCGGCCTGGGCTCGAGCGCTCCCTTGCGGGCGGGCGGCAACGTGTTCGCCTTCCCCACCGCGGAGACGATGGAGGGCGCCGACCTGAACGGCGACTCCGACACGGCCGACACGGTGCTGCGTTACGTCCGCTACGCGCCCCCCTAGGAGCCGTAGGCCCCCCGGAGCGCCCCACCACGTACGCGTGCGCTGCCCATGCCCGGCGCCTGCACACGTACACGTGTAGGCCACGCGGGCAGCGGGCAGGGGCAGGTTTACGGGAAACGCTCGTGAGGCAGTACCATCCCCGGCACGATGAACGCCGACCGTACCCAGCCCCGGCTCGGTGTGCTCGTCTTTCTATGGGCGGTCGCCATCGGGCTGCCCGGGCTCACCGTGCTGCACGCTTCCACCAGGCGACCGGCCGGCTTCGCGGAGGGTCACGGGATCCACGCGGCGGCGGCGTGGCGCACGGGCGAGCCCGCGACGTTCCGCGTCGCGACGTTCAACATCCGCAGGGGCAAGGGCATGGACGGCGTGCGGGACCTGAAGCGGACGGCGAAAACGCTGCAGGGATTCGACATCATCGCACTCAACGAGGTCGCAGGCGGCGAGCCGGACCAGGCGCAACGTCTCGGCGAGCTGTTGGGAATGGGCTACCTGTTCGTGCCTGCGGAACGACGCTGGTATCGGGACGACTACGGCAACGGCTTCTTGAGCAGCTTTCCCGTCGGCGCCTGGCGCCGGGAGCCCCTGCGCGGCAGGCGCACCCTGCTCCGTGCGAACGTACGCGTAGGCAAACACGAAATCCCGGTGCTGCTCACACACCTGCGCGTGGGGACGCCGGACGGATCCCTGGGGCCGGCGCTCCACAGCTTCACGCGGCACCAGCGAGCCATCTTCATGGGCGATCTCAACACGCGCGGGGACGCACAGCTGCTCCGAAAGTTGATCGACGGAGGGGAGGCGCTGGACGCCATCCACGCCACCGTGGAGGGGGACGACCCCGCCAGGCGCGTGGACTGGATCCTCACGCGCGGCCTGCGGGTCGTCGCGGGTGGGCGCATTGATCTGCGCGCCTCGGACCATCCTTGCTACTGGGTCGAGCTCGCCGTCCGTTAGCACCCCGCCTCTACCTCTACCCTTGCCCCTACCTCTGCCCCTGCCCTTCACCCCTCGAAAACAGGGGAGGCATGAGGGGTAGGGGTAGGGTCGTTCTCGTTCTGCGCGCCCTCAGGCGACGTCGAGGCTCCACAGCACTGCCAAGACCCAACCGAGGGCGGCGATCAGCATGGGCGGCGAGGTCCAGATCACCTCCGCGGCCGAACCGCCCTCGCCGTGCACGTAAGCACGGCGCAGGAACTCCAGGATGCCGAAGGCGGCGAACGGGAGTGAAGCGAACTCGCGCCCGGGGATGAAGGCGCCGGGGCTCATGCTGTACAGCGCGTAGCTGAAGAGCGCGATGCCGGCGCTGAAACCCATGGCCTGGTTGAGGAAGGTCATGTTGTAGCCGGCGAGGCTGGGACGGTGCTCCTGGCCAACGCCGGCCACGAGGTCCGAGCGCCGCTTCGTGAAGGCCAGGAAGAGCGCCAGCGTCGAGGCGCACAACAGCAGCCAGCTGGATGCGGGCGCAGGGATCAAGGCCGTGCCGAACAGCACCCGCAGCAGGAAGCCCGCCGAGAGCAGGAACACGTCCACGAGCGGGAGGTTCTTTCCGTCGATGCAGTAGAAGGCGCTCGTGGCGAGGTAGATCGCGAGCAGAAAGACGGCTGCGGGCTTGTGCACGCTCCACACCAGAGCGGTGCCGGCCGCGAGCAGCAGCACGCCGTAGGGGATGGCCACCGCCCGCGTGATGCGACCGGAGGCGATCGGGCGCTCGCGCTTGGTGGGATGCAGGCGGTCGCGGGGGGCGTCGAGCAGGTCGTTCATGACGTAGATCGACGAGCTGACCAGGGAAAAGCCCAGCGCCCCGGTGAGGAAGCCGACCCAGTCGATCTGCGCCCCGTCCGCGTAGGCGAACGGAACGGGCATGAAGATGAAGGCGGACTTCAGCCACTGCGACGGTCGCGCCAGCCGGATCAAGGCTCGCGGGATGCTCAGAACTTCGCCCTCCTCATGACTGCGCGCGGCAGAAGGCGCACGCAGAACATGACCCAACGCCAGATCTTCGGCGCATAAGTTACTGGCTTTCCGCGATCGAGGGCACGCAAAGCTATGCGCGCCACCTGCCCCGGCTCTCCCGTGAAGGGCGGCTCGGGCAGCCCCGCGGTCATGGAGGTGCGCACGAAGCCCGGCTTGATCAGAACCGTCTTGAGGCCGCTGCGGCGGAACTTGTGATCCAGACCGTTGAGATAGTGGCTCAGGCCGGCCTTCGTGGCGCCGTACAGAAGCACTGGCTTGCGCGCGCGGTCGCCCGCCACCGAGCTGAAGACGCACAGCGTACCGCCGCCGCCCTCCAGCAGCCGTCGCCGCGCCTCCTCGCAGAAGTGGATCGTGTTCGTGAAGTTGACCGTCAAGAGCCGGTCGCGCAACGCGGCGTCGTTCTCGAGCTCTTCCTGCGACGCGAACTGCGCCGCAGTGACTACGACGGTCTCGAGCCGTCCGAGGGCGTCCTGCGCGCGATCCAAGGCCGCCGCGAAGCCGTCCGCGCGTTCGAGGTCGCACTGCGCGAACCCGACTTCGCCGGCGGCGCCGAGTGCCTCGAGGTCGTGCGCGCTGCGCTGCAGCTCGTCGGCGTCCCGCCCGAGCAGGAACAGCCGGTCTTTGCGCGCGGCCATCAGGCGGGCGAGCGCCCGCCCCATGCCGCGCGTCGCTCCCAACAGAACTGCGTTCATGCCGGGTCTCCGAGCAGCCGCACCGACTGCGCGCTGCGCAACGTGCGCTCCGGGTCCCACTTGAGGCGCACGCGGCTCCAGGCGTCGAGCCGGGGCTCCATGGCGCGAAAGTGCTCCGCGCGCGTGAGCGCGTCCTTGGCCAGGTAGATGCGCCCGCCCTCTTCGATCACGCGCTCGTTCATGAGGTCGACTTCCCTCTGAATCGTGCCGTGCATGGGCAGGTCCAGCGCAACGGTGACTCCGGGGCGCGGGAAGGAGAGCATGCCGCGTCCCTGCGCGCCACAGTCCTTCACGACGCACAGGAAGGGGCGGATGCGCTCGCGCCGCAACAACTCGAAGAAGCGCGGGAGCGCCGTCTCCTCCGGCAACACGCACTGGTACTGCGTGAAGCCGCGCTTGCCGTAGAAGCGGTTCCAGTTGCGCACGCCGTCGAGCGGGTAGAAGAACTCGTAGGGGCTTTCGAGCGCGCTGCGCCGCGCCTTGTGGCGCCAGTGATGCAGCGCGTTGAAGAGCCGCACGAACCACGCCCGGAGCCGCAGCGGACGCGGACGCCGGCGCGGGATCGTGGGCTGCGGCGTCCGACCGGGCAAGTCGCCTCCATCGGCCCAGCGGCCCTTGATCAGGACGGAACGTCCGTAGGACGCGCCCCGGCCGAGACAGTCGACCCAGGCGACGGTGTAGGGCCAGGTCTCCCCCGCTTTGGACAGGCGCGGCGCCAGCGCCTCGAGATCCGCGATGGGCTCGGTCTCCGTGCGGATCCACGGAGAGGGCACCGGCTTCATGCGGAATTCCACCTCCAGGATGTGGCCCGTCAGCCCCATCCCGCCCAGCGTCGCATGGAACAACTCCCGTTCGTGATTCTCGGAGACCTCCAGGATGCGGCCGTCGGGCATGAGCATCACGAGCCTGCGCACGTGCTCCCCGAAGCACCCGTCGACGTGGTGGTTCTTGCCGTGCACGTCCGCAGCCACCATGCCGCCGAGCGTCACGTGTTGCGTGCCGGGCGACACGGGGACGACGCAACCGCGCGGCAAGAAGCTGCGGTTCAAGGCTTCGAGGCTGAGCCCGGCTTCCGCACGAAGCACGCCGCTGGCCGGGGAGTATTCCAGGATGCGGTCGGCCAGAGGCGAGGCCGCGACGGTGTGCCCGCCGGCGGGCGGCAGCGAAGCGTCGCCGTAGCTGCGTCCGAGGCCGCGGGTCAGCACGACACCCTCACAAATGCGTGCGAGGTCCTCCGAGCGACGCTCGTGTGCCTCGATTTGCGGGTACCGTCCCCACCCACTCAGCCGCTTCAACCGTCCACTCCTTGCGCACGGCGGTGCACAAAGCGCGGAGAGTATACTCCGGCCGCTTCTGCAACTATCCCCGCTACAAGACCAGCGACCACCCACCCGTGATCCAGCATCCCGCACCATCCGCCGGGGTCTCTCCGTTGGCCGCTCGAGCGCCACTCGAGGGCGGACGCTCTTGTTCCAAGAGGCACACGAGCCCCGATCACGGACGCGCGGGGGGAAGGTGGATCGACCCGGAACCAGTCCCGTCGTACGCAACGTGGAAGTGCGCGATGCCGGCCGGCAGTGGGACACAGGCCATATATTTGCATAGTTGCACAAGTATGCTAGAGTCCTCGCGGACATGGAAATCCAGGACCTGCCCGAGCCCTGCGCCGAGGCGCTGGGCCCCCACCTGCGGCCGGAGGTATTCCAGGCGCTGGCGGACCCGACCCGGCTGACGCTGATCGCGCGGCTGGCGGTGGCTGCGGAGCCCCTCACGGTGACCGCGGTGGCGGGCTGCTGCGGGGTCCACCTCTCGGGGGTCTCGCGGCATCTGGCGGCGCTGCGCGACGCCGGGCTGGTGGAGGCCCAACGGGAGGGGCGCGAGGTGCGCTACCGCTTGGATTGCGGTGCGCTGGCCACGGCCCTGCGAGCCTTCGCGGACGGACTGGAAGAGTGCCGCAAGAGCTGTTGCGGCTCAAGCGGGGAGAAACGATGAGCCAAGCTGAGCAAGAGACTCGCAAACAGGTCGCCGACGCCTACGCGGCCGCGATTCGGCAAGCCCAACAAGGCTCGGGCAGCTGCTGCGGACCGGCGACGCCCGCCGGTACCGTGGCGAAGCTGGCCGGCTACGAGGCCGAGCTGGACACTCACAAGGAAGCCGGCGCAAGCTCGTTCGGCTGCGGCAATCCGCTGGCCTTCGCCGGCGTCGAGAAGGGCCAGGCCGTGCTTGATCTCGGATCGGGCGCCGGATTCGACCTGCTGATCGCCGCGGACAAGGTCGGCGCGCAAGGCAAGGTGATCGGCGTCGACATGACCGACGCGATGATCGAGGTCGCGCGAGACAACATCCGCAAGGCCGGCCGTGACAACATCGAGGTGCGCAAGGGCTTGATCGAGGAGCTGCCCGTCGAGGACGGCTCCGTGGACTGGGTGATCAGCAACTGCGTGATCAACCTGTCGCCCGAAAAGGAGCGTGTGTTCAAGGAGATCGAGCGCGTGCTGGCGCCGGGCGGGCGCTTCAGCGTCTCGGACATCGTCGCGCACGACTTGCCCCCGTGGGTTCGCGAGCACGCGCAGGCCTACTCCGCGTGCGTGGCGGGCGCCGTCTCCGAGGAAGAGTATGTCGCCGGGCTGCGCGCGGCGGGCCTGGTCGAGATCGAGGTGAGCGAGCGCATCGTGTACGACGCAGATCAGATCTGCGGCCTCGTGGAGAGCGACCTGCGCAGCTTCGGCATCGATCCGACGGATGTCGCGGGAGCCTTTGCGGAGCTGGCGGGCAAGGTCCAGAGCATCCGCATCTCGGGGAGGAAGCCGCCCGACCGCGCACCTGAACCGTAGTCGGGTTCGTGCTCGCTCTCGTGCTCGTTCGCTACTCGCCGACCTTCAGCAACTCGATGCGGAAGATGAGCGTCGAGTTGCCGGGGATGCCGCCGCGCCCCCCGGCGCCATAGGCGAGGCCCGGAGGGATCTCGAACAGATAGACCGCACCGGGCTTCATCAGCCGCAGGCCCTCCTGCCAGCCGCGAATCACGCCGCGGAGCGCGAACGTAGTCGGTTCGCCCTGGCCGTGGGAGGCGTCGAACAGCTTGCCGTCCGTAAACCAACCGGCGTAGTGGACGGTCACGGTGTCGGAAGGCCCGGGGGAGGTGCCTTCGCCCTCCTTGATTCTCTGGACCTTCAGGCCGCTGGGCTTCTGCTCCGTCTTGTCAACATCCAGCTTTGTGAACTCGGGGATCGGAAGGGGCTTGCGCACGCTGACCAGCTCCAGCTCCCACACCGTGGTGTAGGGCACCCGGTTCCCGAACAGCTTCGCGGGAACCTCGAGGCGCATGCGGTCTCCCTTCCGGAGCTGCGGCGCCATCTCTTTCAAGAACGCATAGCCCATCGACGCGGCCGTTCCCTTGATCGTCATGCCCTTCTGCTCCGTGCACTCCACCAGGCGGCCTTGCGGGTTCCAGAACGCGAACTTGAGCTCGAGCGCGTCGCCTTCCTCCGTAACCTCGCCGGCCCCGGTCTTGAGCAGTTCGTACCTGATGCCGGACTGCGTGGTCTTCTGCTTGGCCGGGTTGGCCTTGTGGAACTCCGGCAGGCTGAAGACCTGGACCAGCTCCACGTCGAAGATCAGCGTCGAGTTGGCGGGGATGCCGGGGATCGCGCGGTCCCCATAACCCAGCTCGGGAGGGATGGTGAGCTTCCAGCGCGCGCCGGGGGTCATCATCGTCAGCGCCTCGTTCCATCCGGGAATCAGGCTGCCGACGTTGAACTCGGCGGGTTTGTGCGACTTGCGCGAGGAGTCGAAGACCTTGCCGTTCGTCAGCCAGCCTGTGTAGTGCACCTGCACCTTCTCGCCGCGCTTCGGCTTCGAGCCGTCGCCGCCCGCTTTCAGCACGGAATACTTGAGGCCCGACCGCAGCGTCACGATCTCCGTGTCCGCCGGGATCGGGGGATCTTCCGCGAGGGCGGGAACGACGAGCATGAGGACGACGGGGATCAGGGCAATGCGGGGCATGGGATTCTCCGCTGCACGAGGTAAGGGACGCGCCAGTGTAAGGCCCAGCCTCAGCCTTGACTGGCACGAGACCTCTCACGCTGCAAGGTTCGAGGTTGAACCGCAAAGGCCGCAAAGGGACGCAAATGAAAGTGAACAAGGTGCGGGGTGAGGGCTTTCCACGCTTCGTAGCGGCCTGGCCGCGGCCCAGTCGCACCGATGGACCGGGCGCGATCGGCGCGCCTCTCATTTCATTCTTCGCATTCTTGGCGTCCCTTGCGGTTCATTTTCAGCCGCGAACGCGTGCCCGGCGTCCTCCGCGCTTCAGCTCTGCTGGAAGATGCGCCTGGCCTCGTCGAGGATCTCGCGGTTGGGCCAGGTCATCGTGAGGTAGTGCTGGCGGTGCACGATGCTGCGGATGGAGCGCGTGCGCGCGCCCAGCAGCTCGTTTGCGGTAGCCAGGTAGCGCCGGCCGCGCTCCCCCACCTCGAAGACCGTGCCAAGGCTGTAGTAGATCTCCGGCCCGTACTGGGGGGCGATCTGCGCCTGCTCCTCGAGCAGCCTCTCGGCCTGCTTGCCGTACTCCTCGGCCTTGTCGTCGCGCCCCGCCTCCTTGTGCGCCCGCGCCAGCCGGCACAAGGAGAGCAGCATGCGGCTCCCTCCCTTGCCCGACTCCACCGCTTCCTGCAATAGCTTCACGGAACGGTCGTACGCGCCCTCCTTGAGGGCGGCGTTGCCCATGTCCGCCAGCGTCAAGATCCGGCTGCGGGCCGTGGCGAGACCCAATGCCTCCACGTAGAAGCGCCACGCCTTGTCGAGCGAGCCGTTCTCGTGGTGCACGTTCGCGAGATGGCGCAGCACGCGCCCCAAGAGCGCGTTCTGGCCGGTGCGGCACGCCGAGTTGCGTGCGGACTCGAGGAAGGTCAGCGCCTCCTCGCGCTCGCCGACGGTGGCGACGGCCGAGCCGAGCTCATCGAGCACTTCGGCCTCGCCGCTGGGATCGCCGATCTCGCGGAACAGATCGAGGGCCCGTTCGAGGCTGTCGCGCGCGTCCTCGATGCGCGCCAGCACGGCCAACGCGCGCCCCCTGTTGTAGCGGGCGTTCGCCTCGGCCGGCAGGTCGCCCACGTCGCGCGCCAGCTGAATGGCCTGCTCGTAACAGACGACGGCCTCCTGAACCTGCTGCGCCTCCATGTACGAGTTGCCCAGGTTGTTGAGCGCGGCCCCCTCGCCACGTCGGTAGCCGAGCTCGCGGTAGATCTCGAGCGCCGCCCTCTTCGTATCGAGCGCCTCGTCCACCTGGCCGATCTCGGGCATGACCGCCCCGAGCGCCTGCATGGCGGCGCCTTCGCCGCGGGCGTCGCCGGTCGCGCGGCGGATGACGAGCGCGTCCTTGCAGAAGGCCGCGCATGCGGAGAAATCGCCGCGCCGGTAGGCGATCGAGCCCAACGTGTGCAGGCAGTCCGCTTCGCCGCCGCGATCGCCCGCCTCGGTGGCGAGCGCAAGCCCCTCGCGCGCTTCGGCCCCCGCCTTGTCGTAGCTGCCCGCGCGCAGGTAAGCCTCGGCCAGGCCCGCATGCACGCGGCCGCGCGGCCCGGGCAAGCCTAGCCTGGCCGCCTCGACGCCGGCCCGGTTCAGCGCACCCATGCGCTCCTCACGCCGGCCGAGCATGGCGTGCACCTCCGCGAGCTTGATGCAAACGTCGAAGCGCGCTTCCGAGTTGTTTTCGCCCAGCGCAGCCAGCAGCTGTCCGAGGAAGGCGGCCGCGTGGGCCGGGTGGTGGTTCGTGGCGCAGTGCTCCACCGCCGCGGACAGGTGCTCCTTCGCCTCGGCCATACGCCCCGCGCGCAGCAAGTGGTGCACGTAGCTGTACGCGCTCTCGCCGGACCAGGCGTCCTTGCCCTCCTGGGCTTCCAGGAGCGCTTCCGCGAACTTCGCGTGGTAATCCGTGCGCCTCTGGCCGCGGATCTGCGCGTACACGACGTGATGCAGGATCTGGCTCGCGAAGCGGAAGGCGTTCTTGCCGGAGCTGAGCACCAGCCGGTGCTTGCGTTCCAGCACGGCCAGGCGCTTGAGCAGGCGGATGCGTTTCTGCCCCGTTGCGGCTGCCAGCAACGAGGCCTCGAACTCCGCACCCTGCACGGCCGCCGCGTCCAGCATCTCGCGCTCGTCGGGCTCGAGCTCCTGGAGCTTGCGGGCGATCAGGTCGCGCAGGCCGGAGGGCAGGTCAGCGTCCTCGATGTTGCCGGAGACGGCCAGCCCGTCCTCCGTCTCTTGCAGCACGCCAGTCGAGCGCAGGTGCGCCAGCATCTCGAGCAAGACGTGCGGGTTTCCGTCGCTGCGTTCGTACAGCGGGCGGCCCAGCGAGCGGACGGTGCGCTCCTGCTTCACGATGCAGCGGATGACCTCGTCCGCCGACTCGCGCGAGAGCGGCTCGATGGAGACCTGGTCGGCCTCGGGGCGGGCCGCAGTCACGGTGATCATGGAGTGCAACTCGGAGCCGCCTTCGACGGCCTCGGGCCGGTAGGTGCCGACCATCAGGAGCGCCATCTCGGGCGCGATGCGCGCCAGATAGCCGAACAGCTCGATCGTCTCCGGCCCAGCGCGGTGCAGGTCCTCGATCACCAGCACGACCGGGCGCCCGGCGCTCAAGTTGCGCAGCAGGCTGCCATACGCGCTCAGCAGCGTGTCCCTGAGAAGCTCATCGCTTTCGCCGCGCAGGAACTGCGCCACCTTCGGCACGTCCCCCACCATCTCCGGCAGCAGCTGTTCCAGGCGCTGCTCGAGGTCCGCGCGCTCCCCGAAGAACCCGTGCGCCGCTTCGATGAGCGCTTGGTAGGCGCGGCCGCCCCCCTCGGGGCAACGGCCCGCGAGCAGGATGGGCCCGTCGGGCGCGATCAACTCTTCGAGGAACTCGTGCACGAGGCGCGACTTGCCCGTGCCGGCTGCGCCGGCCAGCAGCACGACCCGGCCGGCGCCGGTCTGCGCGCGTTCGATCGTGCTGTGCAGGTGGTCCAGCGCCGAACCGCGCCCGACCAGCGGCGTTTCGCGCTGCGCCCGCAAGCACTTGAGCGCACGCGTGGCCGCGGGGAAGGCTTCGCCCTGCGTACGCTCCTGCCACCACGTTCCGTCCTCGCCCTGAGCCATGACGGCGCGCAGCTCTCCGCAGGAGCTGAAGCGCTCAGCCGGATCGGACTTGAGGCAGGTCAGGATGACCTCGTCCAGGAAGGGGTCGATATCGCGCGAGGCCAGACGCGGCCGGCGCACGAGCCCCTGCACCTTCTGTGTGAGCAGAGTGGTCAGCTCGGCCGCGCCGAAGGGGTTCTTGCCGGTGGCCAGCTCGTACAGGACAACGCCGAAGCTGTACAGATCGATCAGCGGGCCGACATTGTCCTGGTCCGTGAACTGCTCGGGCGCGGCGTAGTGAATGGAACCGACGAACTCCCCCGCCCGCGTCAGGTCGCGCCCCTCCTGCTGGAGGCGCGCCACGCCGAGGTCCATCAGCAGCACCTTGTGCTCCAGCGTGAGCACGATGTTCTCGGGCTTCACGTCGCGATGGATCATGCCTACGTCGTGCACGGCACCGAGCGCGTCCAGCACCTGGTCGGCGATCTGGTAGATGAGGTGCTCGGGCAGCGTCCCCAGCTCGACCAGAACCTCGCGCAGGGACTGGCCCTCGATCAGCTCCATGACCATGAAGCAGTAGGGCTTGCCGTCCACCTCCGCGGTGCAGATCTCGTATGTGCTGACCACGTGGGGGTGGTCGATCTTCATCCCGATCTCCGCCTCGCGCTGGAAGCGCTGGACGATGCGCTCGTCCTCGACCAGCTCGGGGTGGAAGACCTTCACGGCGACGATGCTGCCGGGCTTGCCCGCGGGGCCCGCTGCGGTCGTACGGGCGCAATAGACGGTGCCCATACCGCCCCGTCCGATCTCCGCGCCGACCTCGTAGATGCCGAGGCTGCTGCCCGTAAGATTCAGCATCGGTTCTCCGCCCGCGCCGCCTCCCGCGGCGGGTGCGAATTGTAGCGACTTGCCGGCTCTACGGACCCCCCGGGGGTCCGGAACGACCTACGTTCAGGCTACCCTTAAAGAACGTTGGAGGACGCGATGAAGGGACTGCGGTTGGCGGCGGGATTGGCGGTGCTCGGGGCCGCCGCGTGGGTGGCAGGACAGGGCGCACAGGCGACGGCCGAGGTGGGCCCGGTCGGCATCCTGTGGCGCACCGACCTCGACGCGGCGCGGGCCGAAGCACGAAAGACGGGCAGGCCCTTGCTGGCCGTCTTCAGATGAGAGCCCTGAAAGGACTGCGCATCCTTCGACGGGCAGGTTGTCCGTCCCACCGCTGAGCTGATCGAGGCCACCAAGAACTACATCCCCGTCCGCGTCACGAACATGGCGGGGGTCGACCTCAACGTCTACCGTTTCGACTACGACCTCACGTTCGCGGCGCTGCTCATGAACGCGGACGGGACGGTGTATCGCACCTACGCGGGGCGCGATTCCAGCAGCGCCCTGTCGCACCTCTCGCTGCCGGGCTTCGTGCGCGTGCTGAACGAGACGCTTCAGGACCACGACGAGTACGTGAAGAACCCGCGGCCGCCAAGGCGCAAGAAGAAGCGCACGATCGAGCAGATCCCGCGCTGGGCGCGCGAGATCAAGAACGGCAAGGCGCGGGATTGCTATCACTGCCACATGGTCTACGAGGGGCGGATCGAGGACCTGCAGGAGCGGCGGCGCTGGACCCGCGAGCAGGCCTGGCTGTGGCCCGACCCGGTGCAGCTCGGCCTGACGCTGGACCGCGACGACCAGACGCTCGTCAAGCAGGTCGCACGCGGCTCCGTGGCGGACAAGGCGGGTGTCGAGGCGGGCCACCACATCACCGGGATCGGCGGGCGCAGCGTGCGCACTTTCGGCGACGTGCAGCGCGTCCTGCACGAGACCTCGGGCGGCAGCACGCGGCTGGCGCTCGGCTTCAAGAGCGATCGTGAGGCCTGGACGAAGACGCTGCGGCTGCCCAAGGGATGGAAGGAGCCCACGCCGCTGGTCTATTCGTGGCGCGGCTCGAAGTGGTCGCTGAGCCCCAAGCCCGGCTTCGGCGGCAAGCCCCTGGACGCGGCCGAGAAGAAGGCGCTCGGCCTGCCCGAGGATCACTTCGCTTTCCGCGTCAACTACCTGGTCACCTGGGGCCCGAACAGGCAAACCGGCCATAATGCCCGGCAGGCGGGCATCCGCAAGGGCGACGTGATTTTCTCCGTCGCGGGCAAACACGACTTCCGGGACATGAACCACTACCACGCCTGGTTCCGCCTGACGCAGAAGGTGGGCACCAGGGTCCCGGTCGAGCGCATCCGCAACGGCAAGCGGGAGACGCTGCAGCTCAAGGTCATCGAGTAGCGCTGCCCTCAAGCCTGAGCCCTGGCGGGCGATGGGATGGGGAGCGTCCCACCCGGATCGCATCATGGGCGGGTGCCTAGTTTGGAAGAGATCCAGGAGTATTGGGGCAAGCTCGAGTGGTGGCACGTTCTGGTCGCCACGGTCGTAGGCGCCTGGCTGATCCGCTGGATCCTGACGCGTCTCCTGCTCGGCCTGACGCGCAAGACGAGCACGCAGATCGACGACCACATCGTTCGCGCGTTCGGCCTGCCGCTGTTCGTCACGATCGTGCTGCTGGGCCTGGGGGCCACACTGGACCGCGCAGCCGTCCAATTCGAGTGGGGGTTCAGCGAGGATTCACTCGCGACGCTCGACAGGACCGCGGTCACGATCGCGATCCTGTTCTGGATCCGGGGCCTCTTGCGCATCGCGGACGTGCTGCTGGACGCGATGGCACGCCGCGCGGACCAGTTCCAGTGGATCCAGACCCGCTCGCTGCCGCTCTACGACATCACCTCCAAGCTGCTCATCGTCGCGGGCGGGATCTGGTCCATCCTGGCCGTCTGGGACAAGGACCTCACGCCCTTCATGGCGTCCGCCGGCATCGTGGGCATCGCCGTCGGCTTCGCGGCCAAGGACACCCTCGCCAACCTGTTCGCCGGTATCTTCATCATGGCGGACGCGCCTTACAAGATCGGCGACTTCATCGTGCTGGACAGCGGCGAGCGCGGGCGGGTGACCGACATCGGCATCCGCTCGACGCGGTTGATCACGCGCGACGACATCGAGATCACGCTGCCCAACGCGATCATGGCCAACGCCAAGATCATGAACGAGACGGGCGGCCCGTATATGAAGATGCGCGTGCGCGTGAACGTCGGGGTGGCTTACGGAAGCGACATCGACCAGGTGCGCGCGATCCTGCTGGACGTCGCGCTCAAGGAGGAGTTGATCGACCAGGATCCGCCGCCCAGCGTGCGTTTCCGCGAGTTCGGGGACTCGGCGCTCCTCTTCCAGCTGCGCGCCTATGTCGCCGAGCCCGTGGTCCACGGGCGCGCCGTCGACGCCCTGAACACCGCCATCTACAAGCGCTTCAACGAGGCAGGCGTCGAAATCCCGTTCCCGCAGCGGGTTGTAACGATGAAGCAGTAGCCCTTCCCTGGGTGAAGTGGTCCCGGTATGATCTGGCCCACGAAGGGAGGAAGCGATGCGCTGCATGATGTGCGGACAGCATGCGACGTTCGACCACTCCGTCTTTCAGGGAACCGCCCCGACGACGGTGAGGCTTTGCGACGGGTGCACCGACAAGGTCGACGCCCCCGGACACCTTCAGAAGATCAAGACGGCCGCCGATCACGACGCGAAGTCGGCGGCGGTCGCCGAGTTTCTAAAGGCCGTCGGCACGTAACGTCGCACATTTCAGAGCCGCAGCGGTCCCGGCCGGCCGGTGCCGCTGTTGACGCGCGCCGGGAGGACACCCCGTGACGGGCGTGGAAACGTACCTGAGGCAACTCGACGATGCTTGGGAGCACAAGTGGGAGTCGCTGCGCGCGGTGCTCGACGGCGTGAGCGAAGAAGAAGCCGCCTGGCAGCCGCCCTGTTACGCCGCTGAAGAGCGCGAGGAGGGTTGGCCGCCGCCCGGCACGATCCGCTGGCAGGTCGCGCACATCGCGCATTGCAAGCGGCACTACGCGCTGCTCATCCGCTCACCGGACAGCGTGGACCGCCCGCCGGTTCCCGAGCGGACGCCGTCCGCGTCGCTCGAGGAGGACCGCGCGGAGCTCGACGCAGCGCACAACGATCAGCGCGCGGCCATCGCGGATCTCGAGGATGCAGACCTGCAGAAGGTCGTGGGAAACGGCATGCGGATGGACGAGTTCCTGGCGATGGTCATCCGCCACGACACGTGGCACGCCGGTCAAACCGCGCTGGCGCGTCGTCTCTGGCGCACGAAGTAACCGTTACGCTCCACGCTGCGGCACGCATGCCGCGGGACAAACGGCGCAACGTGGCCGCCGGCAGCAAGACACGACGACTCGGAAGAGTAACTGTTACCGCTTGGGCTTGGGATCGACGCGCACCTGCCAGGTCTGGCGATCCTCTAGCAGGTGCTTCGGATCCTTGATCACGAACTTGGTCTCGTCCTTGACCTCGACCGTGATCGTGTACAGCCCCGGCGGCAACTTGCCGAGCGGGAACGCGTAACGCCGCGGCTTGCCCTTCAGCCTCTTGGCGAGCTTGTTCAGCTCACCGGGAGGCGGCTCGTCGTACTCGCTGCGGTCCGCGTTCGCGCGCTTGCCGCCGAACCCGCGGCCGCCGCGGCCCGCGTACATGGGCGGCCACTGCTCGGGGTCCTCTTCGATGGTGAGGTCGTCCACGCCCGGGTCCTCGGGCTCGCGCACAGCGACGTACCAGCGCACTTTGAGCGGCTTCTTGGGTTGCATCGGCGTGACCGTGATCTTGGAGTCGTCGCCCTGCAGCGCCTTGATCTCCGTCTCGGTGCCGGGCGCGTATGTGTCGATGGGCCGCACGTACTCGTAGATGACCAGGATCGCCGCTTCCCGGCAGACGGGGCAGAAGGCTGTCGCGCCCGCCGCGTTCATGGCGCACGTGCGCGCGGGGCGCCACACGCCCTTGTTGTAGGTCGCACCGCCTTCGTAGACGCCGACCCGCTTGACCCTTTGCTTCAGGAAGTGGGCCCACGGCACTTTTTGGGGGTCGTCGGTGACGGACGCGTTGGCCGCGCGCACCCAGCGCCGGCCGCCGGGGGGCGGCGGAGTCGGGTTGCCCTGGTACTCGTCGAGCAGGCCCACAAACGCGTGCCCGAACTCGTGGGTCGTGATCGATTTGTCCGGCCGACCGACGTGAGCGATGCCGCCGCCGCCCATGCCCAGCTTGCCGAACTGAGCAAAGGCGATCACCAGACGGTCGTCGCCCGCGCCCGGCACCTTCTTGTGGGCGATCTCCAGCCACTTGTAGACCAGCCCGCGGTTCATCATGACCTGGCCTTGCGGCCCGGCGGCCTTGGCGTCGAGCGCGGTGCTGTAGTCGATCTTGTAGTTCAGGGCGCGCCGGCGCTGCTTGTTCTTCTTGCGCTTCTTCTCGATCTCCTCCGGGCTCAGGTTCGGGTCGACACCCTCCTCCAGGGACGCGAGGCGCACGAAGTAGACGTTGAAATAGTTCTTGTAGTGCCCGAAACCCTTCTCGTGCCACAGAACGTCGATGCACAGCTCCGCCCACTTCCCCAACCTGTTCTGGTCGGAGGCATCGATCGTGAAGCCGTCGCCCATGACCGCGACGTCGATGCGGCGCGAGGCGGGCCCGCTCTTCCACAGGATCTCGCAGCCCAGGTAGGCGTTGTCGCCGGAACGCTCCCGAGCGTCCTCGACCAGCGGGGACTCAGGATAGCGCTTGATGAACCTGCGGAAGGCCCGCTTGGCCGACTTCCATCTGCGCTTGCGCTGCGCCTTCAACGCTTTGTCGTAGGCGGCCAGCGCCTCGTCGTTCGTCTCCCGGGCGTCGTCCTGCTCGTCGTCCTGCGCGCGCACGGGCATCCCGAGCAGGAGCAGAAGGGAGAGCAGGGTGATCAAGCGCAGCCGGCGCACGAGAGTTCCTCGCCCTTCGTATCGGTGGATCCGCGCGGCACCTGAGTCCATCGGCGTCGAAATTGTAGCCGGGCCGCGCAAGCCCGGCGAAGACGCCGCCCCAGAACGTACAGCGCCGGCCAGGCGCTAGCGGTTCACGACGATGTGCTCGTCGAAGTAGCGCTCCAGCTTCGGCCGTAGGGCCCCGAAGCACGCCTCGGGCGTGGCTGGCAGGGGCTCGGGGTAGGTGGCCCAGAAGACGTAGGCGACGACGTCCTTCTTGCGGCTCTCGCGCAGCAGGCGCTTGAGGTCGGAGGCCACTTTGTTCTCCTTCTGCTCGGACTCCGTTCCGCGAACGAGCGCGCCGATCGCGAACAACTGCTCGCGGAAGGTGAAGCGGTACTCCTTGGCTTCAGGGAAGGCCGCCTGAAACTCCCCCTCGTAGCGGTAGACGGCACGCGCCGAGGCGTAGTAGATCCAGGGGAAGTTCTTCTCCGTGTCGGGAGCGAAGGCGACTTCGATTCCCTTGCGTACCTGCTTGACCCAGGCCCGGATGCGGAAACGGGGGCGCACGACCTTGCGGCCGAGGTCCTTGGCGACCTGCCGCAGCAGGCGCCACGCATCGGGATTACGGCGGTTCTGGATCAGGCTCTCGCGCAAGGCGGCAAGGGCTTGCTTCGGTTTGCCCTGTTTGTGCAAGAGCAGCGCCTTCAGCGTGAGCGCACCGGCATCGGCTGTGTTGCGTTCCACCACCTCCGCAATCAGCTTTTCGGCCTTGTCGAGCTCTCCGTGCTCGATCTGGTAGCGGGCCACCTTCAGCAAGCCCTGGTCGTAGCTCTCCCGCTTCGGCTGGATGCGCTCGGGACCATCGGCCTCCTTCGGGGCGCGGCTTTCCGGGCCGAGGATGTACGTGCGCTTCGACAGCTTGAGCTTCAGCAGGACTTCGGGTCCCGCGGCGGGGAGCTTCCAGGCTGCGCCGTCCTGCGCCGCGACGACGCCCACGAGCAACACCGTGGCGGCCAGCGCACGCTTTCCCATCGCGCGGGATCCTAGCCCGACCTGGCGGGCGGGCCGTGTTCGGCCAAGAGAGCGCTGACCTTCGGATAGAGGCTCTCGGCGATCAGGCGGTGGCCGGTTGCGTTCGCATGTGGATCCGAGCGGAATCTCAGGGACGGAGCATGCTCGTCCTCTAGATGACGCGTCCATGCGTCGCTCAGGTCCAGCACCGGCACCCCGAGCTCGGGGCAGACCAAGGCAACGTCCCGGGCCTCGTTCCGGATCTTCGCGATTACGGCGAAGCGCACACCATGGTCCTGGCAGAGCCGCTGGATCATCCCGTAGCCCTCCCGCAACGCGACGAGTTGCTCTTCGGTCGGCGGCACGCGGCCCAACCGGCTGCGCTCCCTGGCCTGCTCGTACTTCGCCTCCCGGGCCCTCGTCCTCAACTTCAACTTGAGGGTGGTGAGGTAGAAGTGGAGGTAGTTGTAGACCAGCGAGCTCTTCTTGAGCCGCGCGCTGACGTTCCACTTCGCACTGCGGGGAACCGGGTGGTTGCGGAGCTCGACCTTGCCGTCCACGACCTCGAAGCGGGGGCGGATGCCGCCCTTGCTCAGGTTCTCATTCAGGTCGTTGCCCGAATAGAGGATCAGCACCAGATCGGGACGCCGCCCGCGCTCGAAGTAGTCCGTCAGCAGCAAGTGCTCCTGGGGGGTCGCGAAGCCGGTCATGCCGAGATTGCGGAACTCCAGATCGTCCGGGCCGAGCTGGTTCAGGCGGTCGACGTAGGTCTCCTCGTCGGCGATGCCCCAACCCCATGTGGTCGAATCGCCGAGCACCCAAACCATGGTCCCCGGGAAGGCGGCGTCCTCGTCGATGCGCGACTGTAGCCCGCAGCGCCGCAGCCCGTCGTCGTCGTGGGAGATGCGAACGTCGAAATCGACCGTGGCGAATTGAAAGGAGGCTCCGGCAATTCCGTGCCAGCCGTACGAAGCGTGGTGCTGAAAGAAGTGGCTCAAGACCGTCGCCGTCTTGGGCTTGGCTCCGGCGATGCGCAGCGCGCCCTCGAGCACGAGCAGCAAGAGAAAGACCGTCGAGGCCGCGAGCAGCAGCTTCTTCCAGAGCGGGTGTTTGTGCTCCGCGGCGTTTGCGGACGGTGCGGCGCCGGTCAAGAGACCGGCAGTATACGAGAGCCGGCACGACCACATGGAATCGACCCGCTGCGCGCGCGTGTGCTGGGCATGCTGCTGCAACGGGGGGAGTGTTCGGCGACGCCCTTGCGCGTGCTCGGCACGGGCAGGATCGCGAGCGGGCGCAGCAACAGCTCGAGATCGCGGCGGACGATCTCGGCTTGCCCCCGTCGGCCTGCACCGTCGAGTGGTCGGACAACGCGGTGGCCTCCATCGTGCGCTACTCGGAAGAGGCCGACCTCGTCGTGCTGGGCCTCGGGACGGGGGCGGGGCGGCGCCGGCTGTTCGGCTCGTTCGCGCTGGACGTGGTGGCGGGCGCGCGCTGCCCGGTAATCGCCATCGGCCAGGCGCGGCGGTAGCGCCGACCCTAAGCGCTGGGCTTGACCCAGGCGTGCGCGAAGTCCTGGAAGCCGATGAACTTGATCGCGAAGAACGTGGTCATGCCGATGAACAGCCACGCATTGAAGACCCACATGAAGATGGGAAAGGCGGAGTAGAAGCAGCGCACTCCGTTCGTGTAGCGGCTCGAGGCGCGGCTGATCAGCCCGACGTAGAAGTCGGTGCTCGAGCCTTCGTGCTCCTCCACGACCTTCGGGTCGGCGCCGATCATGATGTTGAAGAAACCGAGGTGCCGCAACGCGGCCATGAAATAGGTGAAGGCAACTCCGAAGACGACGATCAGCAGCCACAGCTTGTGCATGTTCCCGGGCTCCGTGAGCAATTTCGCAGCCGCAGTGTTCCCTTCCCCTGGGGCCTGAAGCACGGCGTTGGCGGTGAACCCCATGAGGATCAACGCCGACGAGGCCAACAGCGAGTTGACCATCGTCAGGTTGCGCGTCTGATGGACCCCGACCAGCACGTCGCCGCGCTCGAGCATGCGCTCGATCCAGGAGCGGCGGTAGATGTCGACGCGCCCCTTTGTCGTCCTGCCGGGCAGCGCCCGGACGAGAAAGGGATAGGTCGCGTGGTAGACGGGAAAAACGAGGAACCACAGCACCACGCCGATCCAGTCGGCCGCCTCGCTACTAGCGATCCAATCCTTCAGGTCGCTCACTCGTTCACGTCTCCTCCCCGGCCGATGCGTATTGCGCCACGAAGTCGAGGAAGCGCGCCGCGAGCGCTTCCGGTTGGATCTCCGCGCGGGCCGCGTGTCTCAGAGCCGCCTGCGAAAGCACCGCATGCTCGCCCGGGTCGTCCCACACGCGCGCCAGCGCGTCTTCCCAGGCACCGTTCGCACCGGGCTCGACGAGGATGCCGCCCGGGCCGACCGACTCGGGCAACCCTCCGCCGCGCGTCGCCAGCACCGGGATGCCGCTGACCTGCGCCTCGGTCACGCTCCGCGCCCACGCCTCTTCCCATTCGGGCGACGAAAGGCTGGGCACGATCAACATGCGCGCCTCCTGGTAGATCCGGCGCATGTCGAGAACCGATGCGCGCCACTCGACGTTGCCCGCCCGCGCGGCGCGCTCCCGGGACGCTTCCCGCACGGCGTCGGGCATGTCCCAACACTCGATGAACAGGAACGGGATGTCCGGGCGTCGTTCGGCGAGATGCAGAGCGGTCTCCACTCCCTTGAACGGGTGCGGGTTCACGAACAAGACCTTGTTCCCCGTGCGCTCGACCCGGTAGCGTTCCGGCCGTACGAGCGGCTGCAGCACCGCGGCCTCGATGCCGAAGCGCTCGCGGTAGGTGTCTGCGATGAAACGCGAGCATGCCAGATAGCCGAGGCGCGGATGTGTGCGCACTTCGCCTCCGAGCTCTTCGAAGCGCGTGTCGCGCAGATAAACGACAGTGCACACACCGGTATCCAGGAAGGCCGCGGCCAGGAGCATGGGGAAGCCCGGCTGGATCACCACTACCGCCGGATGGAACGCGCGCTGCAGCTCGGCGGCGCAGCGCGCCGGCTCCCCCACGCGGTACACGGGATAGCCCATAGTCGTGTCCATTGCGAAGCGGAAGCGAGACACGCCGTTGTGCCCGGGGGCGGCGGTGGCCAGCACGGCCACCTCGTGACCCTGCTCCGAGAGCAGCGTGCACAGATCGTGCGTGCTCGACTGCGACCCGCCGACGCGATCCGGCGGGTAGGTGTAATTCGTGGCAAACAGGATGCGCATCGGGCGCACGATCTTCGCGCGTCGGCCGTTTCCATTCAACCCATCACTCCACCGTTTTGCCTGGACGGCCCAGGGCCGATCCGGTAGGGCACAGGCATGAAACTCGGGAAGGGGAGTCGATACTTCCTCTTGTGGGGCGTGATCGCGGGCATCCTGGTCGCGGTCATCCATTTCGACCCGAAATTCATACCGTTCCGCGATTTCGGGCCCGCGGACATCGGCCGCATCTTTGGAACGCTCTTCCTCGTTGCCACGTTCATGGAGAGGGCGGCTGAAGTCTTCGTCGCCAGCTTTGCAGAAGGCGACAAGAAACAGACGCAGCGATCCGTGTTCATCGCCACGATGGTCCTCGGCGTTGCGGTCAGCGCGCTCGGCGTGCGGGGACTCTACCCGCTGGTCGACCTCGACCAGTGGAAGGACGTCCCACGCTTTCAACGGTCGCTCTTCCATGCCGTGGACGTCTTCCTGACCGCCGGACTTCTTGCGGGTGGATCGGACGGCATCCACAAGCTGGTCAACGTCTTCACCGTCTGGTTCGAGACGACCTCGAAGAACCTGAAGAAGAAGGGGGCGGGGTAGCCCCCTGCTCAGAGTCTGACCAGCGCTGTCGCCGGGCCCGACAGGCCCTGCGCACCTCCCGCGCGCCGCGCCGCGCGTTTGCCGGTACGCGCTTTGCGCATGCAGCCTGCCGCGCCTGCCCGCGAAAGGAGGATGCGTCATGCGACGTTACGTCCCGATCCTGGTCCTGCTCACATGTGCCGCCGTGCACGCCGCCGAAGACACAACCGGTCGGGAAGCGGAGCTGCAGATGCTGGCCGCGCTCTTCGACGACGAGCACGCGCACGAGGCCGTCGCGGTCCGTTTCCACAAGCTTGCCCTCACCGAAGCGGCCCCCTTGCTCGACCGGCTCTACCGCAGGCTTCGGACCCCTGCAGGGCAGCGCCTCTGGGGCGAGCTCGTGGGAGCGCGCCGCAAGGAGATCCGCCGGAAGCTGCAGGAGGAGAACGGCCACCGATTTTTCGCGAAAGAGCTGCAGCCGCTGCTCCAAGCGCTCTCGATCGACTCCCGCTTGTCGCTCGGTGTGGCCGCGACCAAAGACGGCGACCCCGTCCTGTACTTCGACGCGAAGACATTCCCCGAGGCGCGGCGGCTCGCCGGGCTCGAATACTTCGTTTGTCCGGACCCGCCTCCGCAGGGCATCGGCAGCAAAGCCTACGAATGTCTGGCGGGCATGTCGCCCGCCGAGTGGAGCGAGTTCCTGAAGGCGTACCGCCCCGGCCGCGAGCTGCGCTTCCGTTTCATTTTCGGGCTCGGCGCGTTGGTGGAAACGTCCCTGCAGAAGGCCCTGCCGTGGGCGGAGCCGGGCAAGGCCGAAGCGCACGGGCTGCTGATCGGCGGCAACCACGACGAGACGAAGAACCGATGGCTCCCCCCGCACGCGACGCCGATCCAGATAGGCATCGTGCTCGCGCGACGGGCGCAAGCCAACCCCGCGGGGTCCGGACGCGCGGCAACCGGACGGCGCCTCCTGAACCAAACCGTCACGGCCGACGGGCGTCACGTGGCGGTCAGCGTTACCGGCCGGCGCGGCTTGACGATCCGCGTCGAGCGGGGAGAACGCGCGCAAGTGCTGAAGCCCGGCCTGGAAGGGCTCACGGATGACGCGCGGATCGTGTCCGCGCGCGTCGCCGCGTTCGGGCGCGGACTGATCCTCGCACTCGCCGTGCGCAGCGATGCCGGATACATGTATCACTTCCTGCACAACGGCCGCGGCGGCCAGGGCTGGAGCCCAAAACAGGAATGGCTGCTCAGCGAACCCCTGTTCACCGACACGCGCGAGCCCTGGAAGATCGTCGACGTCTGTAACCCCGAGGGGGACACGCTGCAGATCACTTTCCAACGCGGAGCGCTCGACCCTCGAGGCGACACACCGCGCGGCCTGGAAGTGCGCGTCTACAGCGACGTCTGCCCGCAGTTCCCCAAGGGCGGGGGGCGCCTGTACGACCTGCTGTTGCCGCCGCAATAGCGCAGCGGCTCACAGGCGGACACGCGCCAGCCGGGAGCCCAGGCCGGACGCCAGCTTGCGCCGCGCGAGCCAACCCGCGAGCGCGTTGCCGCGCCGTAGCGTGTGTGACGCAGGCGCCAGGACGAACGACGCCCAACGCGCGCCGCGCAAGACTTCGGGGATCGCGGCCGGAGCCTCCTGAAGCTGCTCGAGCGCCGCCGCCAGAGTGGGAAAGCCCAACGCGCGCGCGAGGCCCGGCTGGCACTGCAAGGCG
>JAPUHK010000014.1 GCA_027297745.1 Planctomycetota bacterium | reverse complement strand
CGAGAGCATGTTCGATGTGGCTCTGTTCCTCGAAGGAGACGGGCAACTCTACTCCGCGGCGGCCTACTACTGCTACATCGCGCTCGCGCTCAGCGAGAGCGATTGGGCGGCCCGGGCGCAGCAGGCGCTGGACAAACTCGTGAAAGCGCACCCACCTTTGGGAGTGATCGTGCGTTTGAAAAAGGAGAGACAGTAGGACCATGGCCAGCCAGGCGATCGGCATCGACATCGGCAACCACGCGGTCAAGGTAGCGGTCCTGCAGCGTAAGGGGGCCGTCACACGCGCCCTGCGCCTCTTCCGCGCGCCGTTGGGGGGTGACACCGACCCCGTCCGCGTGCAGGGCGCGCTCGCTCGCGCGGGTATCGCGGGCGGCCCGGGGCTGGTGGGCATCACCGGACGCGACCTGATCATCCGCTACACGCACCTGCCTCCGGTTCCGGACTGGCGCTTGAAGCTGCTGATGCAGTTCGAGATCAACGAGGTCAGTGGCCAGTCGGGCGAGGAGGTGGCGGCGGACTTCCGGCGCTTGCGGCTCCCCAACGACAGCGGCGAGGACACGGTGCTCGTGGCGCTGGCCCGCACCACGTGGCTCGGGCCGCGCATCAACGCGGCGCGTGGCGCGGGCATGAAGGTGTCGAGCGGCTGCCCGAACTCCGTGGCCGTGTTCAACGCGTTCTTGGCCCACGGGTCGTTGCAGGAGGGCGAAACCACCTATCTGGTCTCGCTCGGCCGCGACAACATCGACATGGCGGTGCAGCGCGACGGAGACCTGCTGTTCGCGCGCAACATGGCCGGCGGCGGCGGCTTGTTCACGGAGGCCATCATGCAGACCTTCGGCCTCAAAGAGCCGAAGGCCGAGGCCAACAAGCTCAAGAAGGGCGACCTCACGCCCAAGGCCAGGGCGCAGTACGCCGACAGCACGACCGAGAAGCTGGCCAACGCCATGCAGGCGCCCGCCGGCCAGCTGGTCTCCATGATCCAGTCGACGGTCATGATCTGCCGCGCGCAGGTCAAGATGCCCGACCTGAAGGTGGACCGCGTGCTGGTCACGGGCGGCGGCGCCCAACTCAAGGGCCTGGCCGACTACCTCGGCGCCAACATGGACGTGCCGGTGGAGCTCTTCGACCCGGTCGCGGCGCTGGACCTCAGCGGGCTCAACGCCCAGGACGCCGAGGAGCTCGGGGACCAGCAGCTCGACTTCGCCGCGGCCGTCGGCTTGGCGGAGACGCTGCTGCAGCCGAACGCCTACCGGCTCGAGGTGTTGTCTGAAAAGGAGAAGAAGACACGCCACTTCACGCAGCGCACGATCTGGAACCTCTTTGCCGCGGCTGCGGCGCTGATCCTGATCGTGCTGATGTTCAAGACGCGCGCGGCGGACATCGCGGCCGTGAAGCGCGACAACGGCGCCCTCGAACAGCTGAAACGCAAGCGCGGCGACATCGAAAAGCGCGGCGCGAAGGCCTACAAGGCGGAGCTGGACGCGCGCCGCAAGGAGCTGGTGCTGCACGCCCGGCTGCGCACCGGTCAGTTCGGCCGCGGGATCGTGGACCTGATCGCCGCCGAGCGCATGGACTATGTCTTCCTGCGCACGCTGCAGATGCGCACCGAGAAGGTGGGCCTGGATCTGGACGGCAACGAGGTCGAGAAGGCCTCGCTGATGGCCAGTCAGGCGTCCGACGACACGAAACCCATCGTGGACCAGCCCGTGCGCCCCGTGCTCGAGATCGAAGGTACGGTGCAGAAGACGGGCGGCAATCCCAACCAGAAATACAAGCAGTACGTGAGGGCGCTCAGGACCAACCTGCCGGCGGTGGCCGGCCGCAAAGCCAAGATGGACACGACCATTCTGAGCAGCGCACAGAAGTTCACGCTCACCTTCGGCCTGCCGGACCCGGAACCCGCCGCGTCCAGCGACAAGGAGGGAGGCTAGCGATGGACTTTTGGCCCCAACACAAAGACTTCGTGCTGCGCGTGCTCGCCGGCTTCGGCGTGTTCCTGGTGGCGTTGATCGCGCGTGGCATCACCTACGGCGACGATCTGGAGCAGGCGCAGACCAAGAATGCCAGCCTGGCCGGGAACCTCGAGAAGATGAGGCTGATGAAGGCCGAGGACATCGTCGCCCTGGAAGAGGCCGCCCGGAAACTGCAGAGCAACGTCGTCACCCTGGCCGGCCAGATCGGTTGGAACGTGGAGCAGGGCGACGTACGGCTCGCCATGGTGCAGAAGACGCTCGACCACCTGAGCGACAAGAGCCTGCTCGCCTCCGACTACATCGCGGCCATCAACGGCGACCTGAACGCCGGCTTCGGGGAGCTCAAGGCCAAGGTGCGCGACTCCCTGCTGGAGGAGGCCGACGAGGTCAACATCACGGTCGCCGAGGGGCTCGGCTTCGAGGTGATTACGGAGATGCAGGCGCCCGACCTGCTCAAGTACCTGGCCCAGCTGGAGTTGGCGGCGCGCTGTCTGCGCCTGGCGATCAAGGGCGGGGTGACCGCGTTCAACGAGATCCGCATCGAGACCGGCGACCCGGTCGCCGTGCCGGGCGCCAACCCCGACTTCCTGCGCGAGTACGTCGTCAGGTTCGAAGTGCGCGGCTCCCCGGCCTCGGCCGTGTCCATCCTGAACGGGCTCGAGACCAGCACAGGCACCGTGCCCCTGCGCGGCCTCGACTGGCGTCGCGTCACGCGCGGCCGCAGCACGCATCTGATCGATGCCCGTTTCGAGGTGGCGGCGACGCTTGTGCGTCCGAGCCTTGCTTTCAAGAATCCGGAGTCCAAGCCGTGAACCGCGAGCGCCTTCTCTTCGTTGCCGTCGTGGGTCTCCTGGTGCTGTACGTCGTGATGCGCGAGGCGCCTCAGACCGAGCGGACGGTGCCCGAGAAGCACAAGCCCGTCAAGCTTCGGGAGGTCCCCCCCGATCTTCTCGTGACCACCAAGGTCCGGTTTGCGAAGGGGGGCTGGCGTCCCAAGTCGCGCGTCGAGCCGCATCCCCGTGTGCAACTGCCGCTGCCGCGCGCCGTCACGGTGCCGGGCATCTGGATCCCCACGTCGCGCTCGGTGGGCCGCACGGGGCTCGGCACGCTGCGCAACATCTACACGCCCGTCCAGGACGGAACGGCCAGCATCCAGCTTCCCGTGGCGTCGGCCGGCGGCGGAGGCGGCGGGCGCGCTGCCGTCGCGGCGGAACGCGAGGACAGCTGGAACTCCTTCGGCCGGGCACAACGCGACACGGGCAAGGTGCTGGAGGTGGGCGGGACGAGGATGCCCGCGCAAGGGACCCCGGACGCCCCCGATCGCGTCGCGGCGCTCGACTTGCTGTGTTCCGTCGATGTCTTCCCGTTCAGGGTCCAAGCAAGGATCGCGCGCATCAAGGTCGAGCTGTCGGGGGGCGGCACGCAGACGCTGAAATTCCCCGGCGAGATCGCCAACGTGGTCGTAGCGGACAAGGGCCGGCGCAAGGAGTACTTCCACGGGTTGAAGGAGATCCTGCGCGTCGAGGACGAGAAGGGGTACACCCCCTGGAAGCGGGCCGGCGAGCGCCTGCTGCTGCGCGCCCGCGACGTGGCGGACGCAGGCGATGCCAAGGGGCGCACCGACCTCTTGGAGTGGGCGCTGAAGGCCTTTGCCGGTGGGCGCAAGCGCGTGCCGGGCGGCAACCGCAAGGTCGTGCGCGAGATCCTGATCCTGCAGCTGGAGGCGGCCAGTCAGCTGCGCAAGCACGAGCTCGTGCTGCAGCTCGCGTTCGAGCATCTCGACGACAAGCTCACCGGCAACGAAGAGGTGCTGGAGTTCGTGGGCGACCTGCTGCGTAGCCGCACGTTCTTGCTGCGCGAGATGGCTTTGGTGTGGTACCAGTCCGCCACGGGGCGCTCGAGCGCCCAACAGAAGGCGGCCGAGACCTATCTCGAGCTGGAGCTGGCGGACAAGGCGCTTCTGGTGATCAAGGACGGCCTGAGCACCTCCTTGCCCGACGTGGCGTTGCTGGCTGCGCGCGCGCAGCTGCAGGCCGGCAACCTGGCCAAGGCCCAGCGCCTCGCGCAGCAGCATCAGCAGAACCCGGACGCCGCGCTGCGTGCGGACGCGCGCCAGGTGCTCGGGGGCGTCGCCTACGCCAGGGGACGTGCTGGCGAGGCGGAGCAGCACTTCATGGAGGCCGTGCAGGCCCAGCCGCGCCGCTCCACGGCCTACAGCGACCTGGGGCTCGCCCTGGCCGTGCAGGGCAAGGGGGCCGACGCCGAGGCATGCTTCGCGCGCGCGCTCGAGCTGGACTCGATCGACAACGCGGTCGTTCCCGAGCTCGGCCGGGCCTATCTGCTGATGGCCAAGCCGGACCTCGCGGGTGCGCTGCAGAAGCTGAGTCAGACCGAGGGCGACAACCCGCAGGACCTGCTGGTGCGCGCCTTCGTGGGTTACGCACAGGAGCTCAACGGCAACCTCAAATCGACGAAAGGGGGCGCCGAGAACAAGTACGAGGCGGTGCTTCGTGCGGACTACCACTACCGCTTCGCGATCGCCCGCCTGGGCGTGGTGAAGGCACTGCTGGCGCAGAGCGGCGACGTACCGCCCAACGGCGGGGACGAGGACGCCGTCGGCGAGATGGCGCGCGCGGCGCAT
>JAPUHK010000139.1 GCA_027297745.1 Planctomycetota bacterium | reverse complement strand
GCGGTGTGGCCGTCATGGAAGTACGTCAGCTACGACCGCGCGCTCGCGGTCCAGGCCGTCGCCACCATCGCCCAGTGCGACCGTGCGGCGCTAGCGGAGTTGCGCGAGATCCAGGCCCTTCAGGACGAGGCCGAACGGACTGCCCGCCTGAGGGAGCTGCGCAAGCGCTGCGACGGGTTGCCGGTCGCAGCGCGCATCGACAAGGCCCTGCAAGAGAGCTGAGACGACGCCTAGCACGGCGCTTCGTCGGTGGCGGTCTCGTCCTCGTCCAGGGCGCCGGGATCGAGCGGCCGCAAGAGAGGGAAGAAGACCACGTCGCGCAGGTTGTCCGCGCCGGTCAAGAGCGACACGACCCGCTCGATGCCCATCCCCCAGCCGCTGACCGGCGGCATCCCGTACTCCATGGCCTCGAGGTAGTCCTCGTCGAGGAACATGGCTTCCTGGTCGCCGCCCGTGCGCAGGCGCTCCTGCTCGGCGAAACGCTCGCGCTGGTCGATGGGGTCGATCAGCTCGCTGTAGGCCTTGACCAGCTCCCATCCGTTGACGACCAGCACGAAGCAATCGGCGCGCCCCGGATCCGCATCGTTGCGCCGCGCCAGCGGTAGCGTCTCGGCCGGGATGCGCGTGACGAAGCAGGGCTGCACGAGATCCTGCCGCGCACAGACCTTGTACAGGGCGTCGATCAGGTTGCCGCGGCCCATCTGGTCCATCTTCTCGATCCCGATGCCCTTGCCCGCGATGGCCCCCCGCAGGGAGTCCGCGTCCGCATGGGCGTCGATGTCGATGCCGCTCTTCTCCCGGACCAGCACGCCCAGATCGATCCGCGGCCATTCGCCGCCGAAGTCGATCTTCTGCCCGCGCCATTCCAGCACCTGCGAGCCGCTTATCTCCTGGACGAGGTGGCGCATGAGCCGCTCGGTGAAGCGCAGGTTGTCCTCCCAGTTCCAGAACGCGCTGTAGTACTCCAGCATCGTGAAGTCCTGGAGGTGGCTGGGGTCCATGCCCTCGTTGCGGAAGCAGCGCGCGAATTCGTAGACGCGGTCGTAGCCCCCCACGATGAGGCGCTTGAGCCAGGTCTCGGGCGCGATGCGCAGGTAGACGTCGAGGTCGAGCGCGTTGTGGTGCGTGATGAACGGACGCGCCGCGGCGCCCGAGGGCACCGTCTGCAGGACCGGCGTGTCCACCTCCACGAACCCGTGGTCGTCGAGGTAGGCGCGCAGCGTGCGCAGCACCTTGCAGCGCACGTCGAAGCGCTTCCGCGTCTCCTCGCTCATGAGCAGGTCGAGGTAGCGCCGGCGTTGCCGCAGCTCGGCATCTTTCAGACCGTGCCACTTCTCGGGCAGCGGGCGCAGGGCCTTGCTCAACAGCTCCAGCTCCCCGACGCGCAAGGTGAGCTCGCCCCGGCGCGTGCGGAACAGCTCTCCGGCCGCGCCGATCCAGTCGCCGCGGTCGACCGCGTCGTGGAACAGGGTCCAAACGGCCTCCGGCGTGCTTTTCTTGTCGAGCGCGATCTGCAGCCGGCCGGTGCCGTCCTGCAAGTGGGCGAACGTGAGCTTGCCGAACGTGCGCACGGACATCAGCCGGCCGCACAGGCGCAGGCCCTTCGTCTCCTCGGGCAGTGCAGACGCCTCCGCCAAAGTGTGCGTGCGCTCGTAGCGCTCGCGGAACGGCTCTACGCCGGCCGCGCGCAGACTCTCGAGCTTGCTGCGGCGGACCTCGCGTTCATCCTGCGGCATGGGAAGCGGGCCATTAGACCCGATTCACAAAGAAGCCAAGCCCCCGGCCGGCGGCCGCCAGCCGACGGCTCGAGGCCACGGCGCGTCCTACAGCTGTCGGCGAACGGCGGACTAGTCGTCCGACTTCTGGCCCTGCTTTGAGACGGCCTCGCCGAAGCGCTTGAGGCCGTCCAGCAAGCCCTGGCGTGCGTCGACGTTCGGGGCCGGATAGGCGAAGCCGTCCCGCTCCGCTTTTTCGACCGCCTTGACCAACTGCAGTCCCTCGACCTTCAGGGTGTCCAGCCGCGCCAGAGAGTCTTTGAGTAGCTTCTGCTGCTTCTTCACCGTCTCCTGCAGCAAGGCGACGTCCGCCTCCAGCAGCTTGACGCGCTCGTCCGTTGAGACCCGGCGCGTCCCCTGCGGAACGGCCGCCGAGGCCAGAAACAGAGCGACGAGCAGAGCGAGGGCGATCTTTCGAGTCATCGGATTACCTCGTTGCCCCCATCGACCAGCCGACGGGACGGGCTTGAGCGGGTAGATTGAGCCTCCATGCGCTCCACACGGTACGCCCTCCTGGGCCTGCTGGTCCTGGCCGCCTCGATTCCCGGGGCGCTGTGGGCCTATGGCGAGCGCCAACCCCACCGCGACCACTCCCGTTTCGTGGACCCCGACCCCCTGCAGGCGGCCACCGAGGCCGCGGAGAACGGGTGGCTGGGGCGGGCCCTGGCGGCCTCCGAGCTGGCGCTGGCCGAGGATCCCGAGAACCCGGACCGGCTGCGCATGCGCATACGCAACGTCTTCCGGCTGGCGGCCGTGGTGGTCCGCGAGCAGCACCTCAAGGAGGTTGTGACGGGCCAGGCGCAGCTCTACCTGCTTCGGCGCAACGAGCTCGACCCGGACGGCTCCTTCCTGCAGCAGGTGCTGCGCGAGTACGCCGACATCCGGTTGGCGTTGCCGCTGCCGATGGACTTCTACGCGCGCATCGGTACCGCCGTCTATCTCGCCGGCAAGGGCGACGAGCGCGCCAAGAAGGCCATCTGGGAAATCAGCGGCATGGGGCCGCTGTACACCGAGATGCTGCAGTTCGCGCGCCGCTACCACCCCCCCTACGCGGGCATGGAGGAGCACATCGCGCACTACCTCAAGCACGGCAAGCTGGCCGCGCGCCTGCAGGCAGGTGCCACGCTGCTCGAATACAACGGGGTCTACGGCGAGGGGGCCGAGCTCTTGGGCAAGCACCGCAGCCGCATCCGCGAGGATTGCAAGACGGCCATGGCCGGCCTGTACGATCCGTACGCGAGCGACGAGATGCGCATGGCGCGCGACGCTGCGCTCCTGTCGCTGGCCATGCTGGGGGAGCCGCAGGACCGCAAGCTCCTGCTCCGCATCACGGAAGTGCGCGGCATGCCCCCGGCCCACGCTGAGGTGCTAAAGGTGGCGCGCTTGTGGGCCGGGCTGACCCCCCTGCGCCGCCTGGGGCTCACGGACGTGAATTTCAAGGTCCTCGGCCGGCGCGCCAAGGAGCTGTACTTCCGCGCGGCGGCGCACAACTTCGCGCGCAGCGACGATCCCGCCAAGCGCATGGAGTGGCTCTCGATCCTGATCGCAGGGCTGCGCTTCCCGGACGACCCGTCCGTGCGCGTGTACGCGCTGCATGCCCTGAGGGCGCTCAGCGCCGAGCACCAAGACGTGGCCCGGGAGCTGTCCGGCGCGGCCGATGAGCTGGCGATCTTCGCCGCCGCGCTGCTCCCGTGGGAGGAGGCCCTGCCCCTTCTGCTCCCGCAGCTGGGCGTGCCCAGTGAGCACCACACGGGCATGATCGTCGCCAAGCTGATCAAGCTCCGCGGCGGCGAAGAGTAGCGCGGGGGCCTCCGGGCGCGCCTCTATCCCGGCTGTACGCGAAGAGGAAGAGGACCCGGCCCGCAAGCCCTGAGGCCGGCTCGGGGCCCGGGGCACGCGATCATCGGAGGCCCGAGATAGAATCCCCTCCCTCATTGGGTGAACCGGCCATGCGGATCGTACTGGTCTCTAGCGGTCAAACCGCCGGGCCGTTCGCGGCGGAGCTGAGCCGTGAGCACGACGTCGCCGTAGTGCACACAGGCGACGCCGGCCGCACCGAGCTCGAACGCCTGGACGTCTCGCTGATCGAGGGCCAGGGCAACGACCCCGACGCGCTCGCCAAGGCGGGCGCCGGCCAGGCCGATCACATGATCGCCTGCTCCGCCTCGGACGAGATGAACATCATGGCCTGCCTGACGACCCGTCAGCTCGGCAAGGCGCACACGACCTGCTTTCTGGCCAAGGAGGAGTACGTGCGCACGTTCGCAGGCGGCGACGGGGACGGCGACGGCGCGCCCAGCCTGGGCATCGATATGCTCGTCTGGCCGGCGCAGATGCTGGCGGACAAGATCGGCAAGATCCTTGCCGTGCCCGGCGCCACCGACGTAGGCCAGTTCGCAGGCGGTCAGATCGGCCTGCTCGAGTACCGGCTGCGCGCGGGCCTGCCGCTGATGGACCGCCCGCTGATGGACATCCGCGACCTGCCGCCCGGCGTATTGATCGCCGCCGTGACGCGTGCCGACGAGTGGTTCGTGCCGCGCGGCCAGAGCGTGCTCAAGGAGCACGACCGCGTGCTGTTCATCGGGCGCAGCGATGCCATGCACGAGTTGGCGGCCTACTTCAGCGAGCACCTGGGCGAAGAGGCGGGCGGCGAGATCGTGATCGTGGGCGGCGGTACGGTGGCCTTCCTGCTGGCCAAGTCGTTCGAGCGCAACCCGCGTGCGCACATCAAGCTGATCGAGGTGAATGCGGAACGCTGCATGCACCTCGCCCAGAAGCTGCAACGCACGCTGGTCCTGCACGGGGACGGCAGCGACCTCGATCTGCTCGAGGAGGAGCAGGTGCGCAACGCCGCCGCGCTCGTGGCCGTGACGGACGGCGACGAGAAGAACCTGCTCTGCTCGCTGCTGGCGCGCCAGCTGGGGATTCCCAAGGTCATCACGCGCGTCTCGAGCGCCGCGAACCGGCGGCTGTTCGAGCGCGTCGGGATCGATGTGCCGCTGAGTGCCCGCGGGGCGGCGATGGAGGCGGTGCTGCACCGCATCCGGCACGCGCAGGTGGACCTGCTCGCAACGCTCGGGGAGGGCCGCGGCGAGGTGGTGGACATCGTCCTGCCCGCAAGCTTCCCCCCCACGGCCCTCAAGGAGCTGCGCCTGCCGCCCGACTCGCTCGTGGCCGCGCTCGTGCGCAAGAAAAAGGCCATCGTGCCGGGCGGCGCGACGCTGCTCGAGCCCGGCGACCACTGCCTCGTGATCTGCAAAGCCGAGCGCGTCGACGAAGTGCGCGAGGCCTTCGCTCTATGAACCTGCGCGCCGTTCTGGGCGTGTTGGGGCACATCCTGAGGCCCTTCGCACTGCTGCTGGTCGTTCCGGCGGCGGTCGACCTGGGCTACGGCGACACGCGCCGCGCGAGCGCGTTCGCGCTAACGAGCGCGGTGGCCTTCGCGATCGGAGCGGGCCTGGCGCGCTTGACGCGGGGCCAGCCGCGGACTTCGCGCACCGACTCCATAGGAGTCGTGGCCGGCACGTGGGTGCTGGCCGCGCTCTTCGGCGCCCTGCCCTACATGGACCAGGGGTTCAGCCCGATCAACGCGCTGTTCGAGAGCATGTCGGGCTTCACTACGACCGGGGCCACGATCTTCACCGACGAATGGTCCTACTTCGTCGACGGGAACTGGACCGGCCCGCTCAGCCCCGGCCTGATCGTGTGGCGCTGCATGACGCAATGGCTCGGCGGGATGGGCATCATCGTCCTGTTCGTGGCCGTGCTGCCCGCGCTGGCGGTCTCAGGGCGCCAGATGTTCTTTGCGGAGGCGCCGGGGCCCACGGACGAGGCGCTCACGCCGCGCATCCGCAACACCGCGGTGGCGCTGTGGAAGGTGTACATCGGACTGACCGCGATCGAAGTGATCCTGCTGCGCACGGTCGGCGACATGCTCTGGTACGACGCGGTTTGCCACGGCTTCACGACGATCGCCGCCGGAGGCTTCAGCCCCCACCCGGACTCCATCGCGGCCTACGGCCCGACGGTGCAGTGGATCATCCTGCCCTTCATGTTCCTGGCGGGGACGAGCTTCGCGCTGCAGTACCGCGCGCTGTTCCGGCCCGGCGCGCTGTTCCGGGACCGCGAGTTCCGCGCGTACGTGCTGATCGTGGTCGCGGCAGGCGCCGGCGTCACGTTGCTCCTGTACGGCCGCGCCGGTGGCGGCGAAGACGCCACGGACTCTTTGCGGCACGGCCTGTTCCAGACCGTCAGCATCCTGACCACGACGGGCTACGCCAGCGAGAACTTCGGCAACCCCAAGCTGTGGAACGACGCACCGCTGATGATCCTGTTCGCGCTGATGTTCATCGGCGGTTCCGCGGGCTCCGCGGGGGGCGGACCCAAGGTGATCCGCATCATGCTGCTGGCCCGCTTCCTCACGCGCGAGGTGCTGACCGCGCTGCACCCCCGCGCCGTGTGGACGATCAAGATCGGCGGCCAGCACGTGCAGCGCGAGACGATGCGGCAGGTGCTGGGCTTCCTGCTGGCCTACATCACCTTCTTCGGCGTGGTCGCTTTAGCGGTGGGCATCGCGGAGAACGACTTCAGGGTCGGCCTCACCGGCTCCATCGTCACGCTCGGCAACATAGGCCCGGGATTCGGTGCCATCGGCCCGATGGGCACGTTCGGCGAGCTGACCGTGTTCAGCAAGATCCTGCTGATCATCAACATGTGGGTCGGCCGCCTGGAGGTGATGACCGTGCTGATGATCTTCCACGGCTCCGTTCTGCGCTCCCTCACCTGGCGAAAGTAGGGACGGGTTGACCCCGCCACGGCCGGGGGTTACCGTCGACCGTAGCCGTGAGCCCCGCTACGCAGCCCTTCACGTGAATCTAGCGACCCTGCAAGCGCGCCTCCGCACGGGAGCGCGGCGCTGCGGGTCGCCCCGCCAGGTTGGTGGGGCTTTGCACACGTTGCGCACAGATCCCGAAACCCATGTACGAATTCACGAAATGAAGCGAGCCCAGTTCTCCCTCGTTCTACTCACACTCGCCGCCTTGGTCGCCTGCGGCCGCGCCGGTGCCGGCGGTGCGCAAGTGCTGCGCATAGGCTCCATCCCCGACCAGGAGCCCACCGCGCTGCAGCGCAAGTTCGGGCCGTTCGCCGAGTACCTCGAGAAGGAGTTGGGCATCGAGGTCCAGTACTTTCCCTCGACCGACTACGCGGCCCCGGTCGAAGCGCTCGGCGCCGGCAAGCTCGACCTGGTCTGGCTCGGCGGCTACATGTCCGTACAGGCCGTGCGCCAGTCCGGCGGCGACGCCATCCGGCTGGCCATGCGTGAGGAGGACAAGCGGTTCAAGTCCGTCTTCGTCGCGCGCCCCGGCTCCGGCATTACCGAGTTGAAAGACCTGAAGGGGCGCAGCTTCACGTTCGGCAGCGTCGGGTCCACCTCCGGGCACTTGATGCCGCGCCACTTTCTGGCGAAGGCCGGCGTAGTGCCCGAGCGCGACTTCATGCAGATGCCCGGCTACCAGCCCGCCCACGACGCTACGGCCAAGAAGGTCGAGGCGGGCAGCGTCGATGCGGGCGCGCTCAACTACAAGGTCTGGGAGCGTCTGACGGACGGGAACAAGGACAACGACGAGGTCGACCAGAGCAAGGTCGCGGTCTTCTGGCGCACGCCGGACTACGTCGACTACTGCTGGGTGGCCACGAAGCGGCTGGCGCCGGAGTTGCGGAAGCAGATTCAGACGGCGTTGCTGAAGCTGGACCCGGCCAATCCCGAGCACAAGAGGATCCTCGACGCAAACGGGGCCAGCCGCTACGTCGCTGCGGCCGAGGCGTCCTGGACGGACATCGAGGAGGCCGCGCGGGCGGCGGGGATGTTGCAGGACTAGCCGTGATCCAGCTACAGGGCATCGAACGCCGTTTCGGCAGCGTCGCCGCGCTGCGCGGCGTCGCGCTCGAAGTGCAGGAGGGCGAGCAGCTGGCGCTCGTCGGCCCTTCCGGGGCCGGCAAGACGACGCTCTTCAACGTGCTCAACTTCACCCTGCTGCCGGATGCGGGCACCTATCGCTTCGACGGCGTGGAAGCGGCGGAGGTGCAGGGCGACGCGCGGCGCGAGGTGCGCCGGCGCATCGCCACGATCCACCAGAGCCATGATCTCGTCGGCCGGCTGAGCACGCTCAAGAACGTGCTCAGCGGCCGGCTCGGCTATTGGGGGCGCATGGAGGCCCTGCGCAACCTCGTGGCGCCGTCCCGCGCGGCGGTGGCCGCGGTGCACGGCGTGCTCGAGCGCGTCGGCATCGCCGAGAAGCTGGATGAGCGCGCCGACCGTCTGAGCGGCGGGCAGAAGCAGCGCGTGGCCATCGCGCGCGCGCTCTTCCAGGACGCCGAGCTGATCCTGGCCGATGAGCCCGTCGCTTCGGTCGATCCGGCGCGCGCCGTCTCGCTGCTGGAGCTGCTCACGCAAACGGCGCGCGACGACGGGCGCACGCTGATCGTCAGCCTGCACCAGGCCGAGCTGGCGCGCCGCTTCTTCCCGCGTATCGTCGGCCTGCACGACGGACGCGTCGCCTTCGACCGCCCCACCGAGGAGCTCAGCGAGGACGAGCTGGCGGCGTTCTTCCAGAACGGAAGCCCGTCCCCCTCAGGCTCGTGAGCACCCGCCGTCGTCGGCGCCGGCCCTCTTTCCCGCGCGCGCTGCTGATCCTGGCCATCCTGGCCGCGTCGTTCTACGGCACGGGCTTCAGGCCCGATCTGCTCCTCACCGAGCACGCGGTGGGCAACGCGGGCCGCTTCCTGCGCGACTGCTGGCCGCCTTACCTGGACGACGGCTACGTGCTGAGGCTCGGCAAGCTCGCATTGGACACGCTGGCGACCGCCTTCCTGGGAACCGTGGGCGCGGTGCTGATCGGGTTTCCGCTCGGGGTCTTCGGCAGCCGCAGCGCGGTCTTCGGCGCGCTGTTCGTCACCGGCGAGGCGCGCCGCGGGCGGCTCACCAAACTGCTGTACCTCACGGCGCGCGGGATCAGCGCGCTGTTGCGCAGCATCCCCGAGCTGGTCTGGGCCTTTCTGTTCGTGCGCCTGTTCAGCCTCGGCCCGACACCGGCCGTGCTCGGGATCGGCATCAACTACGGCGGCATGCTCGGCAAGGTCTACTCCGAACAGCTGGAGCACACGAATCCGACGCCCGCGGCTGCCATCGAGGCCACCGGCGCGAGCCGCTTCAGCGCCTTCTGGTGGGGACTGCTGCCGCAGGCGTCGGGCGCCATGTCGGCTTACACGGCGTACCGCTTCGAGTGCGCGGTGCGCGCCAGCGCCATCATGGGCTTCGTGGGTGCGGGGGGCATCGGGCAGGAGATCCAACTGTCCATGCAGTACTTCCAGTTCGACCGCGTGCTCAGCGGCGTGCTCGTGCTCGTGCTGCTCGTGGCGCTGATCGAGCTCTTGTCGGACGCCGTGCAAAGGAGGTTCGCATGAACGCGGCCGTCCTGCGTGCGCGCCATCCGTGGCGCGGGCTCATCTTCCTGGGGGGGCTCCTGGCCGTTGTCTGGCTGGCTGCCTGGTGGGTGGAGTTCGACATCCGCGCGTTGTTCGGTCGCGACGGCGTCGAGGCGTTCCGCAAGGTCGGCGAGCGGCTGTGGCCGCCCAAGCTCTCGAGCGAGGTGCTGCACAACGCGCTCACGGGTATGGTTCAGACGCTGGCCTTGAGCATCGTCGGCACTTTGTTCGGCGTGTTGCTGGGACTGCTGCTGGCACCCTTCGCCGCGCGCACGGTCTTCGTGGAGGGACCGCTCGTGGACCGGCGGCCCCGCGGCCGCGGGGCCCGGCTGGGCCACAAGGCGGTGCACGTCGGGGTGCGCCTGTGCGCCAACGCGTTGCGCACGATCCCGTATCTGATCCTGGCCATGCTGTTCGTCTTCATGGTCGGCCTGGGCCCCTTCGCCGGAGCGCTGGCGCTGGCGTTGCACACGGGCGGAGTGTTCGGGCGGCTGTACGCGCAGGCCATCGACGAGCTCGACCCGCGGCCGCTGCTGGCGCTGCAGGCGACGGGCGCCTCCCGTTTCCAGATCTGGTTCTACGGCATGCTGCCGGCGTTGCGGCCGGCGCTGTTGAGCTACACGTTCTACCGCTGGGAGGTCAACATCCGCGAGGCGGCGGTGTTGGGTTTCGTGGGCGCCGGGGGCCTCGGGTACCACATCCAATTCGCGTTGGGCACGTTCCACTGGTCGGCGCTGGGCACCTACCTGCTGGCGACGCTGGTGCTGGTGCTGGCGGTCGACGCCCTCTCCGCGCGCCTGCGCAAGGCGCTGCTCTAGCTACTTGACGGGCACGGGCCGCATGCTCAGGACGAGGTCCATGCCCATCTCCACGACCTCGTCCTCTTCGCCATCCATCGAGATGGACATCTTCATGTCCACCTTGAGCTTCATCTCCGCCGTGGGCACAATCGAATTGAGGTCGAACTCCATCGTGCCGCTGCCCTCGCTCTTCAGGAAGTCGATCTTGGCTTCGACCGAGGGGGGCATGCCGGGCGGCTTCATCTTGCCCGAGGCCTTCTGCTCGATCGAGATCTCGAGCTTCCCGCGCGTGCCGTCCAACTCGACCAGCTTGTAGGCGAGGGTCTGCTCCAGGGTCATCCCGTACATCGACATGGGCATCACGATCTCCCACACGGCCCCCACGCCGATGGGTTGCTCCGGAAAGATCATGGGCATCTGCGAGAAGCTCTTCTTGATCTCGGCGTGGAACTGCGCCATGCCGTCCGGAAGGCCGTCGGGAAGCTCGATGCCCATGTCGACCGCGCAGCCGTGCGGGGTCACGATCACCCAGCCGGAGAGCTGCTCCAGCTGCTCCAGCTTCTCGGCCACGCCCGGGGCGTTCCCGAGAGCGCCCATGTCGACCTTCTCGAGCGAGAAGTCCAGGCGCAGGTTGCCGTCATCGGTGCGCGTCGCCGGCTCGAAGGCCATGCGCATCGCCATCTTCATGGGCGCCATTGTCTTGGTGCGGCCGCGGATCTTCTGGCGCATGGCCATCTCCATCGCGATGTCCATCTTCGCGGCTTGGCCTTCTTCCAGCTGGTAGTGCAGGCGTTTCCGCGGCTCCGCCCCCGGATCTTTCAGCTGGATGACGACCTTGCCGTCCTTCGTCTTGATGACCGTTTGCGGATAGGCATCGCCACACGCCACGAGGACCGCGGCCAGGGCGGCACACAAGAGGATTCGGTACGGACGCACGGCGGACCTCCCTTCCGGAACTGTGGGGTCCACCCTAGCCCTGCGGGGACCGGGGATCAACGGCGCAGCTACTGCCCTTTGCCGCCGGGGCGCACGAAGAGCTGCATCGTGGCGTCCCGCTTCATGTCCTGGGTCTTGCCCTCGCTGCGCATCTTGGCCTCGAGCGAGAGGTTCAGCACGACCTCGATGCTGGGCGGCACGAAGTGATGCAGATTGAAGTCCATGGTGCCCGACCCGCGGCTCTCGAGCTTGACGATGTCGATGCGCACGTTGGGAGGCACGTTGGGCCCGCTCAGCTGGCCCTCCGCGGTCTGCGTGAAGTCCACCGAGAGCTTGCCGAGGTGCCCGTCGATGTCCTCGAGCGTGTAGATGATGACCTGGGTCATGCTCATGCCGAACACGTCCGCGGGCATGGTCACCTTCCAGCGGGCGCCGCGGCCGATGGGCTGCTCGGGGAAGGTCATGGGCATCTGCTTGAAGGAAGCGCCCAGGTTCTGCATGATCTCGGCCGCCTCCGGCGTGATGTGGCTCGTGAGGTTGACGCCGCTGTCGATCGTCTGGCCCTGCGGCGTGACGACCAGCCAGCCGGCGGCACCCTCGAGCTTGGCGAGCCCTTCTTCCATCTCCTCGAGCTGCTCGTCGTCGAAGTCGCCGCCCTCAAGCAGGTAGATCTCGGCCAGCTCGAAGCCGCTGGTGAGGTTGCCGTCCTTGGTCTTCGTCCAGGGGTCGAAGTCCATGACCATGCCCACCGGCGGGGCGTTGTTCTCGGGGAGCTCACTCTTGCCCTCAATCTCGGACTTCATGGTCATGTGCAGCTCGAGCTCCATCGACTCGCGCACGCCCTCCCTGAGGTCGTAGCGGAGCACGCGGTGCGGCTCGACACCCTCGTCCAGGAGCTCGATCGTGATCTTGCCCGCGGCCGTGGCGATGACGGTCTTGGGGTTGCCGCCGCATGCGGCCAGCATCAGTGCCAGGAAGGCCGCGGCAAGGGTGTGCAGTCGCATGGAATCTCCCTCCGCAGGCAGTATCGGAGGGCGCGAC
>JAPUHK010000138.1 GCA_027297745.1 Planctomycetota bacterium | reverse complement strand
CGTTGATCCGGGCCAAGAACTGCTCGCTGAACTCTTCTTCTCGGTCGGACCATGCGCTCGTCTCGGGGATCGCGTAGCGGAACGTGACGAGGTTCTCGGTCCTGACACCCTCATCGACGTTCAACAGGCGCGCAGTGCTGGAGCCCACCAGCCCTGCCCCAACAAGCAGGACCAGGGCAAGGGCGACCTGCACTCCCACGAGCGCAGCCCGTCCGTCCACTCCCAGGAGGGCCACATCCCGGCGCGTGGCGCCCGGGCCGTCCTTCAGCGTGAGCGACACATCGGTCCCAGAGAGGCGGAGGGCGGGGGCCCCGCCGAACAGCAAAACGGTGAGGAGCGTCATCAGCACGACGAACACCAAAACTGCCGGATCGAGGCCTAGTTGGCTCGGATCGGCGACCCGCATCTCTCCCCTGGCACTGGACAGGAATTCGCGTGGCCAGGCCGATGCCATCGCAGTCGTTCCCCAGAGCGCCAGGGCGATGCCCGCCCCACCTCCCAGAGCCGCCAGCAGACCGCTTTCTATCAGCGACGCCCGCACGATCCTCCATCGGGACGCGCCTACGGCCATCCGTACCGCGCCGTCTCGTGCTTTCCGCCTGGCCCGCGCCAGTAAGAGGCCCGAAAGGTTGGCGCACGCGACCAGGAGGACGACTGCCGCAGCCAACGTCAAAAGCACAACTGCGGCCCGTGCGTCCTGGTTGACGCTCACGTCCTGGAAGCGGCGCGCCGACGCGGTCCACACCGACTGCGGATCCCTCGATGGATATGTCTCCGCTATCCCGTCGCCGATGGTCCCCATCTGCCCCGTCGCCGCTTCGACCGTGGCCCCGGGTCCAAGGCGCCCGATGACGTGGAACCAGCCGGCACCGGACTGCTCGATGAGCCCGAATCCGAACACGTCGTCGGCGGCGGACAGCGGAATCCAGAGCTGGGCGTCGCCCGTGAGACCCCGGAAACCTTCCGGGGCGACCCCGATGATTCGGAAGCGAGTCCCGTTGAGCGTGATGTCACCCTCCGGCGTGCCCCCATCCCCCGCGAACCTGCTTCGCCAAAGCTCGTGGGACAGGACCGTCACCTGGTGACGCCCTGAGAGGTCTCCCTCCTCGCGAGCGAACGTACGCCCCACCAACGGAGTGATGCGCAGCGTCTGGAAGTACGACGGCGAGACGAGTTCGTAGGCAACACGGGTCGCCGGTCCGAGTCCGGTGAGCGTACCCGACCGATTCGCATACCCTGACACCGGATCGATCAGGCGGTTCTCGGCCTCCACGAGCGCGTCGAACTTCGGATATGACCAGGTCATTACGCGGCGCTCCCCACGACCCACATGCTCGTTAACCATGTCGACGAAGACGAGCCGATCCAGCTCCGGATATGGGGCAGGTGTCAGAATCACAACCCGGAGCGCGCTGAACACGGTGGCGTTCGCGCCGAGCCCCAGCGCCAGAACCGCCACCGCTGCCAGCGTGAAGCTTGGGCTCCGCCTCATTCCTCGTAGCGCGATCCGGACGTCCGCGCCCAGGCCTGAGCCGATCCCGTCGCGCCCAGACGGCTTCCGGCCTCCGTGGCCCGGTGGTGGGGCGCGACGTACGCGCTCGTGGAGGCCCTGGCGGACGGCGTCACCAATAGCGCGGGCCGCGTACCAGCCGCCGGCCAGCCGGCCCTCTTGCCTGATGACGCGCTTCAGCTCCTGCTCGAAGGCGGCGGTCATCTCCCGAGCGTGCTGGCGGCGGAAACCGGGGGGGAAGGCTGTAGTAGCCAAACGGAACATGCTGAAACCCGTGCGGCTGGTGGAGAGCGCCGTGCTCACCCGGTTCTCCCGGGCGCGAGGTTCTGAGCGACGGCCACCTCCAAGAGACGCCGCAGGCGCTCCGACTCGCCCGCCGCCGCCACCCGTCCGAACTCGGTGACGCTGTAGTACCGGCGGCGTGGGTCACCCTCGAACTCGGGCGGCGGAGCCTCTTCGATAAGGCCGGTCTCCATCATGCGGGCAAGCGTAGCGTACAAGGTGCCCGGCAGTAGGCGCTCTGTCCCTCCCATGAGCCCGTCGAAGGCTTGCATGATCGCGTAGCCGTGAAGTGTGTCCACGCCCAGGGCCAGAAGGATGTAGTAGACAGGCGGACTCAGGGGCAGAAGGTCCTCGATCACGCTCGGGTCGTCAGTGGTGCGGCTCACGGTGTGCCTCCCTGGTGAATCCGAGCCCCGACCTACTATCATGTCAGCAACTATAGTTGCTACCATGAGGGATGACAAGGTTGTTCGCTCATGGTGTCCGGACCTGTCCCGCTATGGAGAAGAGGGGGATCGTCGCGACCCTGAAAACCGGCGTCATCGAACCATGGCGCGGTAGTCAAAGGCTGCCCTGCGTCACCGCTTGCTCATGCAGCGTGAGGCCGCCCCGGCTCGAAGAAGACCTCACATGGCCCGCCGGCTTCGCAACCCAGTCGCGCTATTGCGCTCGGCTGGGCTCCTCGTCACCTGTCGCCTTCCGTCACGAAAAGCGACACCGTTGGACCTCCTTCCCTCCTGTCGCCGCTCGATGCATCGCTTCGATTGTTGAAGGGGACTCAGTCACGAAACTGCGAGCGACCGACCTTAGCTACTCCTCCCTGAGGCTCTCCATCGCGTCAACCGATGTGGCGCGGAGCGCAGGCACGAGGCTCGCGATGGCGGCAGCCAGGAGGAGGAGCACCGGGACCCCGACGAACGTGAGCGGGTCCAGCGGCGAGAGGTCGACCAGAAAGCTGCGCAACAATTGGCCCGCACCGGCACCGAGTATTAGCCCGATCGCGCAGGCCACTGCCGCCAAGCCCACCCCACGGCGGACGACGACGCTGAGCAGCGATGCGGTCGGCGCACCGAGC
>JAPUHK010000137.1 GCA_027297745.1 Planctomycetota bacterium | reverse complement strand
GTTCCTCGAGGGCATCCAGGCCCAGGGCGGCACGAACATCCACGACGCCCTGCTCGAGGCGCTGCGCCCCGAGCCGGCGCCCGGCAAGCTGCCGCTGGTCCTGTTTCTCACGGACGGCCTGCCGACCGTCGGCGAGACGTCGGAGGTCGCCATTCGCAAACTCGTGCAGGAGCACAACCCCCACGAGCGCCGTGTGTTCACGTGCGGCGTCGGCGTCGACGTCAACACGCCGCTGCTCGAGAGCGTGGCGCTGCGCAGCCGCGCGACGAGCACATTCATCCTGCCCAAGGAGGACGTGGAGCTGAAGGTGGCCCGCATCTTCGAGCGGCTGAAAGGCCCCGTACTCGTCAACGCCGTACTCGGGTCTCCGTGGCCCCGGTCGCCGATCCATTCCTTGATGCCCGTAGAGATTCCCGACCTGTTCGAGGGCGACCAGCTGGTCTTGCTGGGCCGCTACAGGGGGAAGCGGCCGGTGCCGCTGACGCTCCGCGGCAACTTCCGCGGGCACAACCGCGTATTCGAATTCGCCTTCGATCCGCGTAAGGCGTCCACGAAGAACGCCTTCGTGCCGCGCCTGTGGGCCAGCCGCCGCATTGCGATGTTGGTGGACGCGATCCGCGAGGCCGGCGCCGCACCCGGCCAAAACGCCGCCGCGGTCGCCAAGGACCCCAAGCTGAAGGAGCTCGTCCACGAGATCGTGCGCCTCAGCACGGAGCACGGCATCCTGACGGAGTACACGGCCTTCCTGGCGCTCGAGGGGACCGACCTCACGCAGCGCGAGGAACTGGTGCAGCATGCCGGCCGGCAGCTGGACGAACGCGCTGTGAGCTGCCGCCGGGGTTGGGGCTCGGTCAACCAGAGCCTGAACAGCAACCAGATGCGCGGCCAGAAGCGGCTCAACCGGCGCAACGTCTACTGGACCTCGTCCATGGAGCGCGCGGAGCCGAGCGCGGTGCAGCAGGTCAACGACCGGGCCTTTTTCCGTCGCGGCGGCACGTGGATCGACAGCCGCATCACCCACCTCAAGAAAGACGAGCGCACCACGCGCGAGATCCGCTTCGGCAGCCCGGAGTGGGCCGCGCTGGCGCGCAAGCTGGCCTCGCAGAACCGGCAGGGATCTATCTCTCTGCGAGGGGATATCCTGTTGCAGGTGGACGGCGAGATCGTCCTGGTCAAGGGGCCGGACGCGCCGGCCCGAGGAGCCAAATGAGCCGCCGCACGATTCTGGTCGTCGAAGACGACGCCGCGATCCGACGCGGCCTGGTCGACGCGCTCGGCTTCGGCGGCTACGAGGTGATCGAAGCCGCCGACGGTCACGAGGGCATGCAGCGCGCGGTCAGCGCCGAGTACGACCTGCTCTTGTTGGACCTGATTCTGCCGGGTCCCGGTGGGCTCGAGATCCTCAAGGAAGTGCGTGCGGCGCGCCCGCACCAGCCGGTGATCGTGCTGACCGCGAAGGGGTCCGAGCCGGAGCGGGTGGAAGGCCTGCGTTCCGGCGCGGACGACTACGTGGTCAAGCCGTTCAGCGTGAAGGAGGTGCTGGCGCGTGTGGAGGCCGTCCTGCGGCGCTCCGCGGAGCGGCCGACTGACCTGCTCGAGGTCAAGTTCCCCGGGGGGCTGGCCGACCTCGAGCGGCGCGAGCTGCGTTTCCTGGACGGCGACCGCACCGAGCTCAGCGAGCGCGAGTCGGAGCTGTTGCGCTACCTGGCGAACAACGCGGGCCGCGCCATCTCGCGCGAGGAGATCCTGGCTCGCGTCTGGCGCCTGCCGGGCTCCGGCGCACGCACGCGCACGATCGACATGCACATCGTGAGGCTGCGCCAGAAGCTGCGCGACGACCCCGACGAGCCCGCGGTGATCTTGACGGTGCGCGGGAAGGGTTACATGTTCGCCACCGTCGAGGGTGCCGCGTGATCCGCACGTCGCGCATCTGGCTCGCGTTCGGCTTCGGCTTCGCGATCCTGCTGGCCGCGCTGGCGTGGGTCAGCTGGACCGCCGTGCGCCTGAACCGGGCCGAGGCCGAGGCCCGTAACCGCGCCACGCTGGAGGAGGCCGTGCGCCTCGCCTTGTGGCGCATGGACTCCGCGGCCGGGCCGATCCTCGCCAAGGAGAGCACGCGGCCCTACTTCAGCTACAGCTCCTTCTATCCCGCGGAGCGGGCCTACAACAACATGTTCGCCCAGTTCCGCCCGGACGAGATCATCGTGCCGTCGCGGCTCTTGACCGAACGCTCGCCGTACATCCGCCTCCACTTCCAGGTGGACCCGTCCGGCGCGATCACCTCGCCGCAGGTGCCCACTGGCAACATGCGCGACGTGGCCGAGCGCGGTTACCTGACCCGTGATCAGATCCAGAGTGCCGCCGCACTGCTCGAGGAGCTGAGCGCGGTGCTGCGCGCGAGCGACCTGGGCAAGCTCGCGCCCAAGAGCCCGGCCGAGCCGCAGCCCGCCAAGGTGCAGCCCGGCAGCTGGTACGCGCAGTCGGAAGAGGCGCAGTCGGCCACTCAGCAGCGGCGCAATGTGCTCGAGTACGGGGCCCGCGGGCGGGCGGCCACAAACGTGCAATCGGTGTCGCTGCCTCAGGGACCGGGCAACGTGCGCGAGGGGATCCTGAAACCCGTTTGGTTGGGCGACCGGTTGCTCTTGACGCGCCGGGTCGTCGTCAAGGGTGAGGACTACGTGCAGGGGTGCTGGCTGGACGCGGCGGCGATCGAGAAGTGGCTGCTGGCCGAGGCGGCCGACCTGCTCCCGAACGCGACGCTGAAGCCCATCGTGGGAGGCGTGACGGACGACGACGTGCGCGTGCTGGCCTCCTTGCCGCTGCGCCTCCTGCCGGGGGCGATCGCCGAGGCGGCCGTCGCACCCTCGACGCTCAACCTCTCGCTCGGGCTCTCGGTCGGTTTCGTGGTGCTCGGCGCGCTGGCCGTCGCCTTCCTGCTGCGCACCGCCATGACGCTCAGCGAACGGCGCGCGGCCTTCGTCTCGGCCGTCACGCACGAGCTGCGTACGCCGCTGACCACCTTCCGCCTGTACGCGGAGATGCTGGCCGGCGGCATGGTGACTGAAGAGAGCAAGCGCCAGGAGTACCTCGAGACTCTGCGCGACGAGTCGGACCGGCTCGGCCACCTCGTCGAGAACGTGCTGGCCTACGCGCAGCTGGAACGCGGCGCCGACGACCTTGCGGGCGCCACGCTCGAGCCGCACGACTTCCTCGAACACGTCGTGCCGCGCCTGCAGGAGCATGCGCGCCGCTCGGGCAAGGAGCTGGTGGTGGAGCTGCCGGACGAGGAGTTGCCGCAGTCCGTGCACGCCGATCCGGGTGCGATCGAACGCGTGCTCTTCAATCTCGTGGACAATGCTTGCAAGTACGCGGCGGGCGCCACCGACACGCGCATCCACATCGCGCCCAGGACAACCGGTGGGCGGCTGCAGATCCGCGTGCGCGACCACGGCCCCGGCGTGCCGCCCAAGGACGCCCGGCGCATCTTCAAGCCTTTCCGCAAGTCCGCGCGCGACGCGGCCCACTCGGCCCCCGGCGTGGGACTGGGGCTAGCGCTGAGCCGCAGCCTGCTGCGCCGCATGTGCGGCGATCTGCACCTGGAGCCCTCGGAAACCGGCGCCTGCTTCGTCCTGGAGCTGGCTGCCGCATAGCCGCCGTGCGATCGACCGGCCGGAACGCTCGATAGCCGGGCGGCGCCGCTCTTCGGCTATCATCTGCGACTCATGGTTCGCTTGGGGGCATGGCTTTCGATTGTGGCGATCACGGCGATGCAGCTGCCGTGGGTGCGCTGCGTCGCGGAGTGCCACGACCTGGTCCACCTCAGCATCGAAGAGTGCCCCGACGACCCCGCGCCGCGCGGTGGGAACACCCGGGACCACGAGGACGCGGACCACGAGTCACCCGGCTGGGACGTTGCGGCGCGCACCGCGCACCGCGTGCCGCTCGTAGAGCGCACTGCAGCCGCGGTCCCCGGCACGCACGGGTGCGTCCGGGCAAGTGTCCCGCCCGCGACCGCCGCGCCGCGGCTCCAAGCATCGGAGCCGCTGCTCGCCCGCACGACGGTCGTCCTCCGGGTCTAGTCCCGGACCAGCACGGATGGCCGGGCTCCCTGGCGAGCCTCGCGCCTCTACCGGCTTGCGCGCTCCCGTTGGAAGCGCGCGTAAACCAGGACTCGATCGGTGCGGAGAAACTTCATGGTTGAGAGACGAGTCACATTGGCTTGCGCATTCGCCCTCTTCGTCGCTCAGGGCTGCGTCGCTCCGCTGCCCCAAACGGAGGGCCCGGAGCCGCTGCCGCTCGGACGAGAGTTCCCGGTCCACGACGCTCCCCGGGAGGTCGGGGAGCGGAAGGGCCGCCCGGAGCCGGACGAAGAGCCCGTCGAGGGAGAAGTGACGCTCAGCCGCGCTCTCGCCCTGGCGCTCCTACGTAGCCCCAATCTCGCCGCGGTGGCCTGGGACGTCCGCGTCGCGGACGCCCGCAGGCTGCAGGCGGGACTCCTTCCGAACCCCGAGATCGAGGTCGAGGTGGAGGACTTCGCGGGCACGGGCACGCTCGCCGGATTCGACGGCGCCGAAACCACGATCGTGCTCAGCCAGCTGATCGAGCTCGGCGGCAAGCGCGCGGCGCGCAAGCAGGTCGCGGCCTTCGACGCTCAGCTGGCGGCTTGGGGCTACGAAACGGCGCGGCTGGCCGTCCTGACCGAAACCACCTTGACGTTTCTCGACGTCTTGGGCGCGCAGGAGCGGCTGCAGTTGGCGGAGGAGTCACACCGCCTCGCTCAGGAGGTCCTCTCTACCGTGGCCGAACGCGTCAAAGCCGGCAAGGTCTCACCCTTGGAGGAGATGCGTGCCGCGGTCACGCTCTCCAAGAGCGCGATCGATCTGGACAAGGCGTCCCGGAGCCTGGACATCTCCCGCAGTTTCCTTGCGGCAAGCTGGGGTTCGTCGAGAGCGGGTTTCGATCGCGTCGCTGGAGAGCTGGACTCTGTGGCATCGATCCCGTCGTTCGAGAGCGTCGCGGGCCTGGTGGCGCGCAACCCGGAGATCGCTCGTTGGGCGCAGGAAATGGAGCAGCGCCTGGCCGTGCTCGCCCGCGAGCGGGCGGGCCGCGTTCCGGACCTCACCCTGGGCATCGGCGTCAAGCACATCTCGGAGGTGGACGCCAGCGCGCTCGTCTTCGGCCTCTCCATCCCGATTCCCCTCTTCGATCGCAACCAGGGCGCGATCTTGGAGGCAAGATACGAGCTTGCCCGCGCGGGTCACGCGAAGAAGGCAGCGGAGGTGCGCACGTGGGCGGCCCTCGCGGCGGCGTACCATACGCTCGCGTCGGCCCACAGCGAGGCCCTCTCCTTGCGAGACGATGTCCTACCGGCTGCCCAGCATGCCTATGCGGCCGCGCGCGAGAGCTACCAGGAGGGGAAGCTCGGCTACCTGGACATCCTCGACGCCCAACGAACGCTCATGGAGGCGAAGCGGAGCCATGTCGATGCCCTCATGACCTACCACAAAGCCGTCGCGGTCGTGGAGAGCCTCATCGGTACAGGCTTGAACGACGTCCCGAGCGGCTCCAATCAGAAACATGGGGAGTAAGAACACGATGTCAGTCAAACGAACCCGCGCCCGGATCACTCTCCTGTCGGCCGCGCTCGTCGCGGTCGGACTCTGCTTGACGGCGCCGGGCTGCTCCGACGACCGCCACGATGGACACGAAGACCACGATGACCACGAGGGCCACGCTGGGCACGACGGCCACGATGACGACGAGGGCAGCGCTGGGCACGAGGGCCACGCTGGGGAGGACCGGGTTCAGCTCACCCCGACTCAGCGCGAGCAGATCGGCCTGAGAGTGGCGGAAGCAGGCCCCGGAACGCTGCACGCACGCGCCGCCTTTCCGGGCGAGATCGTCGTCAGTCCGGATCGCCTCGCCCACATCGTTCCGCGCGCTTCGGGAATCGTGCGACAGGTCACGAAGTCTCTGGGCGACCAGGTCGAAGCGGAAGAGACCCTGGCGTGGCTCGAGAGCGCGGCGCTAGGCGAAGCGAAATTGAAGTTCTTCGCGAAGCAGAGCGAGGCTCGCATCTACAGCCTGGACCTGCCTCGGGCCCGCTTGATCCACAAGCACACGCTTTCGTTGCTCGCGGTCCTGGAGAAGATGCCCTCCGTAGAGGAGCTTCACGCAGTGCGTCCCCAGGAGGTGGGCGAGTACCACGGGCGGTTGATCTCCGCCTATGCAGACTTCGTGTTCTCAAAGAAGGCATACGCGCGTGAGAAGACGCTGTATGCAAAGAAGATCTCCAGCGAAGGAGACCTGATCCACGCCGAGAGCGCCTTCGAAAAGGCGCAGGCGGACTACCTCGCGGCGCGGGACACGATTCCTTTCGAGGCCATGCGCAAGGTGATCGATACCGCGCGCAAGCAGCAGGTGGCCGAGTTCGAAGCCGCCGCAGCAGCCCAGAACCTCCGCATCCTGGGGCTCTCGGACACAGACATACGGGCCCTCGATGCGCTCGTGCCGAAGGCTCTGCTTCAAGATCCCGCTGCGGCGGAATCGGACCTCGCCGCCCGTCTGAAGCAGGAGCGGAAGCTGGCCTGGTATCCCCTGAGGGCTCCCTTCGCCGGCACGATCCTCGAAAAGCACATCACGCTCGGCGAGAAGCTGGGCGACGACGCTCAAGCGTTCACGATCGCAGACCTGAGCCAGGTCTGGGTGCAGTTCAACGTCTACCAGAAGGACCTCCTGCTCGTGCGGGCGGGTCAGCGCACCAGAATCGAGGCGGGCATAGGCATCGCGAACGGTGCGGGTGTCGTGGCCTATGTCGCACCGCTGGTGGAAGAGGTCTCGCGCACCGCGGTGGCGCGCGTTGTGCTCGAAAACCCGGACGGCCGTTGGCGACCCGGGCTGTTCGTGACGGTCCATGTCGACGCAGGCTCGTTCGAGGCTGCGGTCGTCGTTCCGCGCACCGCCGTCCAGACCCTGGGCCAAAGGCAGGTCGTCTTCATCGAAGAGGACGGCGCGTTCGAGCCGGTCACCGTGACGCTGGGGCGCACCAGTGACGGTTCCGTCGAGATCATCGAAGGCTTGGAGAAGGGCCAGCGGTACGTCGTCAAGGGCGCGTTCGATCTCAAGGCCAAGATTGTGACGAGCTCCATGGGCTCGCACGCCGGCCACGGGCACTGATCGGTTCGGAGCCATCCCGGGAGACGTCCCAAAGCGAGAGGAAACGAACATGCTGGAACGGGTTGCACGGATCGCGGTCGAGGCCCGCGCGCTCGTCGTCCTGGCGGCGGTCGGCGTCATCGTCTTCGGGATCTACGCGTACGACCGCATGCCGGTGGACGCCTTCCCGGACATCTCGCCCATCATGGTGCCGGTCTTCGCCGAGGCGCACGGCATGGCGCCGGAAGAGATCGAGCGGTTGATCACGTATCCCATCGAGGCCGCAATGAACGGTCTGCCGGGGATCACGCAGGTCAAGTCCACGTCCGCCTTCGGGCTGGCCGTCATCTACATCTACTTCAGGGACGACGTGGACATCTACTTCGCGCGCCAACTCGTCGGGCAGCGTCTCGCCAGCGTCATGGACGACCTGCCCGAGATGCACGACCCGCCCGTACTGGGGCCGATCTCGACGGGTTTAGGACAGATTTTTCTGTACTACCTGACCCTGGACCCCGGCACGGACACGCACGGCAAGGACCCGAACACCTATCTGCGCGAGGTCAATGACTGGGTCGTGAAGTTCCAGCTGCAGACCGTTCCAGGCGTCACGGACATCCTCTCGATCGGCGGCCACGTGCTGCAGTACCAGATCCGCGTCGATCCGAACGCCCTCAGCAAGTACCGGCTCTCTCTCGAAGACCTCGTCGATGCGGTCCGCCACAACAACCGGAACGCCGGAGGCCAGTTCCTCGTCATGGGCGCCGAGGAGCACCTGGTGCGCGGCATCGGCCTCCTGAGCCGGCTCGACGAAATCCGCAGCATCCCGATCGAGGTCGAGGACGGTGTGGCGATCACCGTCGGCGACGTTGCCGAGGTGGCCTACGGCAACGAGATCCGCCGTGGTGTCGTGACGCGCAACGGTGAGCGCGAGGTCGTCTCCGGACTCGTGCTCAAGCTCTTCGGCGAGAACACGTCCGGTGTCATCGAAAACCTCTACGACAAGGTCACAGAGGTCCAGCGATCGCTCCCTCCCGGGGTGAACCTGATCCCGTACTACGAGCAGGCGGAGCTCGTGCAGGACGCAACGAGCACGGTCAAGAACGCGCTGCTCATGGGGGCGGGGCTCGTCGTCCTGACGCTCGTGGTCTTCCTGGGAAACTTGCGCACGGCGTTCATCGTCGCGTTGGCACTCCCGCTCTGCGCGCTCGTGGCCGTGATCGGCATGGCGTGGAACGGGATCTCCGCCAACCTCATGTCGCTCGGGGGCATCGCCATCGGGATCGGAATGCTCGGTGACGGTGCGATCGTCATGGTCGAGAACATCTACCGCCACCTCGGCCGGGACGACAAGCGCACAAAGGCCGACAGGATCATCGACGCGGCGAAGGAGGTCAGCCGACCGATCGTGTTTTCGATCACGATCATCGTGCTCGTGTTCCTGCCCATCTTCACGCTCGAAGGCGTCGAGGGAAAGATGTTCACGCCCATGGCGTTCACGATCTCCTTCGCGCTCCTCGGGTCGATCCTCGCGGCCCTCGTGGTGGCTCCGGCACTGTCGCACTATCTCCTCCGGACCGGCGCACACAAGGAGTTGTTCCTCGTTCGAATGCTCAAGGCCGCCTATCGGCCTGCGCTCCGCTTTTCCCTGCGCCACAAGGCGGTGATCCTCGTGGGCTCCCTGATCGCGTTCGCCCTGAGCATGTTGATCCTGCCCTACCTGGGGACCGAGTTCATTCCCACGCTGGAGGAGGGCTCGATCCTCATCGGGGTCACGATGGCGCCCTCGACCTCGCTCGCGAAGGGCACCGAGATCGTCATGCGCATGGAGCGGCAGATCCTGCAGTTCCCGGAGGTCAAGCAGACGATATCGCGCATCGGCCGGCCGGAGGCGGGGAGCCATCCGCACCCGGTGAACTACGCGGAAGTCCACATCGAGCTCGAACCGCTGGAGGAATGGACCCGCTACCGCGACAAGCAGGAGTTGGTCGAGGCGCTGAACCGGAAGCTGTCGTCCTATCCCGGTGTGCAGCTGAACTTCACGCAGCCCATTCAGAACGCTTTCGACGAGCTTCTGTCCGGGATCAGGGCCCAGTTGGCCATCAAGCTCTTCGGGGAAGACCTCGGTGTGCTGCGCGAGAAGGCAGGCGAGGTGCGGGCCGCCATCGAAGACGTGCCCGGGCTTGTCGACCTCGCGGTGGAGCAGAGCTTCGGGCAGCCGCAGGTCCAGATCGTGGCCGACCGGGAGGCCTGCTCGCGCTATGGCGTGACCGTGGGGCAGATTCTCGAGCTCGTGGAGATGGCCATCGGCGGCGAGGTCATCGACAACCTCTACCTGGGCACCCGGCGCTTCGGCATCCATGTGCGCTACAAGGAGCCGTACCGCGTCGATCCGGCCTCCATCCGCGACCTGTTGGTCCACACCCACGACGGCTCCCTCATTCCCCTCTCGCAGGTTGCCGCGGTGAAGCAGGTGCTCGGGCCGATCCAAGTCAACCGCGAGAAAAACCAGCGCCGGTGGATCGTGCAGGGCAATGTCAGGGGCCGCGACCTCGGGAGTGTCGTGGCGGACATCCGCAGTCGCATCGACGAACGGGTGGACTTGCCCCCGGGCTACTTCATCGAGTACGGCGGCCAGTTCGAGAACCAGCAGCGGGCCATGGCGCGCCTCTCGATCATCGTCCCGATCGTGATCGCGGCCGTCCTCATCATGCTGTGGATCGCCTTCGGAACCGCGCGCCACGCACTGATCATCATCGTCAACGTCCCGCTGGCGCTCATCGGGGGGATCTTCGGGCTGCTGATCACGGGCGAGTACCTGTCGGTGCCGGCCTCGGTGGGCTTCATCGCCCTGTTCGGCATCGCCGTGCAGAACGGCGTCGTGTTGGTCAGCTACTTCAACCAGCTCCTGCGCGAGGGCAAGGACGTTCAAGCTGCGATCGAGGAAGGTGCGCTGCGCCGGCTGCGGCCGGTCCTCATGACGGCGATCACGACCGTCCTCGGCCTGCTGCCCCTGCTCCTCGCGACCGGCATCGGCTCGGACGTGCAACGCCCTCTGGCGACCGTCGTGGTCTTCGGCCTGGTTACGTCGACGCTGCTGACGCTGATCGTCATCCCGGCGGCCTACGGGTGGATCGAAGGAAGGCGGCATCGGGCAAGCGCCTCGGTCTAGCATTCGGTCCCGTCCAAGGGGACCCCGGTCGGCCCTGCACTCCGAGCTGTCCTGGCCGAAGGTCTGCTAGGGTGCAGGATCCTCCTGGAGGTGCTCCGATGTCCACGCGAACCGTCTTCGCCCTGGTCCTCCTCTCCTTGCTCGCGGCCTGCGCCAGCGCCGTGAAGAGCTTCAACGAGGCGTCCGAGGCGGAGGCGCAAGGGCGC
>JAPUHK010000136.1 GCA_027297745.1 Planctomycetota bacterium | reverse complement strand
CGTGCCCCGTCCATCGGGTCGCTGCAGTCAGGTCGGTAAGACAACGGCAGTCGCGCGGACTCCAAACCCGCGAACGCAGGTTCGAATCCTGCCCGGCCTGCCAGTTCAAACACGCCACGTGCTCATGCACGGGTCCAGGCGGCGTCCACGTTTTCGTTCCCCTACGTGCCGGGAACGGAAACGAGCACGGGGACGCCATCGGGGCACCGACATGGGCACGGGCACCATTGCGCCGGTAGCTGAGGTAGCGCAAGCGCCGGGCTGAACTACCGGAGACGTTGGTGCAATTCCAACCCGGCGCACCAGGTCACCTGACGGCCGCGTAGCCCAACGGAAGAGGCATCCGGCTCAGACCCGGACCAGTGCAGGTTCGAATCCTGCCGCGGCTACGAATTCGTGCCGGCGCGGCTACCGACCACCGAGGGCGGCCGCGATGAAAGCGGTCTTCGCGTCGGTGTAGGCCTCCCGGTCGGAGGGGAAGCGCTGGGCCAGGCCCTGCTTCAGCTGCTCGTAGCTGCGGGCAAGCTCGGCATCTCCCCTCAGCAAGTCGCGAAAGCGCAGATGGCGCTCCCAGAACTCGCCGCCGTGCCGCACCACGTGGACGTGATGCGTGCGCGGAGGGTGCGGGGGCTTGCGAAAGTAGAGACGCCCCGGGATGCCGAACTCGCCGAGCGCCTCGTATCCCTGTGCTTCGAGCGACTGACAACGCTCCCCGTCGTCCATGCTGCGCAGCCCGACCATCAAGTCCAGCACGGGCTTGGCTCCGAGGCCGGGGAGCGCCGTGCTGCCGATGTGCTCGATTGCGACCGCGCTCTCTGCGAGCGCTTCTGCGATGCGCGTCCGCTCCTCCTCGTACTGCACGGGCCACGCGGCGTCGTACGGGACGATGCGAGTCGCTGAGGGAACGGCCATCAGGCGGATCCTACGTCTGCGGTCCTTTCCCCAGTAGAAGCTTCCGGGGCTCGGGGTAGACTCGGGGCCGTTCGGACGGAGGTAGCCATGCGTTTCGCGATCCCCTTCGCGTTGATCCTTGCGTTGCTCTGCGGCTGCGGCGGCAGCACGCCCGCGCCTGCGGCGCCGGTCCAGGGCGTTGCCGGCGAGAGGTCTGCCTCCGCGCAAGAGGAGAGCCTGCTCGAGGATTGCCTCGGTCCGAACATCGTGGACCTGGACGAGATCCAGGATCTGCTGCGGGACTTGTTCGGCGAGCACGACCTCGACGACGTTCGCGGCGACGAGCGCCCGTACCTGCCGAGCCTCGACGACCTGAACCTCCCCGAGTATTCGCTCGAGGGGCCGGAGCTGAATCTGCTGCGCGGCAGCGCCACCTGGACGCTGAAGGTCAACATCGACGAAGACCGCGAGCTGGAGCCGCTGCTGAAGTTCACGCTGCGCTTCGAAGATGAGCGCGGCAACCCTGTGATCCCCTTCAGCCTCAGGGACCCGCCCGAGGACCTCGAGGAGGCGCTCGAGGGGATCCCCGACGGAACGACGCTGGTCATCGACTGGGAGTTTCTGGACCTGGTCGACGCCCAGGGGCAGTACCGCCTGACCTTCAACCGCGGCACGATCACGGGTATCAGCGGCACGGGCTCCGTGGGCGACGACGTCTGCGTTCTGAGCTTCGAGCTGACCGGTCTCAGCCTCGACGACTTCATGTCCGAGCACCCGATGTTCGAGGCCGAGTTCGAGTTGGAGACGCCGAACGGCACGATCGTCGGCACGGTCAACTTCATCGACGACGACGTTGCCGTGATCACCTACACGCTGGACGACGGTCCGCTGACTACGAAGTACCTCGACCTCGAGACGGGCGAGGTCGGCGACAGGCCGCCGGCTGGCGGCGACGGCGGCGACCGACCCGGGGACGACTGGCCCGACCGCTAACGTCGAACGCGCCACTGCGTCGTTGCAGCCGCCGCGAACGGGGTTAGACTGCAAGCTCGCCGCCCACGAGCACACCCTTCCGTACGAAAGGTGCGTCTTGTGGAGTACAAAATCCGGATCGACCTGCTTCGTTCCGCCGGCATCATCATCCTGGGCGTCGCTGTGAGCCTCGTCGTCAGCACGGCGGTAGCCGCCCGCGCGTACCGCGGCCGCTTCGAAGACCAGACGCGCGTGGCCCAGACGCTCGACGTCAAGGGGCTGGCCCGCAAGCGCATCCGCTCGGACGTCGCCGTCTGGCAGATCGTGGTGAAGGGCGAAGGCGCCGCCCTGCGCGACGCGTACGACGTGCTCGACCGCGGCATGGAGAGCGTGCTCGCCTTCCTGCGCAAGCGTGAGTTTGCAGAGGACGCGATCCGGACCGGTGCGATCGGCACCGAGACGCACTACGCGCGCGACGATCGGGGAAGGGAGACGCGCAAGGTCGAGAGCTACTCGCTGAGTCGGACGCTGACCGTGACGACCGGCGCGCTGGAGCGTGTGGCCGCGGCAGCCGGCAAGGTGACGGAGTTGATCAAGCAAGACGTGCTCGTCGTCTCCCAGCCGCCCGAGTACTACTACACGCGCATCGCGGACCTGAAGATCGAGCTCATGGGGCTGGCTTCACGCGACGCACGCGCCCGCGCCGAGGAAATCGCGCGCAACGCCGGATGCACCGTGGGAGAGGTGCGCGCCGCGCACATGGGCGTATTGCAGGTGACGCGGCCGCACTCCACGGAGGTGCGCAGCTACGGCATCTACGACACGGGGACGATCGACAAGGACGTACGCGCGGTCGTCACGGTCACGTTCGGCGTGCAGGCGCAGTGAGGGGGCTCGGCTCGGGTGGGGCGGGCTAGTGGGCCGGTTGGTGGACGCTTTGCCAGGTCTGGGCGAGGGCGTTCCGGGTCTGGGCCGCGATGCTCGTCTTGGACTCCTCGTCGAGGCCCAGGGGCTCGTAGAGCTCCAACTTCGCCAGGAGCTTCCCCTTTGGACAGATCAGTCGAACGTGCAGCACCTCGGAGCCGGCCAGGAAGTCCTCGCGCCACTCGGCAACCACGGTCTCGAATTGCTGAACCATCCGCATTTCTCCCGCAGGTCCACACCACCAACCGCCAGCGTAACCCCGGGGTCCAACGGGGACGCCGTTCGAACGGGAGGTTACAGTGCCCCCATGCCCGGGCCCTTCCGGCAGGGGATCCTGAAGTACGGCGTGGGTTTGCTCTTGCTCGCCGCGTGCAGCACTGCGCAGACCTCGCCACCCGAGGATGAGGCCCCTGTGCAGACCCCCGCCGCCCCGCCCGTATCCGCGGAGTTGCTCGAGGCGACGGCCGGCATGGTCAGCGAGATGGCCGCGCACCTCTATCCCGGCACGCGCGTGGTGCTGGCGGAGCCGGAGAACAAGACCTCGCAGCCCGGCCGCCGCTTGAACGACCAGGTGGCGCAGATCGCGGCGGGTCTCAACGCCGGGGGCATGGGCCACGAGCTGCTCTTCGTGGAGGCCCCAGGCGAGGAGGGAGCGGACTACGTCCTGCGCATCGTGTTCTATGACCCGCGCTCCGGAGCGCCGGAGGCGTGGTTCCTGAGCCTGCGGCTAGAGCGCGGAGACGAGGCCGTGTGGCGGGGCAGCTACGAAGCGCGCTTCGCCCCTCCTTAGCACCCGTTGCGGACTCGTGGGAGAGGGCTAGTGGCCGGCGTCCGCGATGTGCGGGCGGAAGCGGACCTCGACCTTCTTGCGGCCCAGGTACCAGATCGAGAACCCTAGGAACGCCAGGAACAGCATGCGCTCCTTCATCTCCGTGTAGTCCCCCTGATCCACCGCGAGCCAGATGCGGACCTGGCCCACCATCAGGCCCAGGACCATGGCCACGATCGTGACCAGCCAGGCCCAGCCGCGGTACTGCAGGAGCCCCCGGGCGGTCGCCGCCAGGAGGGCCACGCCGGCCAGCACGAGCAGGATCTTGAGGCCCCCCGGCTCACCGCTCAGCTGCGTGACCAGCACGCGCACCGCCACGTAGGCGATGCCGAGCGCGTAGAGGGGGACGAGACGGGGCTTGCGGTCGCTGCTCACGGCGCGCCATCCTAGCTCCGGGTACAGGCGCGGCCAAGATCCGCGGCTGCACGGGCGACCCGAGCCCCCCTGTTAGGCTCTGGCGCATGAGCGGGGGCGAGCCCGAGCAGCTGAACGCGTACCGGCACTATCTGACCGGTCTAATGTGGCTGTTTGCGCTTGGTGCCCTCTGGCTCGGCATACGCTTCATCCGCGAGGGCCGCTGGTTCGAGGTGCTGCTGACGGCGCTGCTGATCGTCTACTTGTGGATCACGGCGCGCGGATACCAGCGCGAAGCCCGCGAGCGGGCTCCGCACCGGGAAGACTCGGAGGCGCCGGACTAGGGGGACAGCGGGTTCGCGAACACGAAGATGTTCGACAGCGCCGACGGGATGTCGCCGCCGGTGCCGGGCACGATGCCGATGTTGTTCGCGAAGGAGTCGAAAGCCACGAAGCGGCCGTCGCTCGACAGCGAGGGATTGCCGCTGTCCGCGTTCGACTGCAAGCCCGCTGCGTCCACGGTGACCCGCGCGAGCACGCCCGTCGTGCGGTCGAAGACGAAGATGTCCCGGAACCCGTTCGTGTCGCCGGGCACCAGGTCGGTCGCTACCGACTGGAAAGCCACGAAACGGCCGTTGGCGGAAAGGGTCGGGCTGCCGCTGTCGCCGTCCCCCTCGGTCACTCCGCCGGCCATGGTGGTGACCAGCGTGGTCGTTCCCAGCAGGCAGTCGCGCAGGAAGATCTGCCGCACGCCGCCCGGCGTCGTGCTGTCCACCCCGCTGAAAGCCACGAAGCGGCCGTTCGAGGAGAGCGTCGGCTCGGCGTTGTCCGTCAACGTCTGCATGCCCGCGCTGTCGAGGCTGGCGCGCTTCATCACAGCTTTGGTGCGGTCGAAGACGAAGATGTCGGCGGTGTTGTTCGTGTCGCGCGCGGTCAGGTTGCTGGCGTCCGACGCGAAGGCGACGAAGCGGCCGTCGCCCGTGATCTTGGGAGTGCGGCTGTCGCGGTTGCCGGGCAGCACGAACCCGTTCGACTGCACGACCTCGGTGATCAGGAACATGCGCTCCACCGCCCGGTCCCACACGAGGATCTGGGCTGCGCCGTTGTTGGCGTAGAGATGCAGGTTGGTGGCCCGGGAGGCCATGGCCACGAAGCGCCCGCTCTCGTCGATGTCGACGGAGAAAGTGGGGCCGTTGCCCGCATCGCCGTCCTGGTTGCGGCTCACGAGTTCGCTCGCGGCAACCGCCTCGCCGGCGAAGGTGTTCGCCACGTAGGCCTGCGAGAGCCCGTTCGTGGGCGGGAAGACGAGGTTGGTCGCGTCGGAGACGTAAGCCACGCTGCGGCCCTGGACCGCCACGGCGGGGCCGAAGCTGTCTCCGTTGGGCGAGGGATCGAGGCCCGGGAAGGACTCGCCGATCAGCGGCGGCAGGGTCGCGTTGCTGACCTGCGCTCCGATGAAGTTCTCGAGGTTGTAGACCAGGACGTTCGACGGCGTGCCAACCGTGGTGCCCGGCACGCGGGGCGTGTTGGGGAACTGCGTGAAGGCCACGATCAGCCCGGGGCCCCCGGCGAAGCTGGGCCCGACGAGGCTGCCCTCCAGGACCAGGACTTCTCCGTTGAAGCCGAGCGCTCCAGGGAGACCGCTGCTGCTCCCGGTACCCGAGTTGCATCCGGGGCCGACGAGCAAGGTGCAGAGTACGAGTGTGAGTAGGGGCAGATAACGCCCCGAAGCCCGCTTCAGCATGGGTCCAAACCTCCCTAAGTATGGCTAGGAGGCGAGCTTAAGGTGGCCGGGCGATGCCTGTCAACGCTGCCGGCGGGCTTTGCAGGCCGCCGCAGTCGCGTTCTGGGACCGAAACGTCCATTCAACGCAACGGCGGGGTGAGTTGGGGGGGGCGCGCGACTGCGTGGGCTTGCCCGCCGTAGCTCCGCCTCTCGTCAGGGGGCCCTCCTTCGTCTTCGCGCTTGCCCGGGATTCTGAGTGGCCTGCGAGGTCCTCCCTAGTCGTTGGCGGCCCTGGGGTTAGGGTTCTTGGCCGTCTCCGGGTGGCTCTCGGTGATCAGATTCAGGGCGTTTTCGAGGGCGTCCGGCGCCCGTCGAGCGTTCTGCGGCTGGAAGTGGGCGTAGCGCATGGTCATGGTCGGAGTGGGGTGGCCGAGGAGCTTGGCCACGTCGAAGAGGGGGACGCCCCGGGCGACGAGCAGGGAGGCGTAGGTGTGCCG
>JAPUHK010000135.1 GCA_027297745.1 Planctomycetota bacterium | reverse complement strand
GTGTCCCCCTCGGCGATGGGCGTGTGTTTGGAGCCGGGGTCGAGCCACACCAGCGAGCCGGTCCCGAAGCTGCCGGAATCGTCGCCGATCGTGCCGCGCAGCACCAGATAGAGCTCGCCGCCGGGATGCGCGTGGGAGGCGAAGGCGTCGGAGGGCGCGCCGGACGCAACGCGGTAGAGAACCAGGCTGGTGCGCTCCTCGCGCTTCAGAGTCGCCAGTGAAACGCCTTTCCCCATCTCCTTCCACTCGAGCGCGTCGAGCGCGGCGTCGTTGAGCTGCAGGTCGACGATCTCACGGAGATCGAAGTGGAACGCCCTCAAGAGCCCGCCCCTTCCAGCATGCCGAGCTGCGACAGGATGAACTCCCAGGTCATCACGTCTTCCTTGAGCCGGTCGCTGCGGCCCTTGCCCTGGCCGTGTCCGGCCTTCTCCTCGCGGAAGAACAGGATCGGCGCCACGCCGCTCGTGGCCTGTTGCAGGCGCGCCACGAACTTGGCCGTGTGCACCCAGGTGACGCGCGAGTCCTCCCGCCCCGTCGTACCGAGGAACGCGGGATAGTCCACGCCGTCCACGACCTGGTGATAGGGCGAGTAGCCGAGCAGGTAGCCGACCTGCTCTGCGTCGTCGGAGGAACCGTACTCGTCGACCCACCACTCCGCCGGCGGGAACTTGTGGAAGCGGATCATGTCGTACAGGCCGACCTGGCCGACGCACGCCTCGAACAGCTCCGGCGCCTGCGTCATCATGGCTCCCATCAGGAGCCCCCCGTTGGAGCCGCCGCGGATGACGAGCCGGTCGGGCCGCGTGATGTTCGCGCCGACCAGGTAGCGCATCGCGTACTCGAAGTCGCGGAAGACCTGGTGTTTGTTGCCGAGCCGTCCACCATCGTGCCACGCGTCGCCCTTCTCGCCCCCTCCGCGCAGGTTCGCCACGGCGTACACGCCGCCGCGCTCGAGCCAAAAGATCGCGTTGGTGCTGTAGTAGGGCGTCTCCGAGAGCCCGAACCCGCCGTAGCCATAGAGCAAGGTGGGATGCGAGCCGTCGAACTTCAGCCCCTTGCGCTGCAACAGGAACATGGGCACCCAGGTGCCGTCGTAGCTCGGGTACTGCACCTGCCGCACTTCGTACATCGAGGTGTCCGGCCCGCCCTTCGGGGCGTGCAACACGCGCGGCTCACCCCCGGACGCCGCGAGCTCGTAGATCGCCGACGGCGTGAAGTGCGTGACGTAGCTGAACAGAAAACGCGCGCCGGTCTGCTGGGCGGTCAGGCGGTAGATGGCCCCGAGGCCCGGCAGGTCGATCTCACGTTCGAGACCGCCGCCGGTCTTGTGCACTTCGAGGCGGCTGACCGCCTTCACGTTGCGCACGAGCGCCAGGCGGTCGCCCGCCACTGCGATGCTGTCGATGGGCCACCCGCGCTCGGCCACGACCGTCTTCCACTGCGCGGGCGCGGGGTTTTCCGGGTCAATGGAGACGACGCGCATCTGCGGCGCCTCGTGGTTCGTGGTCGTCAGGATGCGCCCGTCGACCCAATACGCGTCGCCGAACAACGCCCCGAGGTCCTTCGACAGGATCTTGCGCAGCGTGCCGGAGGGCCGGTCGAGCGTCCACACTTCGCTCAGCTTCCAGCCCTTGAAGTTCATGATCAGCAGCTTGTCACCGTCGGGTGAGAGCCGGATATCGGGCCAGTCGGTCTTCTCGTTGTCCTTGCCGAAGACGTAGACGTCGTCGCCGCCACCGAGCTTGTGGAAATAGACGTGGCGCGTGTACGGGTCGCCGCCGGGGAACTGCGTGTAGTAGAAGCCCGACTCGTCGGGCAGCCAGGCGACCGACGCCGCGCGCGTGTGCTCGATGCGCAGGTCCAGCACCTTGGCATCCCCCACCTGCAGCACGTGCAGCACGGACTTCTCGGAGCCGTCGCGGCTGAGGCCGTAGGCGACGTAGTTTCCCTTGGGCGAGGGGTGGTACCAGTCGAGCGCGACCTTGCCGCCTGCGTCGAGCTTGGCGGGGTCGATCAGCGGCCGCTGTTTGCCGTCCGCATCGCGCACGTAGAGCACGAACTGCTCTTCAGTGGGCTCACGCTTGGAGAAGAACATACGCTCGCCGGCGGTGCGCGCGCGCCCTGCACGGGTGAGCTTGCCGAGCTTGCGCAGGCGCTCCTCGATGGCGCGGCCGTCCAGCTTCTCGAAGAACGCCCGCGTGGCCGCATTCTCACGATCGAGCCACTGGCGCGCGCCCTCCTCGGTCTCGAGGTAGCGGAAGGGATCCTTCACCTCGTAGCCGTGGTGTGTCTCCGTGCCCGACACACCCGCCGGCCCGGCCGGCGCTTGCGGCTTGCCGCCTTCGTCGCTGACGGGCGGCGCGGACGGCGGGTCCTTGGATGCAGCCGCTTGGGTTGTGCCGGCCGCGGTCTTGGTGTCCGAGTTGTCTACGACGATCACGCAGCCGCAAAGCACGAGCGAGAGCAGAAGCAGGATTCGCATCGAGATCGTTCCTCCCGGGGAACAGACGAATATACTCCCCGAATCACGAGCGGGGGGCCTATGCGAGTAGCTGCACTCATCATCTTTCTGGTCTTGTGCGGATGGGCCGGGCCGGCCGCGGCGCAGGAGCCCGGCGTACGCATCGGCCGCGCGCTGGCCGTCGGTCCGCTCGGCAAGCGCCGCCGGGCGGCGTTTTTTCCGGACCCGATCGCGGCGCGCATCGCCGACGGCGACCTGTCGCTGCCGAAGGAGGGCGACGAGGTCGAGCTGCACGACGGCGGCAAGCAGGCCTGGCACAAGCCGGCGGAGATCAAGGACGGCGGCCTCTACAAGGACCCCGCGCTTCGCGGCGGGTACCTCTCGGTGGTCGTCGAATCGGAGATTGCCGGCGTCTTTCTGCTGCGCGGCAAGGCGCACTCGATGGTCTACGTCAACGGCACGCCGCGCATCGGCGACGTGTACCGCACCGGCTTCGTGGTGCTGCCGGTCAAGCTCGAATACGGCACCAACCATCTGCTCTTCTCCTGCGCACGTGGAGAAGTGCAGTTCAGCCTGGAGTACACGAAGCAAGAGATCGTGTTCAACCTGCGTGACGTGACGGCGCCGGACCTCGTGCGCGGGAAGCCGGTGGACGCTTGGGCCGCCATCCCGGTCCTGAACTGCACGGAGCAGACGAACCCGGGCATGACCGTAGAGGTGGAGCTCAACAAGGGCCTACTGAACACCACCGAGACACCTCCGATACCCCCGCTGTCGGTCCGCAAGATCGCGTTCCGGCTGAAGGGCCACGCTGGGCCAGCCGGGAACATGGAAGCCACGCTGCGCCTGCTGGCTGGGGACAAGCAGCTCGCCACGACGAAGGTGCCGCTACGCGTGCGCCATCCGGCGCAGAACCGCAAGGTCACGTTTCTGAGCAAGATCGACGGCAGCGTGCAGTACTACGGGCTGCAGCCGGCAACGAACGACAAGCCCGGGAAAGCGCTGATCCTGTCCCTGCACGGCGCCGGTGTGAAGGCGGTCCGCCAGGCCGGGTCGTACGCGCCCAAGAGTTGGGCGCATGTGGTCGCCCCCACGAACCGAAGGCCGTTCGGCTTCGACTGGGAGGACTGGGGCCGCTGGGACGCGCTCGAAGTTCTGGACCTGGCCACGAACGCACTGAGCACCGACCCTCTGCGCACCTACGTGGTGGGCCACTCCATGGGTGGCCACGGGGCTTGGCACCTGGGCGTCACGTTCCCGGGCAAGTTCGCCGCCGTCGGCCCGAGCGCGGGCTGGATCAGTTTCTGGAGCTACACCGGCGCGGAGCGCTACGCGGGGGCCTCCCCCATCAACAAGATGTTCCTGCGCGCGACGTCCCCGAGCGACACGTTGCGGCTGACCCGGAACCTCACGGGAACGGGCGTCTACATCCTGCACGGCGCCGCGGATGACAACGTCCCGGTCGCGCAGGCGCGCACGATGAAGGAGCACCTCTCCAAGTTCCACCCGGGCTTCGGCTACCACGAAGAGCCGGGCAAGGGCCACTGGTGGAACAAGTCCGACGAGCCCGGGGTGGACTGCGTGGACTGGCCGCCGATGATGGACTACCTCAGCCGGCGCGCGCTGCCCGCGGCGCCGCGCGAGGTCGACTTCACGACCGCCGGCCCGGGCGTGTCTCCCGAGTGTTTCTGGGTGCGCGTCGAGCAACAGGTGCGGCCCCTCGAGCCGAGCCGTGTGCGCATGCGTGTGGACCCGCACAAGCGTCGCTTCGTTGGAACCACGGAGAACGTGGCACGTCTATCCCTGGATCTGGCGGCCGTGGCCGCAGGCAAGGATGCGGTGCAGGTGACGTTGGACGGAACCCGGGTAACGGCCTCCACCGTCGGGAAACGAGCGCACTTCGTAAAGGCCGTGCACGGCTGGCGCAGCGTCGCCAGCCGGGCCACCGGTAAGCGCGCCGATCGGTGCGGCCCCTTCAAGCAGGTGTTCCGCAACCGCATGATCTTCATCTACGGAACGGCCGGAACGGCGGAAGAGAACGCGTGGGCTTTCGCCAAGGCGCGCTACGACGCGGAGACGTTCTGGTACCGGGGCAACGGGGCGGTGGACGTGAGGTCCGATCGCGATTTCGCGTGGGGCGGGCAACTGGACACGGGGCGCAACGTCATTCTGTACGGGAACAGCGAGACAAACCGCGTCTGGCCGCTGCTCTTCGCGGAGGCGCCGATCTATGTCCGTCGGGACACGATCTTGTTCGGAGCGGCCTACCGCCTCAGTGGCGACGTCGGCGTCCTGATGGTCCTCCCCCGGAGAGGAAGCGACCGTGCGCTCGTCGGGGCCGTCGGCGGCACGACCGTGAAGGGCATGCGGCTGTGCGATCGGCTACCGTACTTCGTGTCGGGGGTGGCCTATCCGGACTTTACGGCGTTCAACGCGGACGTGCTCACAGAGGGCATGCGCGGCGTGCAAGTGGCGGGCTACTTCGGCAACGACTGGAGCGTCGAGAACGGCGACTTCGCCTGGCGCAAAGACGACGACTAGGTAGGAGTCCGGTGCGTGGGGACGGCCAGAACGGAGCCTTCCGCGTCGCCGACGATGGTCTGCGCCACCTTGCCGAGGATGAAGCGCGCCTTGCCGCCGATTCCGCCGGTGCCGATCACGATCAGATCGGGGTTGTGCTCCTCCTCGGCCTTCAGGATCTCGTCCGGGGCATCGCCCACGCGCACCTCGCTGTGCATCGAGATCCCGGAGTGGTCGACCTGCAGGCGGTGCAGGAACTTCTCGCCCGCCTCCCGCGCCTCTTGCAGCGTCTCCTTTTTGAAGCGTCCGATGTCGAGCCCGCCGATGACCAGGGGCGAGTCCTCGATCACGAGCAGCCCGATGTATTCGGCGTCGTCCTCCGCCAGCGCACGCGCCGCCTGGAACAGGCGATTGCTCTGCTCGGAGCCGTCGACTGCGACGAGCACCTTCTTGAACGTGGGTAGCTCCTGATTAGTCTGGAGCGCCAGCACCGGCGCTTCGACGCTGCCGATCAACCCGACCGTGACGCTTGCGTTCAGGATGCGCGCCAGCCCCTTGGTGCGGCTACTGGACATCACGACCAGGTCCGGATTGCGCTGCTCGATCAGCAGGTTGACCCCGGACACGGCGGCCGCGTCCACTTCGATCTCGATGTGGTCCGGGTCGAAGTTGAACCCGTTCTCGTCCAGGAATTCGCGCAGGCTGGCGCGGTGCTCGAGCGTGCGCGGGACGAGCACGTGGCCCACGACAACGTTGGCGCCGTGTTGATGCGCGATGGCCTGGGCGGCCCGCAGGCCCACCAGGCTCTCCTCGTCCATGTTCGTGAGGGCCAACACGGTGCGGATCTGCATGCCGCCATGATGCGGCCCGGGCGGCCCGAAATCCAGCCCTGCCGAGACGGGCCTTTTCGGCTCCGTGATAGGATTACCAGTGCATGAGTCAGACCTACCAGAACCCCATGTTCGAGCAGGTGAAGCTGGCCATCGACGAGATCCGCCCCTACCTCCAGGGGGACGGCGGCGACTGCGAGCTCGTGAGCGTCGAAGACAACGGCACGGTGCATCTCAAGTTCGTCGGCGCGTGCGGCGGCTGCCCCAGCTCTACCGCCACGCTGAAGTCGGGCATCGAGAACCACCTCAAGGAAAAGGTCCCGGGCGTCCGCGAGGTCGTGCAGGTCTTCTGATGACACTGGACCCCAAGCTGCTCGAGATCCTCGCCTGCCCCGAGAACCACACGCCCGTGGCCCTGGCCGACGCGGCGCTGCTGCAACAGCTCAACGAGCGTGTGAAGGCGGGCGCGCTCCGCAATCGCAAGGGCGACGCCGTCGGCAAGCCGATCGAGGCCGCCCTGGTGCGCGACGACGGGAAGTGCGTCTACCTGATCGAGGACGGCATCCCCAACATGCTCATCGACGAGCGCATCGATTTGTAGCTATCAGCTTTCAACTCGACTCGGGTAGCCCCGGCCGTTCCTGGTTGGAGATCAACGGCAGTGTTGGTCGGGCGCAGCCCGCCGGCAAGGGTGCGCACGTTCTGTTGCAGGCTGACAGCTGACGGCTACTTCTTCCAGAGCTCGTTCGGCTCGAACGCATCCCGCAGCGCTGCGGCGATCTGTCCCTGGTGCCAAGCCTCGTGACGGATCATGCGCCCGAGCTTTTGGCGCTCCTGCGGCAGGTGCCTGCCGATCGCCTCGCTGAACTCGTCCCGGTCCCGTTCCAGCTCCTGGGCGAGCTTGTCCCGCGTCCAGGACGGATCCCAGAGCTTCACCTCGTCCTCTTCCTCGCGGCCCTCGAGCATCAACCGCAGCCAGGCCGTGCAGCCCACCAGGTGGCGTAGCATGCGGCCGACGCTGTCGCCGCCGTCACCCAGCGTGCGCTCCAGATGCTCCGGCTCCAACGCGCGCGCCATGGCCACGCTGCGATTGCGCAACTCGAGCCACAGGTCCAGCAAGGCGGCGTCTTCCGCCGCCACCGTCTTGCCGGCCGTACGCACGGCCTCGCCGCGCACAATCTCCAGCACCTCCCGCAGCGGGGCATAGCTGCTGCCGCCGAGTCGCCCCAGCGGCATCAGCTTCTGCGGGTCGACCGTGGCGCCGTCGGCCGCCAGCACCTCGTCCGCTACATGGAACAGGACCACCTCGCCGAGAATCAGGCCGCTGCCGCCGACGTCCACGATGCGGTCGAGCCGGCACTCCATGGATACCGGGCTCTCGGCGATGCGCGGCGGCGCCACGATCTCGCTCGGCACCGGCTCCAGCCCCACCTGCTCGAACTCGCTCTCCGTGGGCTCGTATTCCGCCGACGTCTGCACCATGCGGGCCGCCGACGACTCGGACACCACGTTGACGACGAACTCCTTCGTCTGCTCGATGTTGCTGCGGGTGTCCTTGAGCACGCCGCCCCGTTTGCTGCCCACCGCGATCATGATCATGGGCGGTTTGCTGGAAATCGCCTGGAAGTAGGAGAAGGGCGCCGCGTTGAGCGTCCCATCCGCGCTGCGGCTCGAGACCCAGGCGATGGGCCGCGGGACGACGACCGAGATCATCAGGCGGTAGAGGTCGCGGGATTCCAGACCGGCGGGGTCGATGCGCATGGCGGTATTATGCCCGCCATGTTCACGACGCCCTACAGGGTCCGCTTCTCGGACATCGACAACGCGGGGATCTTCTACTACCCACGCTTCTTCCACGCCTTCCACGTGGCCTTCGAGCAATTCTGGGAGGAGCAGGCGAAGTGGCCCTACCACATCCTGCTCAAAGAGGACCGGCTGGGCTTCCCCACCGTGCACATCGAGGCGGACTTCGTGAAGCCCATCGCTTTCGGGGCACCGATGGAGATCCGCCTGGGCCTGAAGCACATGGGACGCAGCTCGCTCGTGTTCCGCTACGAGATGGCGCACCGAGAGACCGGCGACGTCCACGTGGCCGCGGACATCACGAAGGTGGTGGTGGACATGGACAGCTTCAAGGGCATCGAGGTCCCCGACCGGATCAAGAAGGTGCTCGAGCCCCTGAAGATGGGGGACTCGGCCTAGCCGGCCGAAGCCACAAGAAAAGCGGACAGCCGAAGCCGCCCGCTCTGGGTTGCTGCCGGTTGTGGGTACCTAGAGTTGGATGTCGAACCCGAAGAATGAGAGCGACGCCTCGACCAGCACGTCGAGGTCCGGGCCGAGCCCCTGCAGGGTGAACTGCCCGGGGAACATGAAGCCCGGGATGCTGACCTCGCCGGAAACGCTGCCCTGCAGGTCGGTGACCTGGCCCTGGACCATGTCCAGCGTGGCCTGCAGGTTGGAGATGTCCAGGTTGGTGTCGTAGCCGTCGTGGGACACGAACAGGTTGCCGCCCAGGTCGACGATGACCTGGTTCAGACCGTTCTGGACCGTGTCGAAGTCGACGTCCCCCGAGATGGTGAGGGGGGCGCCCGTGAGCGAGGTGCCCATGAAGTCAAAGACCGCGTCGACGACCACGTTCTGGTCGTCGCTCAGGTCGACGGTCGGGTCATACGGATCGACCGGGCCGTCGTCCCCGGTGACCATGAAGTCGAGCGCGAAGTTCCCGTCGCCGAAGGGCAGGGTCGCGCCCTGTGCATCGATGCGGCCCATCCAGTTGTTGGCCGCGCTTGGCGCCGTGTAGTTGAACTGGGACAGGTCGAGGTCGCCGCGGCTAGCCGCGTAGACCCACTCGGCCGTCATGTTGTTCGTGTCGAAGATGGCGGTCATGTTGTTCTGGAGCGCCTGCTGCTCCGACTCCGAGAGCAGGAAGCCTTCGAGCAGATCGGCTACGCAGCCGGTCGTTCCGACCAACAGCAAGAGGGCGACAATTGCATTACGCATAGTCATCTCCTTGGGGCAGCGGCGGGCTGCAGTGGGTCTTATCGGTACGCCGCGGCACCCGCTGGAGGCGCTTGAGAAGGGAATTCACGGCCTTTCCTGCTACCTTCACGCCATGGGCTCAGAGCGAGGCGTCGACTGTCTCATCTGTGTCGCTACGGGACGGGAGGGCGCCCTTCTGCGGGGTTTCCTGGACGGCGCGCGGCCCGCCCAAGGCTCGATCGCAGGCCGCCGGGTGGCGCTGGTGGAAACCGGTGTTGGCCCGGTCAACGCCGCCTGCGCAGCGACACGCTTCCTGGCGCAGCGTCCGGCCGCCGCCCTGATCGTGTGCGGTGTCGGCGGCGCCTACCCGGGGAGCGGCCTGGAGACCGGCGACGTGCTGTGCGCGCAGGAAGAAGTCTACGGCGACCTGGGCGCCGACAGCGAGACGGGATTCGTGGACATGCAGCAGCTGGGTTTCCCCGTCGTAGCCGCGGACCCGCCGCTGTACAACCGCATGCCCCTGGACCTGTATCCGTGCGAGCGCCGCGGCGTCTTCGTCACGCGCAGCACGTGCACCGGTAGTGACGCCGCGGCGGCGGCGCTGCGGGAGCGCACGGGGGGCGACGTCGAGTCCATGGAAGGCGCCGCGCTCGTGCACACCGCGCTGCTGCACGGGCTCCCCGTGGGCCAGCTGCGCGGCATCTCGAACGCCGTCGGGAACCGTGACCGCGGGGCTTGGAAGGTCACCGAGGCGGCCCGGGCGGCCCAAGAGGCGTTGCTGGCCTGGCTCGAGGCCTCGGCTGCAGCCACGCGATGACGCTCACCCTGGGCATCTCCCCCTGCCCCAACGACACGTTCGCGTTTCACGCACTGATCCACGGCCTGGCCACCGAGCTCGACGTACGCACGGAGTTGCACGACGTCGAAGCCCTCAATCGCATGGCCGAGGACGGGGCTCTCGACGTCGTCAAGGTCTCCGTCGCGGCGTACGGCCGCCTGCGCGAGCGCTACGCGCTGCTGCGTTCGGGCGGCGCCGCCGGCTACGGCACGGGTCCGATCGTCGTGGCCGCTGAGGCGCGCGAGGTAGGCGGCCGCGTGGCCGTCCCCGGCACACGCACGACCGCTGCTTTGTTGCTGCGCCAGCTCGGCTCTTTCGAGACCGTCGCCATGCCCTTCGACCGCATCGAAGCCGCCCTGCTCGCGGACGACGTGGACTGCGGCGTGTTGATTCACGAAGGCCGCTTTACCTACGAGCAACGCGGCCTGGCACTCTTGCAGGACCTCGGACTCGTTTGGGAAGAGCGCACGGGCCTGCCGGTTCCGTTGGGCGCGATCGCGATCCGGCGTGAGCTCGGACCGCAAACAGCGGCGCAAGTGGAACGAGCCGTCCGCGCCAGCGTCGTCTACGCACGCGAGCATCCCGCGGCGAGCGGGGACTACGTGCGCCGGCACGCGCAGGAGATGGACGCGGAGGTGTGCCGCCGCCACATCGAGCTGTACGTCAACGACTACACGCTCGACCTCGACCCCGCCGCCGTGGAGCGGCTGCTCCATTTCGGCGTCGAGCAGAGCGCGTTTCCCCCCTCGTCCGAGCCGGTCTTCGTAACCTGAAAAAAAAGCGGGCTGCCCACCAGGGCCGCCCGCTCGGCTAATGGCTAGAGGCCAAAGGCTCAATAGAGCGAGATGTCCCCCGTGTTGGTGTACGACTCCGGGAAGACCAACGCCGGATCAGCCCCGAGGTCCGCCAGCAGGGCCGCGTAGACCTCGCGGAAGTCGTAGTCGAAGCCGAGGAAGCGAGCGCTCTGGGTCAGCTCGCTGTTCTGCATGTCGCCGACGATCTGCTGGCCCTGGACGCGGCCGCCGGTCACGAAGAACACGTTGCCGTGGCCGTGGTCGGTGCCGTCGCTGCCGTTCTCGAAATTGCGCCGGCCGAACTCGGAGACGACCAGGATCGTGCAGTCGTTCCAGCGGTTGCGATCTTGCATGTCGAGCTTGAAGCGCTGCAGTGCCTCGTTGAGGCGCGACATGAGCGTCTCGTGCCGGCCCGCTTGGTTCGAATGGGTGTCAAAGCCGCCGATCCCCGTGTAGAAGACCTTCGTCCCGAAGTCGCCGGACAGCATCTTGGAGATCTCCCTCATGTTGTTGAGGAGAGAGTTCGACCCGATCCCGGTCACGTACCGGCTGTTCGGGTCGGTCCAGGCCGCCGTGCCCTGGGCGACGGCGTCGACCAGGTCGTAGGCCTGCTTGTTGGCATTCTGGATCGAAACGCCCGGCTCCACGCTGGGGTCCGGCTCCACGGCCAGTTGGTCCTCGACCATCTTCTGACGCAGGTCGTGATCGGCCGGGAAGTCGTTGTCGGAGTCGACGCGGAAGCCGGAGACGTTGGACATGATCAGCGGGTCCGTCTCGTCGGACTGGAAGTCACGCCGCTTGCCGACGCCGACCGAGACGATGCCCAGGGGCGCCAACGGGTCCGTGGGATCCGTGCAGTAGACGTCCGCGAGGCGTCCGAGCCAGCCCCGGCCGTCCCCGTTGCCGTCGATGTCGCGCACACCGTAGGAGTAGATGTCCATGCTGGTGAAGTGCGACAGGTTGGCTCTCGGGTATCCGACCTTGTTGATGACGTAAAGCTCGCTGTCGGTCCACATCTGGCCCATGTCTGCGAGCGAGTAATGCAACTCATAGCCTCCGCTGAGCGCGTGCAAGCTCTCGCCCGCGGGGCGGGCTCCGCCGCTTCCGCCACTTCCATCCCCCTCGTTGATCAGGTTGATGTCCGGCCGCACGTTCAGGTACTCGCTGAGGTGCGTCGGCACGACCGTGTTCAAGCCGTCGTTTCCTCCGAACATGTTGATCACGACGACGAAGCGGCCGTTGTTCGGCAGCCCTCCCGCCGCGTAGGTGGGACGCAGGCTCCAGATCGGAGCGACCGTCAACAGACCGGCGCCGGCTGCGGCGCCCTTGATAAAGCTCCGCCTGGAGCAGTGGGTGCAGGAGTGATCGTGTTTCATCGTTCGATCTCCCTACTGTTGGTGACCTTCCCAGTACTGGGCGGTCATCCACAAAAGGCCCCGGGTCTTCTTCAGCAACTCGTCGTCGTCGGTCGGATCGAACCCGACGTTGACGATCGTGTCGCCCTGGAGCTCCGAAGTGACATAGGTAATCAGACTCGTGCGCGCCGAGCCGCTGAGCTGGACGCCCAGCAGCGTGGCGATGTTGTCCACCATGTTGGCCGGCGTGCGCTGGCCCACGGGGGGAAGCAGCGCCTGGATGTCGGCCACCGTCTCGAGCTCGTCGATCGCGTCCTGCAGGAAGTTGATGCGCAGGAGCATCGCCTGCGAGCCGAGCCAGGCCGTGCCCGAGACCCACCCGTTTACGTCGGGCGGCTGCATCGGGATCTGCTCGAGGGGGGCCAGGTGGTTGGCATCGACCCGGTTGATGGACAGGTCGATCTCGGTCGTGCGCAGGAAGCTGAAGACGAAGCTGACCGGATCCTTGACCTGACCCGCCAGCGCCCTCCCGCTGAACAGCGCCTTGCTCTGCAGAAGCGTGCGCATTACGGGCTCGAGCTCCCAGTTGTTGGAGCGCAGCACGAGGGCCAGGTCGCCGACGATCTGCGGGTGGGGATTCTCGTAGACGAAGTACTCGAGCAGCTTCTTGCAGATGAACTCGGAAGCGTAGATGGGACGCTCGCCGAGCGTCAGGTCCACCATGCCGCCGCTCGGATAAGTACCGTTGCCCGTGTCGCGCGTCTCGTCCGGGTTGTCGTCGTAGCCCCACATGCCGGCCTGGCCGAAGATGGTCTTCGACCCGGCGTCGTGGCGGCCTAGCTCGTAGATGATCTCGTGGTATTCCTCGCCCGGCGCGGTCCGGCGCCGGTAGCCCGTGAAGGCCCTGCTGGCCTCGACGATCTCGCCCTGCGTATAGCGCGCGCCGCTGCCGTCGTCCACACCCAGCGTGAACAGCTCCCAGAACTCGCGGGCCCAGTTCTCGTTGGGGTTGCTGCCCGTCGAGACGATGCCGTCAAGCCAGACCAGCATGGCCTGGTTGCGCGCCACCTCCGACAGCAGGTCGCGCCAGCTGCCGAGGCTGTTCGCGCGCAGCAGCTCGATCTGTTCCCACAGGAACCAGATGCTGCGGCCGCTCATGCCGCTCTGGCTGGTGGCGAAATGGTCGTGGAAGAACCAGGCCAGCTTCTCCTGCAGCGGGTTCGGATTATTCAGGATCAGATAAACCCACCAGCGCCGGTTCGTCCGCGTGCTGATGGAGCCGGAAGGCGGGAAGTTGGGGTCGTACAGGTCCAGCGCGGCTTGCTCGACCACCGGGTCCGCGACGAAGGTCAAGAGATTGCCGACCGTTACGCCGAGCCCGTCGTTTACCGCCTGTTGCAGCACGGCCGGGGAGGCGCCGAAGGCGGCCCGGCTGTACAGATGCTGCGCGAGCTGCAGCGAAAGCGCATCGGTGGCGGGATCCAGGGAGAACTCCTGCGTGTAGGTCAGCGCCCCCAGCATGGTGGTTACGATGCCCTGCTCGCTGATCACGTCGACGTTGACCGCGCCGGGGCCCGGCCGGGGCGGGACCGTGACGTGCATGATCGTGGGCGACTGCACGATCGACGGCGCGAAGAGGCCGTCGATGCGGCTGGTCTCCGTACCCACGAAGTTCGAGCCGGTGATCTCCAGGGTATTTCCGCCGGCGATGGGAGCGCGCGTCTCACCGGCCGTCGGCCCGTCGATCGAGACCAGGGAGGCCACCGCGGGCGGAACGTAAAAGGTGATCGCGTCCTGCAGCGTCGCCGCGTCCCCGAGGGAATTGCGCACGCTGACGTCCACCGTTCCCGGTGGCATCGCGGATGGAAACGCGCGAATCTCCGTGGGGCTGGCAACGTTGGTCAGCGCCGCGGGCGTACTGCCGAAGTAGACCGTCATGGCGGGCTCAAAGCCGATTCCGACGATGCGCACCTCGTCTCCGCCGGCTGTGCTTCCGAACGGGGAGAACTGGTTCATCGGCTGCGTGAGAACTTCCACGGCCGCGATGGACCAACCGATTTGGTTGCCGGCCGCGGGGCCGCCACCTCCACCGCATGCGGGAAGCAGCACAAGCGCTCCGAGAACGACGAATCCAAGCCAATTGCCGCGTGCAAGCATGGCTCTACCTCCATGGCCCGCCTCTCGGATGCGGGCGTGGGACATTGCCCTGTTACTCTCTCAAACCACCGGAATGGCGCCGTAGGCCCCACACCGGGGAGTTCCTCTCCAGGAGACGACCAGTATAGCACCGTTCGCGCCCGTTTGGGACGCGAGCGAATCGCTCAGGACGAACCGTCCGGATCGTAGACATACTCCGGAGCGTACTTGCGAATCTGCGCGTACAGCGCGCGCTGTCGGCGCTTGGGAGTGTCAGCGAGGGCACTGTCAAAGTCGCCGTACGCCTGCTCTTTCTTGCCTTGCTTGAGGCGGCAAACGCCGCGCAAGACGAGCGGCCCCGGCATGTCGTCGAGGATGGACAGGAGGCGGTCGAAGGAGCGTTCCGCCTCCGCCCAGTTCTCGGCCTGGAACTCCAGCAGCCCGTGCACGAGCGGAATCATGAGATTCGTGCGGTCGAGACGTTCCGCGTTGCGCAGGGAATCGCGGGACGCCTCTTGCTTGCCCTGGTCCTGCAGCGCGATTCCCTTCCAGAAATGGAACTGCGCATGCTGCGGAAGCTCCGCGATGCCGCGATCGGCTGCCCGCAAGACCGCCTTTCGGTCGTCGCCGGACAGCGCGCGGTAGAGGTCCTCGTAGTAGACGAGGATCTCGCGGGCGCGCCGGACCGCACTCTGGAACTCCGGCGAAGACCGGATTGCATCCCGCGGGACGCCTCCGTTCGCCCGAATCCGTTGGTGAATGCGGCGCACGCGGTTGCGCGGGGACGGGTGCGTCTGGAAGAAGCCGCTCTGACGGCCGAAGTCGCGCTCCAACCCCTCGAAGAAACGGGCGGCCCCCTCCGCGTCGTATCCCGCGGCGAGGGCGTAGTCGACCGCAAGGTCGTCCGCCTGCCGCTCCTGCTCCTTCGAGTACGACGGGCTCACGAAGCCCGCGACGAGGCCGCCGAAGCTCCCCGCGAGCACGCGTCCCGGCCGGCCCGCGATCCCCCCGAGGCCGGCGATCGAGGACTGGATCGAAGCGCGGCCCAGGCTCTGGCCGACGTGGTCGTGGCTGTTGTGGCCGATCTCGTGCGCCACCAGCGTCGCGAACTCGGCGTCGTCCTTGCAGCGGGCCAGGAGCCCGAGGTGGCAGTGCACGCGTCCGCCGCCGTAGGTGTAGGCATTGATCTGCGGCGAGGCGGAGAGATAGAGCGTGTACTTGAAGTCCCGCCGGTGCGCGGGCGGAACCACCGACGCGATGCGATTGAAGATCACCAGGCAGGCGGCCTTCAGCTCCGGCTCCGGCAGCTCGCCTCCGTCGTTGGCCATAGCCCTCTGGGTGATGTGGTTGAGCCGGATGTAAGCGTCCTGCGACGCGTAGTCGTTCCCGATCGGGGAGTAGTAGGCCTGGCCCGTGACGGGGTCGGTCGCCGTCGGCTGAACGCACGCCGCGGCCAACAAGACGAGCAGCGGGAACGCGCGGCGCCTCATGGCGCGCCAGCATAGCAAGCGCCGCTGGGGCGGGCGCGTCCTACACGGCATAATGGGCGGCGCTACGCGCCTGTAGCTCAGAGCACCGGCTTCCCAAGGCCTTCAAGCCCCTTGCCGCGCGGTCATCGTGGCTACGCCGCTCTTCTCTTACGCCGTAACGCCAAGTGCGATTCGCCGCGTGAGAACTGCAGGCTGCGGAACTACTTCTCCCCCTTTGGCCACCGCGAGCTCCCGACGAGCCCGGCGCAGTTGGCGCACCACGGCCGCCGCACACGCAGCGGCAGGGCGGTCCCGGGCCCCGGCGAAAGCGCCTGCTTCCCGAGCCGGGTCAGCGGGCCTCCGGGAGGATCGCCCGGCTCCACAAGCGGGTGGTTCAACAGAACGCTGCCTTGTCCAGCCGTGAGATCGAGATCGACGAAGCCGAGCTCGAAAGGCCAAAGCAGGTTGTCGTTGCCAATCGTCAGACACTCGAAGTCGATCTCGTTCAGGAAGCAGATGGGTGTATCGAGGATGAGATTCACAGCCACGATGAACCCGAAATCGTCGAAACCCGTGGTGTGAAAGAGGCCCAGGTAGTGGCCTCCCTCGTGCGCCGCGGTACTTCCGACGAAGGGGCCGGTCACGTCGTCGTAGGCCGTCACAACGCCGGAGAAGATCGTCCCGTTCCGCTTGATGCCCGGAACCGCCCCCGCGACGCCGAGGATGCCCCCGCCATCGATGCTGATGGTGTTGACCATGAACATGTTCAGCCGCGCCTCGGGGGCCGCAGACGAAAGCTCCTGCAGGGCGTCTAATTCCGCAAAGGATCCGATGTCATCGAACGCGGGGTCGTTGAGCTTGAAATAGGAAACGGACCCGACCCGAAGCCCGACTTGCTTGAAGAGCATGTCTACCGTCTGCAGCGCTTCCTGCAGCTTGGGATCCGTTGGTGCGTCGGACACGTCGATGGAGAGGCCATCTGAGAGAAAGATGTTGAGCGGGAGATGTCCGAAACTGATGCGGCCGCTGTTGCGCTGCTCGACGATGACCCGGATGTCGAAGCCGGAAACCAGGGGCGAAAGCTCAAACAAACGGAGACGGTAGGTCCCTCCTCCGGGAACGAGCTGCACGGCCGGGTCGTCACTGTTGGGGAGCTGTAAGAAGAGAGCCTCGAAGGCGAGAGGGAAGTTCTTCAGCCAGGTGTAGGGGCCTGTGAGGGTGTCGTTCTCGTAGACGTACCCCCCGGGCCCCTCGAGTCCGATGAGGAAGAAGTCGGCGGAGGGGTCGTCGCCGAAGATCTCGAAGTGGATCGAGGCGGCTTCCGGTTCAACGGTGAACTCCAGCCATGGCGTCAGGCCGCCTGCGTCCACGGGCACGAAGCCGAGGTCGATCAGCACCTCGCTGGGAATCCCGCTGCCGCTCAGCAAGGTGTTCAGCGGCGTACCCAGCGAATTCGAAAAGACCAGAGAGGCACTGCTCGGCCCCGTGGAGGAAGGCGTGTAGCGGACCGGGATGCCCACCGAGGATCGGGGTTGAATGGACGCAGGGAACGTGGAGACGACGACGAAGTCGCCTCCGGGAACGGTAGCCCCTGTGATCGTGATCGGCGTCGCCTGGTTGGGGTTCCGGATCTCAATTATCCGCGTGACTGCTTCCCCCAACGCAGTCGGCCCGAAGCTGACGCTCGCGGTGGCAAGGTTGATCGTGGGGAACTCGGTTTCCGCGGTCAGCGCGACGTCCACGGTGTCTACAAACCTGCCGTCGAGTGAGGTGACTCGCAGCCGAATGGAACCGTTCTGGAAGGTATCGCCCGAGATCGGCGGCGTGAATGTGATTTCAACGTCGAACTGCACACCACGTGGAGCGATCTTGGGAAGTGTCCCCGAGGCGGGCGCAAACAACCCTGTCGGCGTACCCACCAACTCCACAGTGGCGGCCGAAGCGAACGGTTTGAAGAGTGAAACCATCGTGCTCGTCGGAATGTCCCCGCGGACAAGACCGAACGAGAAAGCAGCCTTGAGCGGTTCGGCGGTAGCGCTTGCGGGACCGCTCGTCGAGTTGCTGCACCCGGTCACTGCGACGAAAAGAAAAAGCCAAGCGACGATCGCGCTCGTCTTCTGCATGGTCCACCTCCCGAGGCTCCCTGCCTGCTCTCCGCTCTGAATCGTCCGAAATACCGCGAACGGTGTCAAGCAGCATCGGGCACTTGAAAGATCCTCGCGCGCAAGAGATTTGGGATCAGTGACCTGGACGAGGGATTCGACGCCGGGGAAGACTGGGAGCAAGAGTCCGGCTAGTAGCCCCATGCATGACCAAACAAAGACGTTAGCCGATCCGTTACCTCTTGCGTGACCGCGGCGATCCGCGATGCACGCGGTCCCTGGTCCAATGGCCCCAAGTCCTGAGCACCGCTATACTCGGAGCCCGCTACGCGCCTGTAGCTCAATGGTAGAGCACCGGCTTCCCAAGCCGGCTACGTGGGTCCGATTCCCATCAGGCGCTCCACTCGACGGACCCGGCTACGCCGGGTCCGTTTCGCTTTCGATCGAACCGGTGCGGACCGTGCGCTTGCACGACGGTCACGTGCGGGCCTGGCCGGTCGCGCCGATGCTCAGGTCGGCAAGGATCGGCAGGTGATCGGAGGCTGCGCGAGCGGAGTCCATGCGCGACGCCCAAGCGCGTACGCGCTTGAGATCCCCGCGTACGAAGATGCCGTCGAGCGGGCGCAGCGGCCAGAAGGCGGGGTACGTTGCGCGCGCAGTCCCGGCGCGCCGGAAACCCGCCGGCTGCAGGAGACGCGGACCGAGCGTGTCGCTCGGGTCGTTGAAGTCGCCCGCCAACAGGACGGGTGTGCGTCCGTGAAGCCCCGCCAGCAGTTGGTGCTTGAGCAGGCGCTTGAGCTGGATCGAGCGCTCGAAGCCGGCCAGGCCCAGATGCAGGTTCAAGACGACCAACGTGCGTGTGTGCCGGCCGATGCGCACGCGCAAGCGCGTGTAGAGGGCGCCCCGCCGCTTCTTCGGCTTGAGCGTCAAGTCGATGTTCGTGATGTGCGTGAGCGGCCAGCGTGACAGGGTCGCGTTGCCGTAACGGCCGCGGCGCAGCTTGACGTTCGGTCCGTAGCTGCGGTGGCGCAGCTCGAGCGCGTCGCCGAGCACGTCCACCTGGCGGTGAAAGCTCGACCGCCGCACGCCCTCGTCCACCTCTTGCATCAGCACGAGATCCGGACGGTAGTGACGGATCACCTCCAGCGTGCGCTCGGGACGGTAGCGGCGGTCCAAGCCGCCGATGCCCTTGTGGATGTTCCAGCTCAGAACCCGAAAGCGCATGGGGCGACGACTGTACGGCTTCCGAAACGCGCCTGCCAGCCAGGGCTAATCCACGACCTTCGAAGACGCCGGGGAAGGAGCCGGCGCGGAGGGAGCGAGCGGCAGGGCTTCCCGTTGCGGATCGAGGGGCACCAGGGCGAGCTCCGCCTCCCGGGCGATGCGCGCGAACGCCCCTTGCGTATCCTGGCCGTCGGAAGCGTGTAGGCACTCGTCGCGGATGGCGCATAGAGACTCGCGTACGGCGTCCAGCTGCGCGCTCGGATCCGGCCCGCCGAGTCCGTCGAAGGCGTCGGGCCCGAAACCGCGGCGGCGCAGACGCTCGAGCTCCCTCTCGGCTACGCGCACGCGGTGCAGCGTCACGCTGACGCACAAGAACGCGGTTGCGATCAGGAGCAGTTGGAGCCGCGACGGGTCCACCTAGGTCCCGTCCGGCAACGCCTGGCCGTGGTTGTTGAACCACTCGCCCCAATCGGCCAGGGGGGAGCGCCCATGGCTGCGGCTCAGCGCCAGGCGCACCTCGTCGGCCAGCGAACCACCCAGCTCTTTGATGAGCCGCTCGGCCGCGGGCCGGATCTTCAGCCGGGCCAGACCGCGCACGGCAGCCTTGCGCACTTCCTCGTTCTCGTCGCGCAGCAAACGGCCGAGCTCGTGGGCCAGGTCCACGCGCGCGATGCGCATGCCGCCGAGCGCCTCGGCGGCAGCCGCGCGCAGGGCAGGATGCTCCGCCCGCTGCTGTGCGAGCTTGAGTAGCGGCAAGCGCGCCGCCTCAATCCCGGCGTCGCCCAGAAATCGCGCCATCTCCTTGCGCTTCTCCACATCGTCGCCGCCGAGGTCACCGACGTCGATGTAGCTCACCAGATCCGGCTTGTGCCACAGGCGCGTAGCATCGCGCACCGCGGCGGTGTCGCGGTCCGTGAAGCGCCGGCCGCGCTGCAAGAGGAGCAGCAAGCGCGCCGCCTCACGGCCTTCCATCCGCGCCAGCGAAAGTGCCAACGCTCCGCAGGTCACGCCCGCCTCGCGGTCCGGCTCCCAGTCGGCGGCCAGCAGTTTGCTTACGTACTGCAACGTGGACGCGTGCGAGACTTCGCCGAGCAGCTTCATTGCGGCGAAACGATCCTCGATGGTGCCCTTGTCCATCAACTCGAGCGCGAAGGACACGTCTTTCTTTTCCTTGGTCCACTGCAAGAGCAGGTCGCGCGCCAGCCGGCGTTGCGGGTTGTCGGCACCGAGCTGCTGCTTCAAGAGCTCGGTCACCACCGCGGTATCAGGGCGCTCTTCGGCCAGCAGGCGCAACAGGTCCTCGCGCAGGTCGTCGTGGCCGTCGTCGCGGACAACGCCGGCGAGGAACTCGAGTGCCCCCTGGTCCTTCAGACGCAAGATGCGTTGCAACACGCTGAAGCGGTCTTTGGCGGGCGCGCGGGCCTGAAACAGGCCCTGGGCCCCGAGGCTGCGAAACTCACCCTTGAGCGCCATGAACTCGGCCGACTCGCCGCCCGGGCGGGAGAGGGCGGCTGCGCCCCAAACCAGGGCCACAAGCAGCCCCAACGCGGTTCCTGCCCTCATGCCGCCCCTTCATCGGCACACGGGGGACCGAAATTCAGGATCACCAGGGTCGGCCGCGGGGCTCCTGGGGAGGGGGCGCGCCGGGTCGGCGGCGCGGTCGAGGTCCAGCTTTGCGCGCCCTGGAGTGGGACACCCCCGCTCTAAGCCACGCGCGTCGCCAGCTTCAGTCCTCGTCCCGGCCGGCCGCACCGGTCGGGACGGGGACTTCCGTCGGGCAGCCGAACCGGGCCAGGATCAAGATCAAGGCCGCCACGCCGGCCGCCCAGCAGGTCCACACGGGCAGGCCCAGGGCCGCGGGGAGGTAGCCGCAGACGAAGGCGACCCCGAAGGTGGTCAGGGCGTAGGGGATCTGGGTACGCACGTGCGCGTGATGGGGGCACAGGGAGGCCGTGGAGCTGAGCACGGTCGTGTCGCTGATCGGCGAGCAGTGGTCGCCGAAGATCGAGCCCTCCAACACGGCGCCGGCACTGAGCACGAGCAGCGGGAGACCTCCGATCTCGTAGGCCAACGGGATGCCGACGGGGATCAGGATGGCCATCGTCGACCACGACGAGCCTGTAGAGAACGCGGTCAGGCCGCTGAGCAAGAACAGCAGCAGCGGCACCAACCACATGGGCAGGCTCTCGCCGAGCAAGGAGACGAGGTAGGGGCCGGTCCCGAGCTCGAGGCAGACTTCGGCAATCGACCACGCCAGCAGCAGGATGGCGAGCGCGGGAGCGACGGCGCGCGTGCTGATGAGCATGGCCCGCAGCGTTTCGCGCACTTTGAGCAGACGCTGCACGGCCGTGAGCAGCAGCGAGGTGACGAGCCCGGCCAGAGAGCCCCAGCAGAAGGCCTGCGCCGAGTCGGTCGTCTCCAGCGCCTCCCAGATCGTTCCCCTGTGCGCCTCGATATCGGACACGTGCTTTGGGTCGCGCAGCGCCCACAGGAAGTACCCGCACACCATGAACGTGACCGCGATCGGTAGCACGCCATTGAGCGCACGGCGCGGCTTGCCGTCGTCGCGGCGTCCGGGATCCGGCGGCCCGCCTACGTCCCCGGTCTGGGCGGCGCGCCGCTCCGCGCGCAGCATGGGGCCGTAGTCGCGGCCGCTCCAAGCGTTCAGCAGCACGAACACGAGCGTGAAGATGCAATAGAAGCGATACGGCAGCGTGTCGAGGAAGAGGCTGTAGGCGCTGACCGTGGCGGTCGTGCCGTCCAGGGCGGTTTGCAGCGTGGTCACCTCGTACGCGATCCACGTGCTGATCAAGGCGATGCCCGCCACCGGCGCTGCGGTCGAGTCCACGATGTAAGCCAGCTTCTCGCGGCTGACTCGGAAGCGGTCCGTGAGCGGCCGCATCGTGTTGCCGACGATGATCGTGTTGAGGTAGTCGTCGAAGAAGATCAACAGGCCGGCGCATGCGGTGCCGACCCGAGTGGCCCGCGCCGAGCGGCAGAAGCGCACGAGCCGTTCCAGAATGCCCTGGATGCCACCGTTGGCGTGCGCGATGCCGACCGCCATGGATAGGAAGACGACGAACCCGAAGATGTAGAGGTTGAAGGTGCTCTTGAGCACGGTGTCCCACAACACGTGGACGGCGGCATGCTCAAGGGCTCCGGCCGGCGTTCCCGCGAAGACCCAGGCGCCCACCAGGACGCCGGCGGCGAGGCACAAGAGCACCTTGCGAAACAGGATCGCCAGTAGCACGGCGACGAGTGGGGGCAGCACGACCCAGGGAGTGGGAGCGGGGATCCAGACGGATCCGATGCTGAGGCCCTCACGCCGAAGAGTGCCCGTCAGGCTCGGCTTTCCCGGTGTCGGGCGTAACCGTTCGGTGAACCCGTCGGGTGCACCCGCAACCTCCAAGCTCGAGAAGGCATCGAGCTTCCCCTTCGCTACGAGCCGGTTCACCTGGGAGGCGTAGAAGCTCTCAGGGGCCGGCCTGGCCAGCAGCGCCCCCAGCAGCACAAGGAGCAACACCGCCCCGACCGCCGCCCAGCGAAACATGGGCGGGTATCTTCAGCATCCCAGGGGCCCGTGTAAAGCGGCCCGGGCCCCGCACGGCACGGAGGATGCTGAGCGGCGGGCTCCTGTGTATCGTAGACGCCCAAGGGAGGGCAGCATGCGCACCGTCGTAGTCCTGTTTCTGGCCTCGGCCGTCGCCCTGGCGGGCGGCGCCGACAAGGCCCAAAAGCTCCTGGACAAGAAGGCGTACGCCAAGGCGGAGGCCGCCGCACGCAAGCTGGTGGAAGCCGACGCGGCCAACATCGACGCCTGGCTGGTGCTCGCCGACGCGATGGTCGGGCAGGCCGACAGCCTCGAGGGATGGGAGCAGCAGGGCAAGGTCAGCGCCGCCGCGGAGGCCCTCGAAGCGGTCGTCGAGAAGCAGGACAAGGACGCACTCGTCCCGCTCAAGCTGGGTGACCTGTACGTGAAGCTGGCCGAGCTGATGCTGAGGCTCACCGGCAAGGACAACGACGTCCAGGGCTACTACAGCGACGCGGTGCGCATGTACACCACGGCGCTGGAGCGCGACGCCAAGAGCGCGGACGCGGAGTACGGCCTCGGCTACGTGATCTACTTCAGCGGAAAGGGCGCCGACAAGGCGCGCGAGCAC
>JAPUHK010000134.1 GCA_027297745.1 Planctomycetota bacterium | reverse complement strand
GCTGTTCCTCGCTGTGAGGCGATCCACGAGGAGTCGAGTGGATGCCGCCTGATCCGCCGGAGGCCGGGAGCGACCCCTATCGCGACGAGTGGGACCTCTTGGGCCCCGCGCTCGCGACCAACGGCCAGCGCAGGAGTCCCGAAGAGGGCTTCTTCACCGGTCCCGAGATAGGCACGCCGTTGCCGGGCTTCCGCCTGCGCAGCGCGGCCGGTCCCAGGATCGACCTGCACGCGGACCGCGACGGGTCGAAGGCGGCCGTGGTCTTTTTCCGGTCGGCGGTCTGGTGACCCCCTTGCATGACGCAGCTGGTCGAGCTGCAACGCGCCCTGCCCCGATTCGAAGCCGCCGGCATCAAGCTCTATGCCGTGTCCTACGACGAGTGCTGCGCCCTCGCCGAGTTCGCCCGCCACCACGGCATCACGTTCCCGCTGCTCTCCGACCGGGGCTCCAAGGTGATCCGGCGTTTCGGCATTCTGAACCGCTTCGTTACGCCGGATCAGGTGCCCCACTACGGCATTCCATTTCCCGGTACCTACCTCGTGGACGAGGAAGGCACGGTGACCGCCAAGTTTTTCCAACGAAGCCTGGCGGCACGCGCCACGGCCGAGGCGGTGATCGACGAGGCGCTCGGCGAGATCCTGCTCGGCGAGGACGAGCCCAGCGCAGCAGCCGGCGAAGACGAGATCCGGATCCGTGCGACGCTGCACGGCGGCGGAGGCGAGCTCAAGTTCGGCGCCATGCGACAGCTCGTCGTGCGCTTCGAGCTCGCCCCGGGCCTCCACCTCTACGATGAGCCGGTTCCCGAGGGCATGGTCGCAACGCGCATCGAGCTCGACGCACCGGAGGGCTTGCACAGCCTCGACTGGATCAAGCTACCGACTCGGCCGCTAGCACTGCCCGGCATGAGACAGGAGCTCCAGGTCTGGGAGGGCCGCGTCGACTTCGTTCTGCCGGTCTGGGCCGACGGCGACATCTCCGGTCTGGTCGACGACACCGGAACCCGGCCCGTCGAGATCGGCATCCGGATCCACTACCAGGCCTGCGACGACCAGGCCTGCGACGACCAGGCGTGCCGCATCCCGCAGCACGCGAGCCTGAAGCTCACGGTCCCGGTCGGTCGGCTGGTCGGGCCGAAAATGGGAGCGCTCATGGGCGGTGCGGAGATCAGCTCCATGGACACCGGCAAGTACATGTTGCGCATGGTGAGGCGCGGTCTGCTCCGCAGCCCCATCAAGGGCTTCCGCACCCTCCGCAAGACCACGCAGAACGTCCGGAAGGGTCCGGGAGGACGACGCAGCAGCTGAGGCGAGCCACGGATCGGCGCAGCTGTGGAAACCAGACCACCGCGAACGCCAAGTTTCAGCGGGCGAGCGCACGCGCCACGAGCCGCGCGAAGTTCGTCAGATCGCGCCGGTAGCGTGCCCGCGTCGTGGCTGGGGTCTTCATCGAGTGGGGCGAGAGACGGATCAGGTCAACGAGCTGCGTGACGGGGACGCCCAGCTGCGTCGGATCGATCGCCCCCCGCTCGGTCTGCTGCCGGATCATCCGGCCGAGTCGTCTCCGCAACTCCGCCCGCGCTTCGAGGACGAGATCCTCGGCATGCTCGGACTGGACGAGCGCCAGCTCATCGACCTGGGGGAGGCCGTGGAAGCGGTCGAAGAGCAGGCCGAAGTAGCCGAAGAGGGTGCCGCGCAGCACGTCTTCGAAGGAACCCTCGCCCGCTACCGCATCCGTCACGGCGGTGAGGGCGTCCTGGTAGGCGCGCTCCACGACCGCGCGAAATAGCCGGACCTTGTCCGGGTAGCGCGCGTACAGCGTGGGCCGGGAGACCCCGGCTGCCACCGCGACCTCACTCAGCGAAGTCGCCTTGAAGCCTTTCGCCCCGAACGCGGACAACGCCGCCGCAAGGATTTCCTCCGTGGTGGCATCGGGATCGGCCGCTTCGCCAGGCGCTCGGGCCGGCTCACCCATTGGAGCTAGGCGCGGGCCCCGCGGAACGGCAGGCGGCGGAACCGGTTGCCCGTGAGCGCGGCCCAGGCGTTCGAGACGGCCGGCGCGATCGGCGGGACACCGGGCTCCCCGACGCCGCTCGGCGGCTTTGCCGAGGGCAGCACCCGGACCTCGACATGCGGCATGTCGTCGATGCGGATCGGCCGGTAGTCGTGGAAGTTCGACTGCACCACCCGCCCAGCCGCCAGCGTGATCTCGCCCGTCAAGGCGGCGCCGAGGCCGAAGCCGATCCCCCCCTCCATCTGTGCCTTCACGATGTCGGGATTGACGGCGAGTCCGCAGTCGACCGCGCACCAGACGCGTTCGACCTTCGGTGATCCCTTGGCATCACGGCCCACCTCAGCCACCTGCGCGACGAGGGTTCCGAACGACTCGTGTACCGCGACGCCGCGTGCGCGGCCTTCCGGCGGCGCACTGCCCCAGTCGGCCATCTCGGCCGCCGCCGTGAGCACGGCGCGATGCCTGGGATGCTCCGCGAGCAGGGCGAGCCTGCCGGTTACCGGATCCTGACCGCCCGCCGTGAGCAGCTCGTCGATGAAGGTCTCCGACGTGTAGCCCGTGTGCGTGTGGCCGACGCTTCGCCACCACAGCACGGGCACGCCCAGCTCCGGGCTGTGCAGGCTCACGTCCAGGTTCGGAACCGCGTAGCTGAGGTTGGCTGCGCCTTCGACGGAGGTCAGGTCGACGCCGTCCTTGATGAACATCGTCTCGAGGGCGCCGCCCTTCTGGACGGACTGCCCGACGATGACCTGCTGCCAGGCCACGATCTTCCCGTCGGCGTCGAGCCCTCCCTTGAGCCGGTGGACGTAGATCGGGCGGTAGAAGCCTCCGCGGATGTCGTCTTCGCGTGACCAGAGCAGCTTGATCGGCGCGCGTCCGTCGATGGCTTGCAGCGCATGGGCGGCCTCGCGGGCGAACTGACTCTTGTGCTGGGCGCGCCGTCCGAAGCTGCCGCCCGCGAGCTGGATGTTCAGCTGGACCTGCTCGAGCGGGACGCCGAGCTCGTCGGCCAGCGCCGTGTGGTCGCGACTTGCGCCCTGGGCGCCCATCCACACCTCGTAGCGGTCGCCCTGCTTCTCGATCACGCAATCGAGAGGCTCCATCGGCGCGTGCGCCAGGAACGGGAACACGTACTCCGACTCGATTACGGTCTTCGCGCTCGCGAGTGCGGCGTCCGGATCGCCGCGCCGACCGGCCGGCAACCCGGGCTCTTGCGCGAGCTCTCGGTACTCGGTGATCACGCGCTCGCTGTCGCGGGTCTCCGCATGGGCCTCGTCCCACTCGATGTCGAGCCGGTCCCGGCCCTGCTTCGCGGCCCAATAACCGCGCGCATAGACCGCGACGCCCTCCGGCAGGATCTTGACGTCTTCGACACCCGCGACCTGGCGCGCCTTCGTGTCGTCGAGCTTCTTGACCTTGCCGCCGAAGCGCGGCGGATGCGCGACGAGCGCGGTGAGCAGGCCGGGCCGCTGCACGTCGATCGTGTAGATGGCCTCTCCGTTCGTCTTCGACGGCGTATCCAGCTTGGGGACGTGCGTGCCGATCAGCTTGAAGTCCTCGGGCTTCTTGAGCGTGACCTCGGTCGGCGGCGAGAGCCTCGACGCGGCGGCGACCAGCTCCCCGAAGCGCTTCGAGCGGCTGCCTGCGATCTCCTTGACGCGGCCCGCGTCCACTGTGACCGAGGCGACGGGCACTCCCCACTCCGCGGCGGCCGCCTCGACCAGCATCGCCCGCGCGGCGGCGCCGGCCTTGCGCATCTGCATGAACGAGTTGGCCATGGCGGTGGAGCCGCCCGTGAACTGGACCGGACCGAGGGTGTGGGCGAAGCGGGTGACATCCGCCGGTGCGAGCTCCCCTCGCACCTGACCCCAATCCGCGTCGAGCTCTTCCGCGACGAGCGTCGCCAGCCCGGTCAGCGGCCCCTGCCCGAACTCGATGTGCTTGACGATCACCGTCACGATGTCGTCGGGCGTGATCCGGATGAACGCGTTCGGAGAGAAGGGCCCGGAAGCGGCATCGGTCGCGGCAGCATGGCTGAGCTTCGCCGGGAGATGGACTCCGAGGACGAGCCCGGCGCCCGCTGCGGCGGTGCTGTGAAGGAACTGCCGGCGGGACAGTGTGGTGTCGAGTCGATCGTTGCTCATCCCTCAGCCCTCCAGCGAGTCGGACGCATTCCGGATTGCCTGACGGATGCGGTGGTAGGTGGCGCAGCGACAAACGTTTCCCTTCATGGCGGCTTCGATGTCGGCGTCGGAAGGTTTCGCGCTCTTCGTCAGCAATGCGACCGCGGACATCACCTGCCCGGACTGGCAGTAGCCGCACTGGGGCACGTCGATCTCGTGCCAGGCGCCCTGGATCGCGTCGGTGACGCGGCCCGAGAGGCCTTCGATCGTCGTGACCTTCGCCTCGCCCACTTTGCCGACAGCCGTCATGCAGGAGCGAACCGGCCGCCCGTCGAGGTGCACGGTGCAGGCGCCGCACTGCGCGATGCCGCAGCCAAACTTGGTGCCGGTGAGCTGAAGCTCGTCTCGCAGCACCCAGAGCAGCGGCGTATCCTCGGGCACCTCGACATCGCGTTCGCGTCCGTTGACGTTCAGTTTCACGGCAACCTCCGTTCGGGCGGCGGGCGCGCCGGGCGCTGCCGACCCGAGTGCGGCGCAGTTTACAATACCAAGCCAGATTGTAAACTGACGAAGAGGTTCGAACGAGAACGGATGCGTGAGCTTCGAGACATCCTGGCGGCGATGGAAGGGCTCGAAGAGCTCGAGGGCGCGGTGCTCGCGAGCGTCGTCCACACCGAGGGGTCGACGTACCGTCGGCCGGGAGCCCGGCTGCTGGTGCTCCCTGACGACACGATGATCGGCCTGATCAGCGGTGGCTGCCTCGAGGGAGATCTGCTGGCACGCGCGGACGAGGTGCGGAGTACGGGGCGGCCGCGTCTCATTCGCTACGACGCGACGCGCGACGACGACGTGCTCTGGGGTCTCGGTCTCGGCTGCGCGGGCATCGTCGACGTGCTGCTCGAGCCGATAACGAACGAACGGCGCGGACCTCTCGGCTGGCTGGGTGCGTGGCGCGCGGCGTGCGTGAGCGGTGCGATTGCAACCTCGCTCGAAGAGGAGCAGCTCGGAAAGCGCTGGGCGCTCCACGCCGATGGCCGACTGGAAGGGGCACCGGCCAGCGACGCGCTACGGGCCGCACTTCGGGATGCTCGCGCCCGCGGGCGCTCGCGACGACTCGTAACACCCGAGGGTGTCGTCGCGATCGAAGGCGGGGAGCCG
>JAPUHK010000133.1 GCA_027297745.1 Planctomycetota bacterium | reverse complement strand
AGAGGGCCGGCCTGGGCCGGCCCTCTTATGGTTATCGCTCGGCGCCGGCCGCGGGCTGGAAAGAGCCCTGCAGGTCGCGCCGTGCGAGCTGGACCATGGTGCGCAGCAGCTCCCCCTGGATCTGCTCCTCACGTGTTAGCGCGGTCTTGTCGGACTGGTAGAGGAACTCCACGTCGTTCTGCAGGCGCTTGACCTCCGACGCGTACTGCGGCTGCATGGCGTCGATCGCCTCGCGGATGCGGAGGCGCAGTTGCTGCGAAGACTCGTCCGCGAGCTTTTCGAGCTTTTGCCGGTCGCTCAGGTCCGGGTAACGGCGGTCGAGGTCGATCTTGCTTTGGCGGATGGTCAGCTCCACGAGTATCGCCAGGCGCGTCTCGAGGTCCTCGTTGACGCTGTTGAAGCGCGAGTTGAAGCTCCTGCTCAGGTGGCCGCGCAGGCTCGGCAGGCTGTCGATCAGGCCCTGCATGCCGGTCCGGACCACGTCCGGAGCCTGCTCTTCGAGGTGCCTCTCCATCGTCGTGCGCACGCCGGGCAGCTGCGGCTCGAGGTGGTTCCGAGCCATCTCGACCATGTTGGCGGTGGTCAGCTCGCGGCTCTGCACGGAGACGTTGTAGAAGACGATGCTGCTGACGAGCGCTAGCACCCCGCCCACCACGAGCGTGAGCCGCAGGCGCTTGCGGCGCGCCTGCTCCCGTTGCCGTAGGCGCTCTTCGATCTGCTCGAAGCGTTCCACGAGCGGGTCTTTCTTGGCAGCCACGGCGGGGGAGGGGTCTTTCCTGCTTCTCATTGCTGGGCCACCCATTCGTCGAGCCACTGGATCCAAAGACGGGCGAACTTCTTGCCCAGCTCACGTGTGGTGAGGTCGGATTCGGGCACGTTCATGACCGCCTGCTGAAAGGCAGCCGCATCCGCCGTGCACGTCTCGTTGAAGTGCTGCAAGGCTCCGGTGAAGGACTCCTCGAGCGCCGCGCGGAAGTGTTGCTCCACCGCCGCGCGCTCGACGTCGTCCTCGAGTCCCGGATAGCTGGCGAACATCTCCTCGACGGCGTGCTCGACCGTGCGGTTCATGGACAGCTCCAGGCGCGCGCTGGCGTCCGCCTGCAGGTCGCCCGCGAAACGCTCCGTCTCGAGGCGCAGCACGCGGCCCATCTCCGGCGCCAGCTCCGGCAGCTGCGCCCGGAACTCTGCCGCGTAAACGGGGGCGACGGTGGCTCCGAGGGTGCGCAGCTCGGTGGACATGACCGGCTCGAGCTCGGCCCATTCCTTTCGAACACTGGCCGTGATGTTCTCTTCCGTCCACTCGCCGCGGAAGAAGAGGTAATTGACCAGGCAGAAAACGCCCGCGACGGCCATGAAAAGCGCGACGATGCCGAGCGAGGCCCACCTACCGTGACGCTCCGCCGCCATCTCGCTGGTGAGCGCCTCGTCGAGCCGCTCCGCCGCCTTGCCCAGGTCGGCGTGAGTTTGTCTCTTGCTCACGCAAGCCTCCCTTTCGCACAGGTACCGGTCCACCTATCGGCAGCCCCGGGGGTAGAACTGAGGGAGCTCCGCGCCGGGGTGGGGGCCGTGCGACGGGGCGCCTTCGGGCCCCCGGGGTCGTACACTGCGCCCCCCGCGCATGACCCCGGTCCGCTCCCTGCTCCTGCTCCTGATCACCGGCTGCGTGAGCATCGGCAGCGACTTGATGCCGACCCCCGTCGTCTACCTGGAGGAGGAGGGGGTGGACCCGTTTCGCGGCCTGTCGCAGGCCGACCAGGACCCCTCGCTGACCGTGTTCTATGCCACCGACCGGGGCGCCAAGGGGACGGCCGCCGCCCGCGGCTACACGAACGAAGCCACGGATACCGTGCGGCTCGGGAAGGCAGCGGTGCGCATCGGCGGCGAGCGGATCACCTGGCCTGAGTTGCATGCGGCCTCGAGGGCGGCGAAGCGCTCTCATTCACTCCCGCTGCGGTTCGACCATGCCGCGGAGCTGGGCACGCTCGGCAACGCTTCTGGCGAGCGAGCCTTCGCCGACGCGCTCAACGCCGAGCTCGGACGCACGCGGGCCCGGGTCCTGAACGTGTACGTACACGGGTACAACGTCGACTTTCAAAACCCGTGCAGGGTCGCCGCGGGGCTCAGCCACTACATGCGCGGGGAGGGCGTTTGGCTGGCCTTCGCCTGGCCCTCGCACCAAAATCCGCTCGCGTATGGTGCGGACGTGCGGCGCTCCTTCGAGGCCGCGCCGCACCTGGCGCTGGTGCTGGACTTCCTGTCGCGTCGCACGCGCGCGACACGCATCAACGTGGTCGGCAACAGCGCCGGGACCGCGCTGGTCACCGAGGGGCTGGCGCTGCTGCGCGAGACGTACCCCGAGCGGGACGAGGCCGGACTGCGCCGGCTCCGCATCGGGACCGTCGTGTACAGCGCCGCCGTATTGGAGTGGAAGGTGTTTTCTGCGGCCTTGCGACGCTTCCAGGACCTGCCGGGCCGCATTTCGGTACTCGTCTCGCCGGACGATGCCGTGCTCCGCACCCTCGGCTTCTTCGGAAGCACACGCGTTGGGGCTACGGATCCCGCCCAACTCACCGAGGAGCAGCGTGGGGCCCTGGCCGCAGCGCAAAAGGTCGAGCTGATCGATGCCACTCGGACCCGCGTCCCTGGGGAGTCGGGCGGCTTCGGCGGTCACTTCGCGTGGCTGACCCACTCCTGGGTCAGCAGCGACGTGCTGGTCTCGCTGCAGTACGGGCTCGCACCCGATGCGCGCGGACTCGTGGCGATGAAGGACCGCCGCGCCTGGTACTTCCCCGAGGACTATCCACAGCGCATAGTCGAGATCGTGCGTGCGGCGCGGGCCGAACGCTAAGCGCCCGGCTCGCCGCAAGTCCAGGCCCGGATCCCGTCTGCGAGCGTCTACACGCGACGCCTCAGCGGGTCACGCTGCGCAAGACGGTGGGCTCGCTCGCGCCCTCGCGGATCAGCAGGTGGCGGTCGACGGCCACGTCCTCGAGCACCGTCGTCCCCCCTGACGGCCAGTGCACGGTCAGGCGCTCGACCCGCTTGGCATCCCCGAGACCGAAGCGGACCCGCGCGCCCTGCTGTGCGAAGACGCTGTTGTTGGCGTACAACTGCCGCTCCAGGCGGCGCCCGGAGACCTCGCACACGACGCGTGCGCCGATGCCCATGCTGTTGCTCTTCGTGCCCCGCAGCGAGATCACCAACCGGCTCGTGGGGGGGAAGCGGTTCAGATAGACCTTGAGCGGCCCGCCGCCTACCTGCCGCACCAGCAGGTCCGGCTGCAGGTCGTCGTTCACGTCGGCCACCATCGCCGCGCGGCCGTCCCCCTCCGAACCGCCGCCGCTGACGTAGTGGGCGTCGATGAACTGCAGGTTGCCGCAGTTCAGCAGCACCCGGTTCGGCTCGAAGGCGCTGAGGTTCTTGTCGCTCGGATAGGTCCAGACGTTGGGCACCCAGAACTCGCCCTCTTCGAGCGAACCGATCGCTTCTACGTTGATCGCGCGCCGGGTGGGATGCGCAAACGCAGCCCGCCAAACGCAGGTTCACCCGTCCGGCTCGCCGCGCTTCACACTCTGGTAGCCGGCGGCGCAGTAGATGTCGAGCAGCCCGTTTCCGTCGAGGTCGATGCAGACGGGGCCGTAGGCCCAGCCGGCGCGGTGCGTGTAGGCGGTGTCGAAGCGCCGCTGGCCCGAGGGACGGCCGTTGTTGCGCAGGACGTGATTCCCCTCGACGAAGGCCCGGACGGTCTCGAACGCGCCCGGCGGGAAGTCCTCCGGCCTCAGGTTGCTCATGATGCGCTGCCCGGCCACGCTGGACATGTTGGCCAGGTAGAGCTCGGGTGCCCCGTCGCCGTCGAGGTCGCCCGCTGCGACGCCCATCGTGAACCCGCCGAAGCCGGAGCGGCCCTCGTCGACGAACTCCTTGAACGTGCCGTCGCCCTGGTTCTCCAGCACGACGCTCTCACCCAGGTGGTTGCCCATGAACAGGTCGGAGTCGCCGTCGGGCTCGAGGTCGAGCCAGACGGCGCCGCGCACGTCCCGGTTGCCCGCACCGGCGTTCGCTTGCTGTGTGACGTCCTCGAAACGCCAGCCCCCCAGGTTGCGCAGCAACAGGCCGGTGCCCCTCGTGCGGTCCCCGACCCAGCGCTGTGGCACCTCGCCGGGCGGCGGGCGCGGACCCGCGTTGGGGAAGTACACGTCCAGCAGGCCGTCGCCGTCGTAGTCAGCGACCGAGCCGCCGTCGGCCATGACCCGCTGCATGCCGAGGTTCGGCAGCGAGTACTCGCTCTTGCGCAGCCGGCGGAACGTCCCGTCGCCCTTGTTGTCGTAGACGAGCAGAGTATCTCCGTGCTGAAAGACGCCCCGCAGGATCAGGTCCTCGTCGCCGTCGTTGTCGAAGTCGCCCGCGGTTGCCACCATGACCAGGCCGAGGCCGGCGTTGGGCAGCCCTGCCTGCACGGTGACCTCGACGAAGCGGCCGTTCCCCAGCGTGCGATACAAGTGCAGGCGCCAGTCCATGAGCAGCAGGTCGAGCCGGCCGTCCCCGTCGTAGTCGAACACCGCGCTGTTGAACGACGAGGCCGTGTTCGGCTTCTGGCCCCTGAAGCGCCAGCGGTCCGTAAGCTCCGCCTCGTTGATTCCGGATTCGCTCGACACGTCCTGGAGCAGCCCGTCCGGGGCGTTGCGCATGACCATCCACGTGAAAGAGGCGGCGCGGATCCACGCCGGCGCATGTTCCGGATCGACAGGCAGGCGCTCGAAGTCGAGGTCGAGGCGCAACTCCGTGTGCACGCGCCGGCCCGCGGCGTCGCGGCCTCTCATCTCCAGCAGCCATGCGCCCCTCCAGGGGCCGTCGAGCCGGTCCTGTTTCACGGGCGCCAGCATGTTCGTGTGCAGAGCTACCAGCTCGAAGGTCGCAAACGGCTTGCGCAGCCCGAAGAGCGCCTCCAGCCACGCATCGGTGCCGGCGGTCGTGGTCGGGCCGCCCGCGGCACGCGACTCTTCCGTGACCGTTCCGCAGGTGCGCGTGTGCACTGCTCCGTCCATCAGCTTCCCCTGGAAGCCGTCCGCGAGCAGGTGCCGCCACGGCGCGCTTCGGCCTTCCTC
>JAPUHK010000132.1 GCA_027297745.1 Planctomycetota bacterium | reverse complement strand
AGGAACTGGGAGACCGACTCGACGCCCGCCCGGACCGCGTCGGCACTGCGCTGCAGCGCGGCCCGCTCGTCCTCCGTGAGGTCCAACACCTCGATGCTGCGGATCCCCTCGCGGCCGAGCACGACGGGCACGCCGAGGAAGATCCCGGAGTAGCCGTACTCGCCGTCGAGCGCAGCGGCCACCGGCAGCAGGTGGCCCGTGTCGCGCAGGATCGCCTCGAGCATCACCGTGACGGATGCGCCGGGAGCGTAGTAGGCGCTGCCCGTCTTGAGCAGGGCCACGATTTCGGCGCCCCCCTTGCGCGTGCGCTCCACGAGCGCTTCGATGCGGTCTGTGGGCATCAGCTCAGGCAGCGGGACGCCGTTGACCGTGCTGAAGCGCGGCAGCGGCACCATCTGGTCCCCGTGCCCCCCGAGCACCATGGCGGCGATGTCCTTCACGGACACGCCGAGCTCGGAGGCGATGAAGGTCCGGAAACGCGCCGCGTCCAGCACGCCGGCCATGCCCATCACGCGGCCGCGCACAAAGCCCGTCGTCTCCAGTGCCACGTGCGCCATCACGTCCAGGGGGTTGGTGACCAGGATCACGATCGCGTCCGGGGCGTGATCGCGGATCGCCTCGCAGAGGCCCTTGACGATGCCGGCGTTCGTGCCGAGCAGCTCCATGCGGTCCATGCCCGGCTTGCGCGGGATGCCCGCGGTCACGACGACCACGTCGCTGCCCGCGACGTCCTTCATGTCGTTGCTGCCGCGGACTGCGGAATCGAATCCGAACAGGGGGCCGACCTGACTCATGTCCAGCGCCTTGCCCTGCGGCATGCCTTCCACGATGTCGATCAGCACGACGTCCGCGAGGTGCCTCTCCGCCGCCATGAAAGCCACCGACTCGCCGACGTGCCCCGCGCCGATCACGCTCACCTTGCTCATGAAGCTCCTCCCGTCCCGGTCAGGCGACCATTGTCCGGGCCCTGCTACCTTTTCGCGCCCTCCGACCGGATCTCAAGCAGCTCCTTTTGCACGTCGGCCCACAGGCGGTCGTAGGAGCGCACCGTCTTCTCCAGTTGTGCGATGGTCTTCTCCACGGCCCCGGCGCGTTTCGGATCCTCCAGCGCGCCGGAAGCCTTGAGCGCCTCCAACTCCTCGATGTGCTGCTGGATGTCGCGCACGCCGTCGGTCCACAAGCGCAGCGCGTTGTAGAGGTGGACCCTCTGCACCTCGGCCTCCGAGGGTTTGTTGATCAGCTTCCAGGGCGCCGTCTTCAGGTCCTCGGTGACGTCGTTGAAGTTATGCAACGCCTCCTTGCCGCTCTCCATCGCGGCCACGAGGCGCGGGCGCACCTCCTCCACCGTCTCGTTGGCGCTGCTCATCAGCTGCTCGATGCTCGCCAGCGCGGGCGCCACGCGCAGCGCGGCGTCGCGCATCGACTGCACCAGCTCGCGGACGTCGTTGCGGTTCTCCTTCAAGATCGCGTCGACCGTCTCGGTGACGCTGCGCAGCTCCCGGGCCGCCTCGCGGACGTCGCCCACGATGCCGTCCCAATCCTGGAGCAGCCGCTCCACGAGGTCGTCCGCGTGGCTCACGGTCTCCTTGAGCTGGACGATCACCTCCTGCGCGGGTGCGCGGATGTCCGCGATGGTCTTCTCGAACTCGGCTGCGCCGCGATCCAGCGTGTCGATGAAGTCGGCCGTGCGCCGCGGCAGATTCTCCTTCTCGAAGCCTTCCAGGATGCGGTCGAGCCGTTCCACCGCTCCCTTGGCCGTCTGCACGGCGGCGTTGACCTCCCCCATGGCCAGCGAGGCCTCGTGCATCAGGTCCTCGAAGGTGTCCTGCGGGTAGCCGATCAGTACCGACTTGGAGGTGGCCCGTGGGCCCGTGCCGTATTCGATGTTGAGGCGCGTGGTGCCGGTCACGCTGCTCGAGATGAAGACCTCCGAATCCTCTTGCACCTCGCCGGTGGCGAAGATCTCCACCTGCACCTCGACCATGCGGCGCTCCTCGCCCTCGACGAGCACGCGCTTGGACTCCACGAGGTGCACCGAGCCCACCTTGACGCCGGCAAGGAGCACGTCGTTGCCCTCCCTCAGGCCGCCCACGTTGGGGAAGTGGACCGTATAGATCGTCTTGTCGCGCAGGGCGTCCGGCCCCCCGCTGACCATGAACAGGCCCAGCAGGCCGATCAGCGCGCCGACCACGATCACGAGACCGGCCTTGATCTCCATGCTCTTGCTCATTCGCCAGCTCCCTCCAAGAGGTCCTTCACCAGGTCCTTGCCGGACTGGCGAAGGGGTACGGGACCCTCGGCTTTGCCTTGGATGAATTGCTGCACGAGGGGGTCCTTCGAAGCGCGCATCTCGTCCGGGGTGCCCTCGGCCACGATCACGCCGCCATGCAGGAGCACCATGTAGTCGGCGATGCGGAAGGCCGACTGCATCTCGTGCGTGACGACGATGGAGGCAACGCCCAGCTTCTTGCTGAGGCCCAGGATCAGCTCGTCGATGGCGGCCAGCATGATCGGGTCCAGCCCGGCGCCCGGCTCGTCGTAGAAGATGATCTCCGGATCGAGCGCGATGGCGCGCGCCAGGCCGACACGCTTGCGCATGCCCCCCGAGATCTGGGCGGGAATCAACTGCTCGGCGTCGCGCAGGCCCACCAGCTCGAGCTTCAGCTTGACGATGATCTCGATGATCTTCTCGTCGAGCTTGGCGTGCTCGCGGATGGGCAGCGCAATGTTCTCGCCGCAGGTCATGGAGTTGAACAGGGCGCCCGACTGGAACAGCACGCCGAAGCGCTTCTTGAGCGGGTACATCTCCTCTTCGGTCAAGTGCCCGATGTCCTGGCCGAAGATCTCGATCGAGCCGGCGTCCGGCTTCTCCGCCCCGATCATGAGGCGCAGGAGCGTGCTCTTGCCGTGGCCCGAGCCGCCCATCACGACGACGGTCTGGCCCTTGTGCACGGTCAGGTCCACGCCGCGCAGGACCACACGGTTTCCGTAGCTCTTCTTCACGCCGCGGCACTGGACCACGATCGGCAGCTCCTCCAGGGGGCGCACGCCGGAAGCGGGACCTCGCTTGTCGCTCATCACAGGAAGTAGAGCAGGACGGTCAAAATCGCGTCCGCGACGATGATCAGAATGATCGAGTAGACCACGGCGTTCGTCGTCCCGCGGCCCACGCCCTCCGCGCCGCCGTGCACCATGAAGCCCTGCGCGCAGCCGCAGAGCCCCACTACGAAGGCGAAGATGACGCTCTTGAGGAAGCCGACCCAGATGTCTTTGACCACCATGGCCTCGAGCGCCTTGTCGTAGTAGGTCGTGGGGCTGATCTCGAGCAGCCCGATGCTCACGACGTAGCCGCCGTAGATGCCGCACAGGTTACCCAGCTGCGTGGCGGCCGGGATCATGATCAGCACCGCCAGCAGGCGGGGCACGACCAGGAAACGGATCTTGTTGAGCGCCATGGCCTCGAGCGCCATGATCTCCTCCGCCGTCTTCATGCTGCCGAGCTCGGCCGCCAGCGACGCGGCCACGTAGCCCGACATGATGATGCCGGTCAGAAGCGGCGACAGCTCGCGCCAGAAGCCCACGCCCATCGCGCTGCCCGTGAGCTCCACGACGCCGAACGTGCGCAGGATGTCGGCTATCGTGACCGACAGCGTGACCCCGACGAAGAAATTGACCAGGAACACGATCGGGACGGAGTTCACGCCGACGCGCACCATCTGGCGCAAGGTCTCGCGGCCGCGGATCGGGAACCCCCGCCAGGGGGCGATCAGGACCCAGTAGCAAAACCCGGCCAGGATGTGCCCGCTCATGCGGAAGAAGCCGAGCATCTCGAAGCCCTTCCGGCCGAGGCCAGCAAGCGCTTCGCTCATGCGGGATCGTCCTGCAACGCCTCCTCGCGCGTGGCCCGGATGTCGAACAGTTGGTCCAGGTTGCTCAGCTCGAACACGGCGAGAACGCCGGAGCTGAGGTTGCTCAGCCGCAGCTTGCCCTCCGATCCACGCAGCTTCTGCAGCACTTCGATCAGAGTGGCCAACCCGGAGGAGTCGATGAACTCGACCTTCTCCATGTCCAGTACCAGGCGCTTCGAGCCGCTCTCCAGGGCGGCGGTCAGCTCTGCCCGCAGCTCCGGAGAGGAGTACATGTCGATCTGGCCCGCAATCACGAGCAGGACCGAGTCACCGTGTTTTTCCCGGGTTACTTCCATCCGATCCTCCGAGCCATGCTTGCCTTACCCATCAAGCTCGCCGCTGCGCAAGACGTGGTCGTCGCCCTGGATGTGCTTCATGAGCGTCAACGAGGTGCCCCCCCACGCGTTGCGTTCGTAGCGCACCTGGTCCATGACCTGCTGCATCAAGTGGACGCCGAGCCCGCCCGGGCGTACCTCGTCCAGGTCGCGGGAGTGGATCGAGGCCGGGTCCACGAAAGTCCCGTAGTCGTCGATCCGGATCGTGAGCGCCCGAGTGCTGAAGGAGATGTCCACATCGATGCGCTCATTATGCTTGCCGCCATAGCAATGCCGGATGACATTCGTGCAGCCCTCCGTCACCGCCAGCGTGATCGCCTCGGTGTCCTCGCAGCCGAAACCGGCCTGTTCGGCGGACCAAGCGGCGAGATCGCGCACCGGGGCCAGGAAGCGCGGGTGCGAGGGGATTGAGACGCGGATCCCGCGCACTTCATCAGCCACCGGCCCGCTCCGCTGCGGCAACGGCGGACCCGCCGCCGGGCTCTTGCGCGCCGTCCCCACGGCTGGCGATCCACCAGGCGCGCCAACGGACGACGATGCCGAAGCGCACGTCCTCGCCAAGGTAGGGCCGGTAGCCGAAGTCCCGCTCCCCCGGCGTGAGCGAACGGATCGTGGTCCAGGCCAGGGCACGAATCTGCCCTTCCCGGTCCAGCAGCAGGTCGAACGCATCGGGGAGCTGGCTCTCGTCACGACGGTCGGCGAACTCGAGGACGGCCTGCGTACGCAGCACGTAGTTGGGGCTGTACAGGTCGTCCGGGTAGTCGGCCTGGGTCGTGACGGCGTGGCACCCCGCCAGCGCCAGAAACATGAACCAGGACCGGCCAACACCCATATCAGCGCCGCATGATAGCGAAGACACTCGCGGCAGGCGCCAACCCTATAGCCAGCCGGCCTCCCGGTACCAGCGCGCGGTCTCCGCCATGCCCTCTTCGAGTCCGAGACGGACGGACCAGCCGAAGTCGGCCTGAGCGCGGGCCGGGGAACACAGCCAGTAGCGCGACTTGAGCTCGATCGCCTTCTGGCGCCCGAAGATCTGCGGCTTGCCGGTCAGAGCGGCAAGCTCGTCCGCGGCCACCGCGGCGAGATCGACGACCACGTCCGGCACCGGCAAGCGCCACAGCTTGCGTCCGAAGGCGGCCGCCAGAGCGGCCCCGACATCGCGATAGCTACACGGCTTCGCGTCGGTCAGGAAGTAGATGCGGCCCACCGACGCCCGGGCCGCGCCGGCCACCCGGATGCCCTCGGCCAGATCGTTGGCGTGAATCATGTTGAAGCGCCGGCCGGGTCCGTCCAGGTCGGCCGCAAGGCCCCGCGCTGCGAGCTGGAAGAAAGGCAAGACGCCGCGGTCCCGGGGTCCGTAAACCGCCGGCGGCCGCACGATCGTCCAGGGGACCGTGCCCAGCGAAGGCGCCAGCACTTGCTCTCCCCCGAGCTTGCTACGCCCGTAGTGGGTCACCGGATGCGGCGGCGCGCTCTCGTCGAGCGGAACACCGTCGCGGCTGGGTCCGGCGGCCGCTTGGCTCGAGACGTAAACGAAACGGCGGCACTCCGGCGCCGCGACCGCGACCGCTTCGGCCAACCTGCGCGTACCATCGCGGTTAACGGAGTCGAAGTGCCCCGGGCCGCGCGCCGCGATCAGCCCCGCGATGTGGTAGACGCGGGTCACGCCGCGCACGGCATCGGCCAGTCCCTCGCGCCCGCGAAGATCGCCCCGAACGACCTCGACCGGCTTGCCCTCGAAAACGTCCATGGAGCGACCCGGACGCAACAGACAGCGTACGGAAACATCCTGCCGGAGCAGCAGATCGACGAGGTGGCTGCCGACGAAGCCGTGCCCTCCGGTGACCAGAACCCGTTCGCTGTTGCCCATTGGCCTTCAACACTTTACGGCCGCGCAGGACAAGGCGGACAGAGGACTATACTATTGACACTCTCCGGCAGCCGGGATAGGAATACCGCACTCTTTCCTGCCTTCAAAAACCGCAGCAAGGACCGTGGCTTGTCATTTCCTCCAGACACCCCGCGTTGCCGCGCAAGGACTGAGACGGTGAGCCTTTACGACAAGTGCCAGGAGTTCGATCGTGCCGCGAAGGTCATGGAAGCGGGGAACTACCCGTATTTCCATCCGATCTCAGAGAGTCACGACGGCGGCACCGAGGTGACCATCCGCGGCAAGCGGATGATCATGATCGGGTCGAACAACTACCTCGGCCTGACCTGCCATCCGAAGGTGGTGGAGGCGGCCCACAGGGCGCTGGACCGCTTCGGCACGGGCTGCAGCGGTTCGCGCTTCCTGAACGGCACGCTCGACATGCACGTGGAGCTGGAGGAACGGCTGGCGAACTTCTTCGGCATGGAGGATTGCCTCACCTTCAGCACAGGCTTCCAGACCAACCTGGGCGCCCTGAGCGTGCTCGTGGGCAAGAACGACCTGGCGTTCTGCGACCGCGAGAACCACTCTTCGATCATGGAGGGCCTGCGTCTCGCCTTCGGCCGCACGAAGAAGTACGCGCACAGCGACATGGAGGACCTGGATCGGCTGCTCGAGGACTCGCCTCCGGACAGGGGCAAGCTGGTCGTCACCGACGGCGTGTTCTCGATGCTCGGGGACCTGGTGCCGTTGCCGAAGATGGTCGAGATCGCCAGGCGCAACGACGCGAAGATCCTCGTGGACGACGCGCACGGCATCGGCGTCATGGGGCCGCAGGGGCGCGGGACGGCGGCGCACTACGGCGTGACCGTCGACATCATCACGGGCACCTTCTCCAAGTCCTTCGCTTCGTTGGGCGGCTTCGTGGCCGGCCCCGAGCAGGTCATCTGGTTCCTCAAGCACGCTTCGCGGCCCATGATCTTCAGCGCCTCGATTCAGCCCGCCACCGTGGCTGCGACGCTCGCGGCCCTGGACATCATGGAGAACGAGCCGGAGCATCAACAGCGCCTGCTCGAAAACGTCGCGTACATGCGCAAGGCGTTGACGGAGATCGGCTACGACGTGGCCCACACCGAGAGCGCCATTCTGCCCCTCAACATCCACGACGAGACGGCCACCTTCGCCGCCTGGAAGGCGCTCTTCGAGGAGGGCGTCTTCACCAACGCCGTGGTGCCCCCGGCGGTCGCGCCCGGCGACAGTCTCCTGCGCACGTCCTACATGGCCACCCACACCCGCCAGCAGCTCGACCGCGCCCTCGAGGTGTTCGCCCGCATCGGCCGGACGTTGAAGATCGCCTCGTGACCGCAGAGGTGCAGACGGTCGAGACCGGCCGGGACCTGCGCCTGTTCCGCGATCTCCCCGGCGCCGTGACCGGCGGCGATCCGAGCTTCATCCCCATGCTGCGCGCTGCTTTCGGGGCGATCTTCGACCACAAGCGCAACCCCTTCTGGCGGCGGGCCCGCAGCCGGGAGTGGCTCGCGCTGCGCGACGGCCGCGCCGTGGGCCGCATCGGCGCCTGCGCGGACCCCGAGCTCCACGCCAGCGCGAACGGCACGGGCGCCGTCGGCTTCTTCGATTGCATCGACGACGCCACGCTCGCAGCGGAGCTCTTCGACCGGGCACAGGAATGGCTGCGTTCCGAGGGCTGCACGCGCGCCCGCGGACCGTTGAACTACACGATCCACGACACCGCGGGCCTGCTCGTGGAGGGCCACGACACGCCGCCCACGGTGGACACCACCTGGAACCCCTCCTACTACGGACGACTCTGGGAAACCGGCGGCTGGGACGGGGCGCAGGACATGATCGCCTCCTGCGGTCCGATCTCGCGCGCCCGCGTCGACCGCATGGACCGCGTGGCTGATCTGGCGCGCAAGCGCGGCGTCGTCGTGCGACCCCTCCGCTGGAACGATTTCGCCGCCGAGATCGAACGGCTGCGCACCATTTACAACGCCGCGTGGGCCGACAACTGGGGCCACGTGCCCATCTCGGCGGAGGACTGGGCCTACAAGGCCAAGGACATGAAGGCGGTCGCCGACCCCGACCTGCTGCGCATCGCCGAGGTTCGGGGCGAGCCCGTCGGCTTCTATCTCGGCCTGCCGGACCTCAACGTCGAGATCCGCAAGTGCAACGGACGTCTGTTCCCCTTCGGCTGGTGGGGCCTGCTGCGCGCGCGGCATCGCGTGAAGCGCATGCGCCTGGTGGCACTCGGCGTCGTCCCCCAGCGCCGCATCCGCGGCATCGAGACGCTTCTGTTGAGCGACAGCTACCGCACCGCGGGCTGGCGCTACACCTGGGCGGAGGCATCCTGGGTGCTGGCGGACAACACCGCCATGATCAACGGCCTGATGAAGTTCGAGCTCACGCCGTACAAGCGCTGGCGCTTGTACGAACGCGCGCTGTAACGAGCCCGGGCGGGCAACGGCTAACGGCTTCTAGCCCTTGGACACGTACTGGGCGCGGTTCTGCTCCCACCACTGCTCCCACTTCCGCCGGATCGCCGCGCGCTCCTTGCGCTTGAGCGTGGGGTCGTAGTGGTAGTCCACCGCCGCACCCGTCAGCGACTTCGTGATGTCCTGCAGCGCAAGGTCGCACATGTAGCCCACGAAGGCCGCCTTGCCCCCGAGCTTGGCAATCAACGCGGGCACCGCGGGCACGGCCTTGTCACCGATCTTGCCCAGCGCCCACGCCGCGCCGCGCTGCACGAGGTCGTCCGGATCGTTGTTGAGCGCCTTCACCAACGGCTCGACGCTCGACGGGTCGCGCAGATGGCCGAGCTCCATGGCCGCGCTGTAGCGCACGGTCTCCGAGGCTTTCATGTCCCCGAGCTTCCGGATCTCCTCTTGAACCTGCCGCGACTGCTCGCTCGGCGAGACGGTTTGCGTCGTGACCGTGGCGGAAGGCTGCGTGCCCACCGGGGTCTGTGCGCCGCCGGCGGCGGTAGCCGCGGCCTGGATGGCGGCCCGGATCGCTTCGCTCTCCTGGGCGAGGATCGTGGCCAGCTCGTCCTTCAGGCCCACCGTCTTCTTGGCCAAGCCGAGCAGGTTCTTGCTCAGCTCGTAATCGCGGTTGTCCGAGTCCAGGCGCCACCGCAACGCCCCCTTCTCCGACTCCGACAGGCGTCCGTTCAGGGCCGTGAGGCTCTCGCTCAGCCGCTGGTCGTTGTCCTGCAGCGTGAGCACGGCGCCGCGTTGCTGATCCGCGAGCGCCGTGAGTTTCTCGTCCAGGCGCAGGGTGTCCTCGCGCGACGCGACCGGGGAGAGATCGACCGAAGTCTCCACGCGGTGCAACTCGCGATACAGCAGGAACGAAGTGGCACCGACCAGGTAAAGCAACGCCAGCGTGCTCAGCACGCGGTAGACACTGCTCGACGGCGGCGTGGCGGTCGTCGCTCCGGTGGCCGCAAGCTCCTCGTAGATGCAACCGGGGCATATGTAGCCGCCGGGTGCGGGGCGCGCCCGCCCGGTCTCGATGTCTCCCACGGGAACGGAGATGCCGCACTTCTGGCAGAAATGCAGCTGAATGGCGTCCGCGGTGCCGCCGGCCGTTGCGCTGCTCATGTCAGGATTCTAAACGGCTCTCACACGGCCGATGTCGCGGCGGACCCTCCGCGGCCCCCGGAACGGCCCCAAATCCCCGATTCCCGGGGCTACTTGAGTCCGACGCGCTCCTTCATCAAGCGGCCGACCTTGAACTTCACCACCTTCTTGGCGGGGACCTCCACCTTCTCCAGGGTGCGCGGGTTTTGGGCCTTCCGCGCGGCGCGCTCCTTCACCTCGAACACGCCGAACTCGCGGAACTCCAGGCGGTTGCCCTTGCTGAGCTCCGAGATGATCGCGTCCAGGAACATCTGGATGATGTCCTTGGTCACGACCTTGGTCTGCCCGGTGCGGTCGGCGATGCGGCTGACCAGCTCTTTTTTGGTCACCGTACGCCCGCCGGGCACTGAGGACATAGGGGCAGACGGATGGGGTGTTCCCGTAGAAGAGCCCTCCGCCCCGCCGAAGAGCGAGTCCTCTTGCCCGCTGTTCATAGTCCGCACTTTGCCGTCCGGCCGCCGCCTGACCGTCTTATACCCTTTGTACCAATGCCCTTACGGTCAACAAGCGTAGGGATTCGGCCCCCCGAGTCAACGCCTTTTTCTTCTCGAAAGCCCTAACGGACAAAGGGTTACGCCGGTTCCCCATAGCTTGCGGCCCCCCCGTGCGGCCGCTCCCTGCCTATCGCCCCAACCCGGCCCCCCGAAAGGAGTTAGCCAAAGGAGGCAAGCCCGGGCGCGAGTGATAGAGTGCCGCCCCATGGCCCAAGGGCTGCCCGACGTCCTCCGTCTGAGAGAGCTCAAGTACTCCCCGAAGGTCCCCGACTCGGAACGCAGCGCCGTTGCGCGCCGACTGCTCGAGTGCGGCCGCGCCGCCGAGGCCCTGGACCTGTTCCTGCTGGCCGGCGACGACCAGGGCGTGGAGGACGTTCACTCTCTCGCCAAGCGGGAGGGACGAGTGATCCTGCTCGTGGCGCTGGTGAGCGCGGGGCGCAAGGTGTCGGCCCCGGACTGGAAGCAGGCCGGCGACCGGGCTTGCGATACGGAGCGCTGGCGCGAGGCCTTCAGGGCTTACAGCGAAGCGGCCGACGAGCAGGGACTCGAAAGGGTCCGCGCCGAGATCCCCGACTACGAGCTCTGGAGCCCGCAGGGCAAGTGACGCCGCCTGCGGCGGT
>JAPUHK010000131.1 GCA_027297745.1 Planctomycetota bacterium | reverse complement strand
AGAGCTCCGAGCCATACTGGCCGCCGGGATCGCGTCCGTGCTTCTCGACCCTTTGGGGCTTCGGCTTGACGAAGTCCTTGTACATGGCGTAGATGCGCTTCAGGCGGTTCAGGAGCTGCTTGAGCTCACCGAGGCTGTAGGGCTGGCCCTTGTACTGGACCACCCCCTGCCTATCGACGTTGACGATGTAGCGGTCGTCCTTGTCGTCGCTCTTGTCCGGCTCCGCCGTGATGGCGATAGGCAGCGTCAGATCGGCGAGATCCTTCTGGGTCATGTCGACCACCACCATGAAGAAGATCAGGAGCAGGAACACGACGTCGATCATCGGCGTCATGTTCACCTCCGACTTTTCGGCCATCATCTTCTTGACCACGCGGCTCATGTCGGCTCCTCCTTCCGATGTAGATCGGGAAGCGGCACTACTTGTTGCGGAAGCGCTCCACCAGCTCATCGGCGATGGCGCCGATCTCGAGCGTGATGCCTACGACGCGGTTGCGGAACAGGAAGTAGGCGATCATGGAGGGGATGGCGACGAACAGCCCGAGGAAGGTGGTCACCAGCGCCTGGCTGATGCCTCCCGCGAGGTCGGACGGCGAGACCGCCGAGCCCAGGGCTGCGATCGTGTTGAACGCCTTGATCATTCCCGTCACGGTGCCGAACAGGCCGAGCATGGGGGCGATGTTGCCGATCAGGCTCAGGTAGCTGATCTTCTGCTGCAGCTTGATCGCCTCCTCTTCGGCAACGTCCTCCATGGCGGTCCTCATGGTCTCGAAGCCCGCGTTCATCTTGGGCAGGCCCGCGCTGAGGACGTTCGTGAGGAAGTTGGGCTCGGACTCGCACAGCTCCAGGGCCTCCTGGTACTCCTCGTTCTCGAAGAGCGCCTCGATCTCGTCGACGAGCTGCGGCGGAACGATCTTGTCCCGCTTGACGTTGACGACGTGCTCGATGATGAGCGCCAGGGACACGACCGAGGTGAGCACGATCACGTACCCGATCCAGCCGCCCGCCCCGATGTAGGCCTCGATCCAGCTCGTTTCTTCCTTCGACGAGGCGGTGTCGCCCTGCGCCAGTGCCGGGCCCGCGGTCAGGAACATCACCACAAGCGCCATGAACAAGATGCTATGAACGCGCGTCGCCTTCATCAGCGATCCACTCCTTTCCTCGACCTGATTCGGTTCCGGGCCCCGGGGGGGACCAAACGGAGGATTCTCTTCCAGAAACCCAATTCTATCTACTTCTTCGCCCAAGGAGAGTCGGGAAACCTCTGCTTGAGGTCGTCTTGCCAGCGCTCGCCTGCCCTGCGCAGCGTGGCACCATCACCGCCCTGGGCCTCGATTTCCTTGGCGAACAGGGGCGCGGCCTTGCCGAGGTAGTAGAGCGCCCGTTGCACCTGCTCCGGGTAGGCGTATCCGTTGACCACCACCCACAGCAGGGTCTTGTAGGCCTTGCCGCCCGCGCCCTGCTCCACCTCGCAGATACCGATGCCCGCCTGGGCGCCGGCGTAGAGCGCGGGGTCGGTGCGGCCCTCGGCCGAGGCCAGCGCCTGGTAGCGCTTGAGCGGTACGTCGTAGCTCACCTGCTTGGCGGCCGCGCTGGCCAGCAGCAGGTCGGCGCCCTTGAGCAGCGCGAGGTTCGCCGCCTGGCGCAGGACGCGCTTGCCGTAGGCGTCCGGCTGCGAGCCGATACCGCTGCGCAGCTTGTTGCCGGCGCTGCGATAGATCTGCTCGGCCGCACCGCTGTCCTTGCCGGCCGCCTCCATGGTCGCCTTCCCGATCACCGCTTCCGCGATCAGATGCGGGCTCAGCTCCTCTTTCTTGGCCATGTCGGCCACCTGATCGAAGGTCGCCGCCGCGCCGGCCGCGTCGCCGAGCGCCCTCTGGATGCGCGCCTTGTGGAGCAGCACCTGCGGCCACAGCCAGGTCGAGCCCCAGGCCCAGATCTTGGTCTCCTTCGTACCGGCGTCGCCGGGCACGTCCCACTTCAACGTGCGCTTCGCCTCGGTGCGCCGGCGGAACTGGTCGACGTCCTGGAGCGCCTGCTGCAGCTTGTCCTTGTTGTCGTCGCGGATCCCGATCTCGTAGCGCACATCGATCAGGTAGAAGAGCGCGTACATCGTTTGCCAGGCTTGGACCGCCTCGGTACGCTCCTGGCCCCTGGTGCCCTTCTCCGTGCTGAAGGTGATCGCCTGCAACACCTCCTCCGCGCCCGGCACGTTCTCCTTCGTGGCCAACTGCCCGGTGCTGATCAGGCGGTAGGCGTTGGCCAGCTTCTTCGACCACTGGTTGATGTCGTCGCGGCTGCCGCGGCGGAAGGAGAGGATGTAGCGCGTCGCGAGATCCAGCCGCCGCTTGCGGCCGCCGATCATCGCCCGCACCCGGAACTGCTTCAGGTCCTCGCGGGAGACAGCGACGATGGAGCGCACGAGCGTCTCGCCTCCGGGCGTGGCGTATTCGAGGCGGTCGACGGCGCCCGCGGTGCCGGGCAGCAGCAGCGCGGCGGCGGCCGCGGCGAAGAGCATCCTGGTTCGCATCTGGGTCCCCCTACTTGTAGCGCTTCAGCTCGACCGCGAGCTTCTTGAAGGCCGCCAGCCGCTTGGGCCCGTCCATCTTCATGTATTGAGCGTTCAAGATGGTGACCGCCCTGAAGCCGGTCTGGCCCGCCTTGCGGCCCACCGCCCCGCTGGGGTCCTCCTGCGCGAGCAGCAGGTAGGTCTCCAACTGCAGCTGCGCGGCGTTCCACCAGACGGAGATGTAGCGGTCCAGCTGCGGCTTGGCCGAGTCCTTCATGGGCTTCGTGAAGGTGTGTATGTAGTTGACCAACCGGACGGCTACCCAGCGGCCGTCCGCGCCCTCGGGACTGGCGTCCTTGAAGACCTTGGCCGCCAAAAGCAGCGTCTCCGGCCGGCGCTTGATCTCGTTGAACGTATCCTTGCTCGGGTACGCGTTCGGGTTGCCGAGCTTCCTGAGCACCTCGCCGCGCTTGGCCTCGTCCTTGACGATCACCTTGCTGAACAGCTCCGCCACCTCGGCCAGCTTGCGCAGACGCTCGGCCTGGTTCGGGCTCAGCTTGGCGGCTTCGAGCTGGGCCATGGCCGCGCGCAGGGTCCAGCTCTCCTTGCGCGCGGGATCGCTGATCGCATCGGCCGCCCCTGCATAGGCCTCGCCCGCCGCGTCGAACTTGCCGGCGTCGAGATAGAGCTGGCCCAGCGTCGCCAAGGCGTTGGCGCCCTTCTGGTCGCTGCGCTCGACGTACGCCTCGAACAGGTCGGCGGCGCGGCTCGCGAGCCCCTGCCGTTCCTTGCTGCCCTCCTCGAGCTTCTTGTAACCCGCCCGCAAGCCCTTGTAGAGCGCGAACTGCAGCGCGGGCACGCCCTTGTAGGCCGGCGCGCGCGCTATGAGCGCCTTGAAGGCAGCCTCGGCCTGGTCCAACTCGTTACGAGCCAGGTGGCCGCGGGCCTTGATGTCGAACTCCTCGCCCTTGAGCTTGAGCTCGCCGGGATACGCCAGCAGGTAGGCGTCGGCCGCCTTGAGCGCCTCGTCCCAGTGCTCGAGCTTGCGCAGGCCGAGCGCCGTGTAGGCCATGCCCGACTGCAGCGCGCCCTTGGCCTGGCGCGTGTTCCCGCCGGCCTCGGCCAGCACCTTGAGCTCCTGCGACGCCTTGAGACCGGCCTCCACGGCCGCCTTCTGCCCCTCCGCGTCGCCCTGCCTTGCGCGCGCGGTGGCGAGGTTGTACCAGGCGATCGGAACGCGCTTCTGAGCGGCCCAGTAGTTCTTGGAGGTCTTGCCGATGGCCCGGAAGGCCTCGGCCGCCGCCGCGTACTCCTTGCGGCCGTAGGTCTCGCGCGCTTGCGAGTAAGCACTGTCCGCGTTCTCACGGTGGCCCGGGAATCTCGTGCGGAACAGGTCGACGATCTTCTCGTACTCACCGCGGTCGCCGCTGCTCTTGCTGGTCTCGGAGATGCGCTTCCAGCTCAGCCGCGCCAGGTTGCAGGCATCCGACGCGGTGCCGCCGAGGTTGGTCTCCTCGCTCTCACCGGACTTCAGGAACGCGTCGACCAGCACCATGCCGGACATGGCCGCCGCGTAGTTGCGATTGTCTTTGTAGAAGGCGTTCGCGATCTGCACCCAGCAGTCGCCCCACTTGTCGGTGTCCTCGACCGCTTGGGCCGCGGTGGCCGCCTGCTGGTAGGCCGCGACGGCGTCGGTGTAGTTCTTCTGCGCCAGCAGCGAGTCGCCGATCTGGTAGAGCAGGTCCGCGCCGAGGGTGAGGTTCCCGCCGGCGCTCGACAGCCACCCCGTGAGCGTCTCGGTGGCCTCGCGCGCCACGCGTGCCATCCTCTCGAAACGCGCGGCCTTGAGCACGTCGCCAGCGATGCCGATGGCGCCGCCGATGTCGCCCCGCGCGGCCTGGGCGTGAGCGACGAGCAGGCGCGCCTGAAGCGCCCGCCGCAGCTTCGCGCCCTGCACCAGCTTGCCGGCCATGAGGTCGCCTGCCCTGAGCGAGTTCTCCCAATACTCGGGCTTGGCCTTCCGCAACCCCTCGCCCGAAGCGAGCGTGTTGGAGGTCTTGATGTACCAATAAAAGCCCTCGGCGATCAGCTTGCTCAGGTCCGGGTTGGCCGGGTCTTCCTTGAGATCCGTGAACAGGTTCTCGAAGTAGTTCAGCGCAATGTTGAGGTCTTCGTTGCGGTTCTTGGTCTCCATCCCCTTGCGGGCGAAGCACTTCCCGAGGATGAGCAGCGCCCACTGGCCGATGGCCTGCTCGTAGTGCTCGGCGTTGAAGTTGTCGAGCGCCTCGATCGCGGTGTCCAGGTTGTAGATGCGCTTGACGCTGCCGGGCGGATGGATCAGTGCCCATTGGAACACGGCCTCGGCGGCGTGGTAGCCGGCAAGCGTCGCGCGCAGGACCGATTTCTCGTCCGCCTTCTGGGAGTACTCCTTGGCGACGGCCTCGAACTCCTGGACCGCCTTCCGGAACAGCGCGTCGGCCTGGTCGCGGTTCTTGCCCGCCAACTCCTTGGTCTTCTCCAGCATCTCCTCGGGGTAGTTCGCACCGGTCAGGAAGCGCGCCCAGTTGACGAGCAGCTTGGCGAGGTCGAAACGGGCCTCCACCTGGCCGGGGTTCTGGTCGACGAACGTGCGGATGTCCGGCTCGGCGGCCTCGAAGAGCTTCATGATCTCGTCGCGGTTCTCGCGCGGCGCGCGGCCCTGCTCCAGGTCGGCCAGAAAGCGCGCCATGCCGCGCTCCGCGCGCTGCTTGACGAGCATGGCCTTGCCGTACTCGCCGGCCTGCGCGCTCTTGCCGCCGGCGGCGATCATGTCGTCGTAGACCTTGGTCGCCATTTCGTAGAAACCGGAGCCGCCGAGACGCTGGGCGAACTTGAGGTCGGCCTTCCAGTCCGCTGAAGCCGTCCCGCACAGGAGTATCAGGAGGGTCGCAATCCAACCTTTGTTCATGACTCGTCTCCGTCGAAAGCAGCCCTCAGGGAGCGTGGCCACCCGTGCCCCGGCGCGTGCCCAACATGCCCAAACAGCGGGAAGCGTGGCAGTTTACGGGGCCCACAGATGGAGTCAACCGACGCGGGCCCCGCACAGCGCGCTGCTACGGGGCGGCACCGCGCACCGCGATGCGCTCCGTGCGCCTTCGCGCTCAGAAAGCGGGGGTGCCTAGCGCCTACTTCTCGTCGAATCACAGCCTCGCGCTCACCTGAGGACGGGAGCGGCAGGGGCCGCGGGAACCAAGGCGCATCGTATACCGGGCTGCGGCGGCTGCAACCAGAAACGGCGGGAACGGGAGAGTGCAAGGGAACGGGAACGTACAGCCAGCGGGAGGGGGAGAGGGAGCGGGAACGAAGGTTCGTGCATCTACGCTCCCGCTCCCTTTCCCTCTCCCGCTCCCGGGCCGAGCCTCTTTGGAAGCGAGGCCAAGAGAAAGGGGGTGCGGACTACCCGCACCCCCCGCGTCGTAGTTCAGGCTCTCTTACTGCAGTCCCAGCTTGGGCTCCAACTCGTCCAGGATCACGATCTTGGCCTTGACCAGGATGAGCAGGTTGCCGCGCTGGATGGTTTTCGCCTTGCGCGTGACCAGGAAGCTGATGATCGGGATCTTGCTCGCGATCGGCAGGCCCGACTCCGCGTACTTGTCCGCGAAGAACTTGATCCCGCCGAGCAGCAGCATGCCGCCGTCGGGCATGGTCACCGTCGTGCGCACGCGCTTGATGGCGATCTCGGGGACCTGGATCGTTACCGGAGGGCCGGTGGCGAGCGAGGTCAGGAAGGTCGGGATGGGACGCACCAACTCCGCCACGGTCGGACGCAGCTCCATGGTGATGAAACGCCGGTCCGCACTGACGATGGGCCGCACGTCCAGGATCACGCCGTCGCGGATGGTCTGGACGATCGGGTCGCCGATGGCGGCCGCCTGCGCGATCTCGACATCGAAGTCGGCCACGTAGGAGTTCTGCGTCAACACCGAGACGTTGGCGCGCTGCGTGTTGTAGACGGTCAGGCTGGGCGCGCTGATCTGCTCGATCCGCTCGCTCTTCTGCACCGCCCGCAGGATCACCTCGAACTGGACGTCGTCGATGAACGTGGTCTGCAGCGTGAAACCACCCGCGTTGGCGCCGCGCAGGCCGCCCTGCTGGGCCGACTGCGTCGCCTGACCGGGCTCACGGAACTGCAGGATCATGTCGAACAGGTTCTCGACGCGGCCCTGGTAGGTACCGTCCGTACCGTCGCCGAAGAAGGCGCCGGGAATGGGGCTGGTGCCGATCGAGGAGGGCTCCGGAATGACGCCCTGGCCGGTGCCCGCCGGGTTGGCCGTGGTGCCGACGAAGCTGTCGTCGAAGTTGGGGGCCGAGCCCTTGCCGGGGATGCCCACTCCACCCGTCTGGTCGCCCAGGCCGCGCATGTCCACGCCCACGTCCCGCAGGAAGCGGTCCTCGGCGTCGAGGAAGCGCACTTCGATGTTGATCAGGATGCCGGTGTGCTTGCGCAGGTCGTCGAGCAGCGCGCCGACCTTGCGCTGGATCTCGCGCGTCGTCTTGATCACGAGGATGTTGTTCTTGGCCTCGATGGCGACGCCTTCGATCGCGTCCCAGGACTCGGGCTCGATCGTGTTGCGCACGAGCTCGATCAGCTGGTCGGCGTTGAAGGGAGGCTCCGGCTCATCACCCTCATCGGGCTCGGGCGGCGTGTACTTGGACGGGAAGAGGTTGATCTCCTCGCCGGGGAAGTCGCTGATGCGGACGACCAGGTCCTTCACGTCGAAGAACTGCAGGATCAGGTCCTCGGTCGCCTCCGAGATGTCGAGCACCATGACCACGCCGTTGCGGATCTTCCAGGCCATGTCGTGCGGCTCGGTGATCAGGTTCAGCACCTGCGCGACGGTCACGTCCTTGACTTCTAGATCGAGCTCGATGTCCGACTTCTCGTCACGCACCTTCTGCGAGATGACGAAGTTCTCGCCGGTGACGCTGCGCAGATACTCGACCGCACCCTCGAGCGTGATCTCGCCCGGCTTCAGGTTCAGCTCGCCGACGCGGCGCGTCTGGAGCACGTTCAGGATCTGCTGCGTGCGCGGATCCTCAGCGGCCGAGTCGTCCATGCCCACGCCCGTGCGCGCGGTGCGCGAAGCGATCATGGACCAGTTGCGCGGGAAGCGCATGATGTCCGACTGCGGGATCGCGGAGAGCTCGAGGCGCTCCATGATGAGCTTCCACTCGTGCGCGAAGTGCTCCTTGGTCGCGTTGCTGTCGGCAACGTACTTGGTCTCCTTGGCGATCTTCACGAGGTTGATGGCGGCCTCGTTGCGCGGGTCCAGCGCGCGCACGCGCTCGGCGTAGTTGATCGCGAGGATGTAGTTCCCCGCGTCGTAGGCGTCGCTGGCCAGGCGCAGGAAGGTGCGGATCTGGTCCGCGGTCTCCGTCTGCGCACGGCGGCGGCGCGCTTCCTCTTCGGCCTGCACCTGCCGGCGCAGGGCGGCACTACGGCGCTCGTCGTAGAGCTCCTTGCGCTTGCGCGCCTCGTCCAGAAGCGCGCGGGCGCCACCCTCGTCGACGGGCAGGTCGGCCTGGTAGGGGTACCAGCCGAGCAGGTTGATGATCTCCTGGTAGTTGCGGATGGCCTCGTCGTAGTCGTTCTCGTCCTCGGCGACGCGCGCCTTCGTGATGCGGTTGCGGATCATCTCCGCCACCTGCTCACGGCGCGCACCCTCGCGGGTGCTGGCACCTTCGAGGATGCCCTCCGCGGTCGCACCGCGCTCCCCTAGCTCTTCGCTGAGACGGAAGAGCGCGTCGCGCGCGGTCGCGTCGCCCGGGTCGAGCTGCACGACCTTGCGGTAGATCTCGCGCGCCTGGACCAGCTGGCCCGAATTGCGGGCGCGCTCGGCCAGGGCCACCAGGCGGGTCTTGAGCGCGCCGATGCGCTCCTTCTCCGCGAGCATGTCTTCGCTGATGCGGTCGAGGTCGAAGTCTTCCTCGGCGTCGCCGTCCTGCAGCATGGCGCCGGCTTCCGCGTCACCGCAGCCACAGCCTTCGCCGCAGCCGCCGCATGCGGACGCGTCGCTGCACGCGTCGCCGCAGGCGCCGCACGCCGCGCAGGCGTCCGCGTCAGGGTCGCCACCTTTCATGCCCTTGCAGCCCACCACTACAAGCGGCAAGACGAGGAGGAGATAGAGCCAGAGACACTTGCGCATGCGCTTGTCCTCAGACGTTGATGCTCGGCGCCCTCTCGCGTCCCGAACGTGTCGCCCAGTCCTTCGTTCCGATGACCCCGAGCCATGCCCGCGGCTCAGGGGCCGCCCTAGATACCAAATGCCCTTTCGGGCTCGCAACTCCTTTCCCTCCGGGCATCTGCATCGCCCGGGGGGTCAGGGCGCGGAGGTTCCCAGCGGCCTGTCACGGGTCCGTCATCGGGGGCCTTGGCCCGGAGCCCGAGCCCTAGCCCGAGCCCGTTACCCGCGACCTGGGCACGCATGCGGTCCTCGGGCAAAGGGCAGGGGCACGTGTACGGGGCCGGTGGCCCTAGCGGCTGCGCCGCTCAGGCACCGGCAGGCCCAGGATGCCGAGGATCGTCTTCAGATCCTCCCAAACCTCCCGCTTGGCGGCGGGATTGCGCAGCAGATAAGCGGGGTGATAGGTGGGGAGCAGCGTGCGGCCGCCCGGCAGGACGAGCTTGCGCCCGCGGATCTTGGTGATCCCCTGCGACACGTCGACCAGCGAGCGCACCGCGTGGCGCCCAAGCGCACATACTACTTTGGGGTCGATCAGCTCGATCTGCCGCTCCAGGTAGGGGCGGCAGGACTCCACCTCGTCGGGGGCGGGGTCGCGGTTGTCAGGCGGGCGGCACTTGAGCACGTTGGCGATGAAGACGTCGCTGCGCCTGAGCCCCATGGCCTCGATCATCTGGGTCAAGAGCTTGCCGGCGCGCCCCACGAAGGGGCGGCCCTGCTCGTCCTCGTCCCTTCCGGGCGCCTCGCCGATGAACATCAGGTCCGCGGTCGGGCTGCCCTCGCCGAAGACCACCGTGCGCCGCGTTTCGCACAGGCGGCACTTGCGGCACTGCAGCGCCTCGTCCTTCAGGCTCTGCCACAGCTCCTCGCGGCTCGCGCTCGCACCCGCGGCCGGTGCCTCCCCGGGCCCGGTCAGCGCGAAGCGCAACTGGGACGCCACACGCTCCGATCCCAGGTAGACGTTGCGCGTACGCAGCGTCGCAGCGAGGTCGCGGGCGAGCCCCCGCCGATCCTCCGCTCCCATGGGCTCCAGGCTAACGCCCGGGGGAGACGGCCGCCGCCATTTGCATGAGGCCCTTCAGCGCAGCGCGTGCGGTCTGGGCGGGACCCTCTGCCGAGGGATACCCCGCCGCGCGCACGTGTCCCCCACCACCGCACGCGGCCGCGAAGGCGGCGACGTCCGCCGCATCGCTGTTGCTGCGCAGGCTGACCTTCGTGCCGCCGTCTTTCAGCCCGCGGAACAGCCCGGCGACCACGACTCCCTCCACGGATACGGGAATGTCGACCAGATCCTTTTGGTCCTCTTCGTCCACGCCGAGGTCGCTCCCGAAGTCCGCCTCCACCGTCAGCAAGGCCAGCGCGCCGTCCGCATGGAAGGCGATCCGCTGCACCGCACGCGCGTGCAAGTCGAGCACGCCGCGCGGGATGGAACGGTAGAGATGCAGGTTGAGCGTGTCCGGGTCAGCGCCCAGCCGCAACAGCGCCGCGCCGATCTCCAGCGTGCGGGGCCGCGTGCTCGAGTAGCAGAAGCGTCCGGTGTCCGTGACGAGCGCCACGAGCAGCGCCTGAGCGGCCTGCGCATCGATCTCGACCCCGAGCTCGACCAGCAACAGGTAGCCGAGCTCGGCGGTGGCGCCCGCGGCGGCATCCACCCAGTTCACGTCCCCGTACAGCGTGTTGGAGATGTGATGGTCTACGTTGAGCACGCGCGCACCCTCCGGGCGGTCGGTCAAGACCCGGCCCAGACGCTCGGCATTGCCGGCGTCCAGCGCGAGGAGCAGGTCGCAGTCCGGCACGGGCTGATCGCCGCCGAGCTTGACGATCTCGTCGTAGCCGGCCAGAAAGGTGTAGACGCGCGGCACGTAGCCGGGAGTGACCAGATGCACGGCATCCTTCGACGGGCGCAGGGCGCGCATCAGCGCCAGGCCGGTGCCGAGCCCGTCCCCGTCCATCGGGATGTGCGACGCGATCACGATGCGGCGTGCCGCGCGCACGGCCTGCAACGCATCGGCGGGGACGCCCGACGTGCTCAAGACGACTGCCTCGCCACCGCGTCGATCTCCACCAGCGCCCCCTTCGGCAACCCGGCGGCGGCCACGGTAGCGCGCGCCGGCCGGTGCTCGCCGAAAGCCACGGCGTAGACCTCGTTGACGGCCGTAAAGTCGCCCATGTCGGCCAGGTAGAGGGTGGTCTTCAACACGTCTTTGAGGCTACTGCCCCCCGCACGCAAGACGGCCTCGAGATTCTCGAGCACCTGGTGCGCCTGCTCCGCCGCGGTGGCGCCCACCATCTCCATCGTTTCGGGATCGAGCGCTATCTGCCCCGAGCAAAACAGCAGCCCGTCCGCTGCGACCGCCTGCGAATAGGGGCCGATGGCGGCCGGGGCGCCCCCTGTTTCGATGAGATCCATGAGAGTCTCTTACCTTCCCGGATGCCTCCGACAGAACGAGTCCGGGCCGAGTCCGCCGCCCACGGGGCCCGCCGGGCTCGGACTCGCGGGCTAGTCCTCGTGGAGGTGGCAGGAGGCGCTGTGGCCCGGACGGTACTCCTTCAGCACCGGAGCTTCGACCTCGCAGCGCTCGAAGGCCTGAGCGCAGCGTGTGCGGAACGGACAGCCCTGGATCTCGTCCACGGGGCTGGGCACGTCGCCGCTGAGCATGATGCGCTTGCGCTTGGTCTCGATCACCGGGTCCGGAATCGGTACCGCACTCAAGAGCGCTTCCGTGTACGGGTGCAGGGGCTCCGCATAGAGCCGTTGCGCGGGCGCGATCTCCACGATGCGGCCCAGGTACATGACCGCGATGCGGTCGCTGACGTGGCGCACCACCGAGAGGTCGTGGCTGATGAACAGGTACGCCAGGCCGAACTGCTCTTGCAGGTCCTCGAACAGGTTGACCACCTGCGCCTGGATCGAGACGTCGAGCGCGCTGACCGGCTCGTCGGCCAGCAGGAGGATCGGCTCCACGGCCAGCGCGCGCGCCACGCCGATGCGCTGCCGCTGCCCGCCGGAGAACTCGTGGGGGTAGCGCTTCTCGAAGTCGGCGTCGAGCCCGACCGTTTGCAGCAGATTGCGGACGCGCTCGCGCACCTCCTGGCCGCGGGCGATGCGGAAGTTGCGGATCGGCTCGGCGATGATGTCGAGCACGGTCATGCGCGGATCCAGGGACGCGTACGGATCCTGGAAGACCATCTGCATGCGCTGGCGCGTGGCGCGCAGGTCGGCGGTGGACATGCCGGTCACCTCGCGCCCTTCCAGGATCACCGTGCCGGCCGTCGGAGTGATCAAGCGCGTGATGCCGCGCGCGGTCGTGCTCTTGCCGCAGCCCGACTCCCCCACGAGGCCGAGGGTCTCGCCGGCGGCGATCGTGAAGTCGACGCCGTCGACGGCCTTCACGACTCCCTTCGGAGTGCGGAAGTGCATCTTCAGACCCCGCACTTCGAGCACGGGGTTCTGGAAGGAAGGGCTCACGCGGCCCCCTCCTGCCGCACGCGGCAGGCATGCGCGCGCTGAGGCCCCGACGGCCGCAGCTCGGGGACGCCTTCGAGGCAGCGCGCTTCCCGGTAACCGCAGCGCGGCTCGAAGGGGCAGGCCGTAAACGGCACGTCGAGCTTGGGCGGCATCCCCTCGATGGACATGAGCCGTTTGTGCTCCTGCTCGTCGACGCGCGGGATGGATTGCAGCAGTGCCTCGGTGTAGGGGTGCTGCGGCTCGCGGAACAGATCGAAGGTGGAGGCGGTCTCTACGAAACGGCCCCCGTACATGACCGCGATGCGCTCGGCGACGCCGGCCACCACGCCCAGCGCGTGCGTGATCAGGATCAGCGCCATCTTGTCCTCGGTCACGAGCTTCTTCACGACGTCGAGGATCTGGGCCTGGATGGTCACGTCGAGCGCGGTGGTCGGCTCGTCGGCGATGAGCAGCTGCGGCTCGCAGGCCAGCGCCATGGCGATCATCACGCGCTGGCGCATGCCGCCCGAGAACTGGTGCGGGTACTCGTCCAGGCGCTCCGCGGCACCGGGGATGCCGACACGTTCCAGGGACACCACCGCGCGGTCGCGTGCGGCCTTCCCCTTGAGCTCCGTGTGCAGCTCGATCGCCTCCACGAGCTGCGTGGAGATCCTCAGGAACGGATTCAGGCAGGTCATCGGATCCTGGAAGATCATGGCGATCTTGTTGCCGCGGATCTCGCGCATGCGGCGGGCCGGCAGGGCCAGGACGTCCTCCCCGTCGAAGCGGATGCTGCCCGTGATCCGCGCCGGCGGGGACGGCAACAGGCGCATCAGCGCCATCGTACTGACGCTCTTGCCGCAGCCGGACTCACCCACGATGCCGAGCGTCTCGCCGGCGTCGAGCGTGTACGAGACGCCCTGCACCGCGCTGACGACGCCGTCGTCGGTGTGAAAGTCGACGCGCAGGTCTTCGACCTCGAGCAGCGCCATCAGCTCCTCCCCTTCATCTTGGGATCCAGCGCGTCGCGCAGCCCATCGCCCAGGAAGTTCAGGCTGAACAAGGTCAACGCCATCGCAATACTCGGGAAGACGAGCACCCACCAGCGGCCGCCGTCGCTGGCCAGCGTCTGGCGGCCCTGGTTGATGAGCGCTCCCCAGCTGTCGAGAGTGCGGCCGCCGGACTCCACCGTGAGCCCGATGAAGGCCAGGAAGCTCTCGTGCAGGATCACGGCCGGCACCATTAGCTTGGCGTACACGGTCACGATGCCGAGCGTGTT
>JAPUHK010000130.1 GCA_027297745.1 Planctomycetota bacterium | reverse complement strand
AGCATGGAGTCGCCGCCGGCCGGCATGGCCACCTCCGGCGTGTCGCCCTCGCCGGGCGCGGGCGTGGCCGCCTTCCTGGCGCACGCCGCGGGCAGCACCAGCAGAAGCAGCAACCCGAGCAACCACGGGTTGGATGTGTGTAGCTTCATCCCGAACGCCCTCAGCAACGGGCACATGCGATCGCTCAATGAATGGACCGCGCGTGCACCTTTCCCATCCCGCGTTGGACTCAACTGCAGGATGCGCGAGCCTACAGCACGCAGCTGCGTTCTTGTGTACCAATCGACGCTGCAACGAGGTGTAACAACGTTTGTAACGACGCCGATGTGTCCGTTACGTTTGTAACGTTGACTTGCAACTCGACGAGTGCCGGATCCTAGTATCGGGCACGCATGAGTGTGGGTGACGGCACGGGAGTTGTCGCGACCCCGTCTAGCCAACTGTCGGTGCGAACTTTTGTTCGCACTTACGTGCCTCGTGCGACACCTGTCCCCTGTCCCTCCCGAAAACCAAACACACCGGCGGGAAGGGCCCGCGCCATCCCGCATGTCGGCGGCCTCCACCACCGCCACACGCCCGCGGCCTGGCCGACGAGCGGTCCGGCATCGTTGGGGACTCCGGCCGTGATCCGTCGCCTTGCCGGAGTCACACTCTGCGGAGCTGCCGTCATCGGCCGGCGCACTTTCCTACGGCGCCGGATCTGCGCTAGCGTCGTCTGCGTGTCTACGTTTTCGGGAGGGACAGCGGGAATCCATCCAGGGATTCTAGATAGAGTAGCGGCCCTTGGGTGACGGGCCGACCATTCTGATCACGGGCGCGGCGGGCAACCTCGGGAGCCTGCTGGCGCGGCACCTGTTTGCGGCGGGTCGTTCTCTCCGGCTCATGTTCCACAAGAGGCCGTTGGCCGAGGACCTGCGATCGGCTCCCGGCGTGACCCCGGTGCAGGCCGACCTCGCGCGACCCGAGACCCTCCCGCCCGCCGTGCGAGGCGTGGACGTCGCGGTCCACTTCGCGGGCGTGCTCTTCGCGCCGCGACCGGAGAGGTTCCTGCCCGAGACGAATACGGCGTGGTTTCGCAACCTGCTGGAGGCCGCCCTGGACGCCGGCGTGCGCCGCGTCGTCCTGATCTCGTTCCCGCACGTCGAGGGCCCCACCACTCCGGATCGGCCCGCGACGGGACGCCTCGACGGCGCAGCGGTCTCGGTGCACGCGAGGACACGGCTGGAAGAGGAGAAACTGCTCTTCGAGCGCACGCGTGGAACGGAAACGACGCCGATCTCGCTCCGTCTCGGCATGGTCTACGGCTGCGGCATTCTCATGGTGGAGGCGGCGCGCTGGCTGGCGCGGAAGCGGCTGCTCGCGGTGTGGAAGGACCCGACCTGGATCCACCTCGTCTCGACGGAGGACTACCTGCGCGCCACCGAGGCGGCGGCGCTGAAGGAAGGCGTGGAGGGGATCTACCACGTCGGCGACGAGAAGCCGACGACGCTGCAGCACTTTCTCGACGAGGCGTGCTGCGTCTGGGGCTACCCGCGCCCGCACCGCCTGCCGGTCCGGCTCATCCGCGCGGCGGCGGCACTCTGCGAGCTCTACGCGTTCGTCTTCCGCACGCGCTCGCCGCTCACGCGCGATTTCATCACGATCGGCCGCGTCCCCTACTGCGGCGAAACTGACCGCTTCCGAGAGGAGCTTCTGCCCACGCTCACCTACCCGACGCTGGAGGCCGGACGGCACACGCTCCGCTGACGCGGCGGCCGGCGCACTTTCCTGCGGCGCCGATCTGCGCTGTCGTCGGCTCCTGCCTTGTTGACTTCGAGGGGCGGCGAGCGTGAGCAACTCGCCCGGCCGGACCCTCTCCTCCAGAGGCAGAGGCGCGTTGACTCTTGGGGCCCGGTGACGGGGTTGGAAAGGCAAGGTCTGCTTCCGTCACTCGGTCACTGGCGCTCGATGACCCACGCATTTACGCGCTCCTGAAGGGCGTTCAAGTCCATACCCAGCGCCTTGGGGATCGCATCATGAAAGGGCACCTCCTCCTTTCCGATGGCGCGGAGAATGTCGGGCGTCTTTTCCGGATGGGCCTCGAGTAAGTAGGCGGCGAAGACGTAGCTGTAGATCAGGTCTTCACCGGTCATCGCGTTGACGTCCTTTTGCAGGAGGTAGTGCAGTTCCGCCAGGCCGTTGCTTTTGGCCAGGCCACGGCAGACCCAAAACCAGTTCGAGTCGGGATCCCGTATCTCCCGCCACAAAGCGTCGTCCTGCGACTTCTCCTTCTCGGCGTAGCGCGTGCTCCGCACGAAGTGCGTTGTGTGCGTTCCCGTCAACAGCTCGCTCAAATACAGCCCAAACCCCTCCCACGCCCAACCGTGCTTGGTCGTGATCCCGAAGTTCCGTTGCATGAGGCTTCCGAGCGGCTGGCGTGCGGCGAACTCCACGCGCTCGTACGCCTTGGAGCTCCACACCACTACGTGGCTCGTCTGGGGCATCCAAGTGCTGCCGCGCTTGGCCTCCTTGCGAGCTTGCTCCGCGCTGCCGGTCGGATGGCGAAGCAAGACGCGGGTGAACTGGTCGTGGTCCGTCACGACGAACAGGACCTGGCCTCTCCTCGGTTTGACAACCGTCTCGAACACGTCTTCGAATAGGTCGACGGTCGCCGCTGCGACGCGCGCGGAGGCATGACGTTCGCGCTTGGACGTCGTCGAAACCACGCGCCAGGAGGTCGTGTGCGCGGCCCCCGTCCACGGAACCCCGATGTTCGCTTCGTCGGGATAGAGCCCCGTCGCCCTCGGCTCCGGGATCTCGGACAGCACCCGGCGGGCCGTGCGGGCCAAGAGGCGACGCCTCTTGAGGGAGCCGATGGTCTCCTCGAGCATCCACCGTCCCCTGTGGAGGCGCTGCCCGTTCAACGCGCGCACACGCTCGTGGTTCGGAGCGATCTTGAAGACGTCACGCAACGCGCGGGATTGGGCGATGGATGCGCGGCTCCCAGACGCCTCTACGACCGCTGCGATCCGGTCGCCGAATCCCTGCCCCACCGCGGCAAGCCTGGATTGAAACTCCTCGTGCTTACGCTCGGCGTGGTTGCGCGGCTGGCGATAGGGGCCGCGGCGCACCCACCCGCCGTGCAAGCGCCTGTATCCGAGCCACTTGCGCGCCACCGCGTGGTCCGGATCGAAGTCGAGCAGAACCGCGTAGGTCCGGTTGCGATCCGCGAACAGCTTGCTCTTGGTACACCATTTGGCGAGGCCCTCGAGGTCGGCCACCAAGCCCCGAAGCGCCTCGCGGTGCGCCGTTTCGATCCCGGCCGACGCGGCCGCGGCCGTGAGGACCAGGGCCAGAGAAAACCCGAACCTCCGCATTCCCGAGGGCTCATCCTAACTCGGCCGCGGGGTGGGCCTGCCACGTCTCTACAACGATGCCGTGCCCGGGTTCGAATCGTCGGGGGCACCGTCCCACGGCTCTACCAGCGGCCCCTGTGCCCGTCCGCTGTTGAAAACCAAGCACCCCGGCGGGGAAGGCGGCGCGCCATCGCGCATCTCGGCGGCGTGCGCGACCGCTACGCGCGGGCGGCCTGACCGACGAGCGGTTCGGCATCGTCTGGGATTCGCCGTGATCCGTCGCCTTGCCGAGTCACGCTCCACAAGCGGGGCTCCGCCAGGAGACGTTGCTCTCCCATGCGATCGCTGCGTTGGTTCGCACTCTTGGCGAGCATCAGTGGACAGAAACCGTGGGACGCCAGAGCGTGCCCGCGAGGGAACGCACCTACCGGGCCACGTACTCGAACTTCTGTCCGCCGATGGAAGCCTCGTACATGAGACCACCCGTAGCCATCGTGAAGACAGCGACTCCCCCCGAGTAGTCCGCAGTCTCGGACACGCCCGCCGTCACTGCAACCGCAGACACC
>JAPUHK010000013.1 GCA_027297745.1 Planctomycetota bacterium | reverse complement strand
CATCGCGCATCTGGGCGGCCTGCACCACCGCTACACGCGCGCGGCATGACCGACGAGGTTTGGCACTCCAGGGCGCGATCCGTCACCTTGCCGGAGTCGCGCCCTGCCAAGCTGCCGTCACCTGGTCTTGATGTAACCCTCGTATGGGGCTGGCTTGCCCATCCCGCCGACGAACTCCAGGCTCAAGTAGGAACGCTCCGGTCGCCACGCCTTGACCAGGACCAGCGCCTCGTCGACTTCTTTCGTCCGGCTCTTGAAGAGGCCGTCGTCAAAGCGAACGACGCGGCAGGAATACGAGCGCCCCTCTTCGATCCCGTTCGGAAGATGGATCCGGAACTGCGAGTACGCGAAAGTCGTTCGAGAGTACCGACTCTGGGCCAACTCGATGACCCAGCCGCCTTGATCGCCCCGAGTGAGCTCGACGGTGTTGAACAACCAGCCGCGCCCGTGCTGCTGGCCGCACCCTGGTGGCTGGTAGAGGTACGACCCCGGTCCCCTTGGCCTGGCCCGGAACGAGCCCTCGAACCGAATGGGCATTCCCATCCCGCCCACGATTTCCCCGCTGAGGTGCGGACCCTCCGGCTCCCACTTTGTGACCCGAACGCTTTGGTGAGCCGTGAGCTCCGGAAAACCTGGCCACTCGACGCGAGTGACACGGCAGGGATACGTGCGCCCCTCCTCGAGCCCGTCCGGGAGGTGGAGACGGAACAGCGTGCCAAGCCACTGCCGCAGCACGACCTCCCAACCGCCTCTATCGTCGGGACCGATCTCTGCGGCGCAGTTCCAACTCTCCTTGCGCTCCCAACCCTGTTCTCCCTTGTGGAGCTGGTGCACGTTCCCGGCACATCCCTGGAACAGCACGAGCGCAACGACGAGAGCCGCTGCGGGAACGCCGTTCTTCAGCACTGCCTCATCCTCCGGCTTCCTCGCAAGCCTCGCTGATGGCCGCGTGCAGAGGCACGTCCTGCACCAAATAGCGAACCGCTCGCGTAGGGATAGAGAGATAGGGGCGCAATGGGGGTGCTGCGGACTTCTCAGGGTCAAGACGATGTCTCCTTGACCTACCCGCTGGGGTTAGGGCGGTGGCAGCCGGGCTCTCAAATGCCGTTGCTTGCCGTGGATGACGTGGATGTGGCGGCAGCCCTCGGCCGGGGCACCATGACCTGCCTTGAGGGACCCCTCAAGGCAAGTACGCCAGATAGCGCCGCCGGCGGCCAAGCGAACCTGATAGCTAGGCCGGGTAGAGATCGTGGGGGTCTAACCCGAGCCTCGCGCGGCGGGCGGACGCATGACCAGGGACCCCTCAGGACAGGGCGCGGGAGCGTCGATAGCAGGACCACGGTGCCGTCCATGTGGAGAATCGCCCGGTGAGAGTCGGAGGGACGAGCCTGAGGCTGTCCTCGTTGGCTTACGTCTTGTTCGAGGACGTGATGCTGCTCGCGATCCTCGCCTTCGGCGTGGCCTTCGCTCACTTCGGGCGGCTGGCCCCGCTCGTGGATCAGCCGCTCGGGGCCCCAGCCCTGCTGGTACCGCTGTTCCTGATCAAGGGCATCTTTTTCTGGAGCGGGCTCTACGACTTCCGGCACCGCGTCCGGCGCCGGACGTTTTGGCTGCGCATCGCGACCGCCTTCGTGTTGCTCGGGGTGGCGGCGGGTGGGCTGCTCTTGGCCGGCGTCGACCGCGTCGCCGTGGCCGCGGTGTTCGTCGCACTCGTGCCCGCCATCGTGCTCGCGCGCGTGGGCTACGAGTACATCACGCGCTCGCCCGGTTTCCGCCGCCGTATCCTGATCCTGGGGACCGGCCCGGCTGCCCAACGCGCCGCGCGCGAGCTCCTGGACGTACACCACCGCGACCTGGAGGTGGCCGGCTTCCTCGCGCAGGAGCAGCAGGCGCTCGGCTGGCGCATCGGCGGCCGGCGCGTGCTCGGCACCTTCGACGATCTCGAACAGATCGTGGACCACGAGGAGGTGCGCCAGGTGGTCGTGGCCGTCGAGGACCGCCGCGCCGGTTTGCCGCTCGACGGGCTGCTGAGGCTGCGTCTGCGCGGCGTCGAGATCGTCGAGGAGGCGCGCGTGCACGAGGAGTGCGCGGGCAAGATTCCCGTCGATGACCTGCGGCCGAGCTGGTTGATCTTCAGCGACGGCTTCAACAACACGCCGCTGCGCAACCTGACCAAGCGCGTCTTCGACCTGGTCTTCGCCACGGTAGGCCTCGTGCTGGCGGCGCCGCTCATGCTGCTCAGCGCGCTGGCCATCCGCATCGAGTCGCGCGGCCCCGTGATCTTCAAGCAGAAGCGCGTCGGGCGCGCGGGGCGCGAGTTCACGCTCTACAAGTTCCGCTCGATGCGCGAGGACGCCGAAGCGGACGGGTCGCCGCAGTGGGCCCAGGAGGACGATCCGCGCGTGACGCGCGTCGGCCGCCTGATGCGCAAGACCCGCCTGGACGAGATGCCGCAGCTGTGGAACGTGCTCACGGGCACCATGAGCTTCGTCGGGCCGCGCCCGGAGCGGGCCTTCTTCGTCGACCTGTTGCGCAAGAAGATCCCCTACTACGACCAGCGGCACATGCTCAAGCCCGGCATCACCGGCTGGGCCCAGGTGCGCTACCGCTACGGCTCCGACGAGTCGGACGCCGTCGAGAAGCTGCGCCACGACATGTACTACTTCAAGTACCACTCGATCCTGTTCGACCTGCGCATCCTGCTCGAGACCGTGCGCGTCGTGCTGTTGGGTCGTAAGGGGCGCTGAGTAGAGTTCGCTTCGCGAACTCTAGGAACCCCTACCCCTACCGTTACCCTTACCCCCTTCCCGCCGATTCGCGAGGCACGGGAGAGACGTAAAGGTAGGGGCAGAGGTAGAGGGCAACCGCTTCCGGGTACGATCCCCCGGAGATGCCCAACACCCTCGCGCACATCGGCGCGCAACGACTCTTGACCCACGCGGTGATTCCCACGGCCGATCTGCGCTGGGTTCTGATCGGCTGCGTGTTGCCCGATGTGCCGTGGATCGGCTACCGCGTAGTGCGCATCTTCGCCGGCGTAGACGGCCTTGACCCCTACGCCGTGCGCGCGTACTTCATCGCGCAGGCGTCTTTGTTCCTGTTGCTGTGCCTGTGCGGCGCGGCGGCGTTGCTCAGCACCCGGCCGCGTAGGGTCTTCGCCGTGCTCAGTCTCGGCGCGCTGCTGCACCTGCTGCTCGACGCCATGCAGACCAAATGGGGGAACGGCGTGCATCTGTTCGCTCCCTTCGCATGGAGCGACCTTAACTTCCGCTGGTTCTGGCCGGAGCGGTGGCCTTCGATTGCGTTGACCTTGCTCGGCGTAGCGTTGGGTGTGGCCGCGTTCTTCCAGGCGCCCCGCTCGGCGTTGTTCGCCCCGCGCTCCCGGCGTGCCGTGGCGGCGGGCGCGTTGTTGTTCGTGTGGCTTGCGGTGCCCTGGTCGCTGATCGGACCCGTTCAGGCGGGCGACGCGCACTTCGTGCGCACGCTGAAGCAGCGTAGCGAGCGCCCTGGGCGCTACTTCGAACTCGACCGGGCCCACTACGGGGATTCGGACGGACTGCGGACCTGGGCCCCGGAGGGCCTGAGGGTCGTGGGGGCGCAGCAGTTGGATCGCGGGGTCTACTCTGTGCGGGCGCGCTTTGTGACGGAGAGCAGCGTCGAGATCCTGGCATTTCACCGGCACGGACGGTTTCGCAACCTCAGCTCCGTCGTCGGGCTCGCGCTCGTCGCGGTGGTTTGCCTCGCTTCGCTGCGGGGCGGTGCGCCTCGAGGTGCTTCAGGAACGCCGCCGCCGCCACCGACGGAGGCCGGTCCCGCTTCGTGATCACCGCCAGCGTGCGGGTGATCTTGAGGCCCTGCACCGGGAGCACCGTGA
>JAPUHK010000129.1 GCA_027297745.1 Planctomycetota bacterium | reverse complement strand
CGTGTCGCCCGAGAGCCGGCAGCTGGTGAGGATCTTCAAGACCATGACCGCGTGCAAGCGTGGAGCGAACGATCCGGCACCGCGCTTCGTGGGCGTGCTCGGCTTCGGGATCATGGGTGCGGGCATCGCGGCGGCGCTCACCCGCGCGGGGATCTTCGTGCGTGTGCGCGACGTGAGCGACGAGGCACTGGCTGCGGGCATGCGCCGCTTCGACGGCGACCGCGACCGGTTGACGCTGACGACGGGCTGGGAGGGCTTTGGTACGGCCGAGATCGTGATCGAAGCGGTTCCCGAGAAGATGGATCTCAAGCAACAGGCTCTGGCCGCCGCGGCGAAGGCCGCCCCGCAGGCGCTGCTCATGACCAACACCTCGTCTTTGCCGGTGGACGAGCTCGGCGTGGTCGGCATGCACTTCTTCAACCCGGTGCGCAAGATGCCGCTCGTCGAGGTCGTCGTCGGGGAGCGGACTTCGCTATCCGACGTGCAGTGCGCCCGTTCGCTGGCGGTCACGCTTCGAAAGACGCCCATAGTGGTGAAGGACTCGCCGGGCTTTCTGGTCAACCGCATCCTCGGCCGCTACCTGAGCGCGGCCGCCGCCATGGACGCGTCGGCAAACGCCATCGACGCCGCTGCGCGCAAGTTCGGGTTTCCCATGGGCCCCTTCGAGGTGCTGGACGTCGTGGGCCACGGCGTCGCGACCGCCGTCTGCGAGCAGCTCCACAACGCCTACGGCGACCGGTTCAGCAAGACACCTCGCTTTCGCAAGGGCAAGCGGCGCCGCGCTCGGCCGGCATCCATGACGCCGATGCTGGAGGCGCTGCGCGACGAGGCCAGGCGCTGCCGCGACGAGAGCATCGCCGAGACGGAAGAGATCGACCTCGCTTGCGCCTTCGGCTTCGGCTATCCCGCGTGGCGCGGGCCGCTGCTCGGCGGCGTGGTCGTCCCGATGCGGAGAGCGGGATGAGCAAGCTGCACCTTCTGGCCGGTGTCCGGACACCGTTTCTCAAGGCGGGCGGAAGCGCGGCTCGCTTTTCCGCCGACGACCTGGGAGTCATGGCCGCGCTCGAGTTGCTGGCGCGCACGGGGATCGACGCGGGCGAGATCGACGAGGTCATCGCCGGCTGCGTCGGCCAGCCGACACGCGCCCAGAACGTCGCCCGCGTGATCGCGCTGCGGGCCGGCGTCCCCCACCACGTTCCCGCGGTGACCGTGCACCGCAACTGCGCGTCCGGCTTCGAGGCGGTCACGACCGCGGCGGAGCGGATGGCGGTCGGACGGGGCTCGCTGTTCCTGATCGTCGGCACGGAGAGCATGTCGAGCTATCCGATCCGCTACGGCGGCGCGATGGGCGCCCACCTGGCGCGCATGGCCAAGGCCAGGTCGGTGCTCGGGCGGGTCAAGGCGTTGGCGGGCATCCGCTGGCGCGACGTGAAGCCGCGCGTGACGCTGCTCGAGGGGCTGCGCGACCCGACCGTGAAGCTCAACATGGGGCAGACCGCGGAGCTGCTTGCGGGCGACTGGGGCATCGAGCGCGAGGAGCAGGACCTCTTCGCACTCGAGAGCCACCGGCGCGCGGAAGCCTCGCGCGACGCCCTGGCGGAAGAGATCTTCCCCCTCTTCAGCAAGAGCAAGGCGATGCGCCTGGACGACGGCGTGCGCGAAGGGCAGACGCTCGAGGCGCTCGCGCGCTTGCGTACCGTGTTCCAACGCGGTGGCTCCGTCACCGTCGGGAACGCTTGCCAGGTGACGGACGGCGCGGTGGCGCTGCTCGTGGGCGATCCGGCGCGCTTCAAGGGCGAGCCCCTGTGCCGCGTGGCGGATTACGCGTACGCGGGCTGCGATCCGAAGCGCATGGGTCTCGGGCCCGCCTACGCCATCCCGAAAGTGCTAGGCAAGCGCAAGCTCGAGAGCATCCCGGCGGTGGAGATCAACGAAGCCTTCGCGGTGCAGGTGCTGGCCTGCTTGCGTGCGCTCGAGTCGCGGCACTTCGCGCATGAGCAGCTCGGCCGCGAGACGATCGTCGGCCGCATCGACCCCGAGCGGCTCAACGTGCACGGCGGCGCCATCGCTCTCGGCCATCCCGTGGGCGCAACCGGTGCGCGCCTGCTGCTCTCGCTGGCGCTGCAGATGCGCCGCAACGGCCACGAAACGGGACTCGCCTCCCTGTGCGTCGGCGGCGGCCAGGGCGGCGCAGTGCTGCTCGTGAGCTAACTGTTGCCGGTTGTAACGGCCGCAACTCGTTGCGGCCGGCGAGGATGAGGCGCGTAGCCTGCGGCAGCGCTGCCGCAAGAACCGACATGTGTCGTTTCTTATGAACATGCGGATCCCTTTGCGCGCGCCCAGGTACCAGGTCCCGCTCCGTAGCGCAGAAAAGGAGACAGTCCCCTGACTTGACAGTGGATCGAACGACAAGGCGTGCGCCCTCGGTTGCTAAAATCGGCGCCTTCTCCTACGGAGGGTGCCATGCGCAACATGATTCCCGGTCTCTTGATCCTCGTCGGCTTTACGCTCTCAGGATGCGGCGGCGGCACGGGCGCCGTGGGGGCAGGCGCGGGATCCCTCGGGATGTCACCGGCAGGCGGCGGCCAGACGACGGCGGCGCAGACCAACCTGGTGGTCTACCTGTCGGACAGCCCGGTCGACGAGGCCGACGCGGTCTACGTGACGATCGAGCGCGTGGAAGTTCTGCACGACGAGGAGGGTGCGCGCTTCGAGGTGCTCGCCGACGACCCGCAGCAGTTCGACCTGCTCACGCTCCAGAACGACGTCAACGCCGTGCTCGGCGAAGGAGGCTTCCCGCCGGGCGACTACGCCGGCATCCGCCTCATCCTGGCCGACAACGGTTTCAACGTGGGGCCGCAGGTCAACGTGCCCGACGCCACCGTGCTGCCCAACTACATCGTCACGGACGGCGACGCGTCCCCGCTGTTCACCCCCAGCGGGACGCAGACGGGCATCAAGCTGCTCGATCCCTTTGTCCTCTCCGAAGACACCATCACCGAACTCCGCATCGACTTCAACGCGCGCACCTCCATCGTGAAGCTCGGCAAGCAGGATCGTTTCATCCTCAAGCCCCGCCTCACGCTGATCCCGGTCATCGTCAGCGGGTCCTTGTCCGGTACGGTGACGAGCGCGGATCCCGCCGCCGCGCCGCTCGGCACGGCCACGGTCAGCGCACAGCAGGACGGCGACGAGGTCCTGTCGACGCGCACGCGGATGGACGGCACGTTCACCTTGAACCCGCTGCGGGAGGGGACCTACACCCTGGTCGTAACGGCAACCGGTTTCGGGACCGCTGTGCAGGAGAACGTGGACGTGATCGCGGAGCAGGACGTCGGCGGCAACGACTTCGTCTTGACGGCGTCGGACACGGGCAGCCTCGCAGGCCTCACGACGCCCGGCAACGAAGAGCTCACGATCCGCGTCGAGCAGAACGGGCACCTGATCACGCTCGACGGGGTCGATCCGGACGACGGCACGTTCTCCTTTGAGGATCTGCCGGTAGGCACCTACGACCTCGCACTACTCGACGACGGCGTGGAGGTAGCGCGCCTCACCGGCATCGAGGTGCTGGCGGACACCGTTACCGGCGGGCTGCTGCTCGGCGTGGGTGCAATCTCCGGCCGCATCTCCGCGCTGGTGGACGACGCGGACATCGAGAACGCGATGATCGTGGCGAAGCAGGGTGAGACCGTAATCCTGGCCGCGCAGAGCGCCGCGGACGGCACCTACGTGTTGGCTCCGCTGGAGCCGGGCACGTACGACATCTCCGTCACCGCCACGGGCTTCGTCGCGGCCGCCGTGAACGGCGTGGAGGTCGTGGCCGGAAACGAAACGACGACCGACGTCACCCTGGAAGCCGAATAGCCGGCGGCATCGGCAGCGTCGATGGGCGCTGGTAGCATCGGCCTTGCAGTCGGATGCGCTACGCGGCCATGCTCTCCATCGTGGCTCTACTGGGCCTCGGGGGATGCAGCGGTGACTACCACTGGCACGTCAGCGCGGGCGCCGGCGTGCACTCCTCGCATCACCACGGCGGGCTCACGGTCGTCGTCAAGTCGCACATGCTGCAGCATGGCGGCACGCTGATCGGTGCGGCGCCGTCCGGTCTCGAGGACGCATGGGTGCTGCTGCTTCTGGACGAGGCGCCGCTCGCTTGGGCCCCGGTGGAGGCGGACGGTTTCTTCGGTTTCGCGAGCGTGCCGCCTGGCTACTACTCGCTCGTGCTGGAGGCGGCGGGCAAAGAGGTCGCGCGCCTGGGCGGCGTCGAGGTCG
>JAPUHK010000128.1 GCA_027297745.1 Planctomycetota bacterium | reverse complement strand
CGGGCGAATACACCGAGGGCTACGGGAAGCGCACTCGGGTCACCGTGCGCGTGCCCTGCCGGGCCAGCGTGACGCTGCGTTAGCCGTACGGTGCCGGGCCGATAACGACGACTTTGGACGTTTGACACCCCGCCCCGTAATCCCGAAATGACTGTGGAACGGACAGATGCGGCGATCACCCGCTCCGGGCGCGAAACATGCGTACCACGTTGTGTATCACGCACTAGGGCGAGCGGCGCGGGGGACCCCGGCCGCCGGTCCCGGGATCGTCACAAGTCCCGAGCCGGAGGACCTTGCAACCCACCGCATGACTCGGCGCGTGGGCGCACACGGCTCGCGTCGCGGCGAGGTCTCGAGCGGCGCTGAGGAGGAGGCGTTCCGACCGGGAGCAGATCGGGAGCGGACCAAGACCGCGATGGGAGCGCTGCGGCGACAGGCGCGGCGGATCTCTGGCAAGCCGCCGTTCGGGTTTCGCTCCGGTGCTGCCCGGACAGCCGCTCGCCTGACGATCCCGACAGCGACCGCAGGCGTGGTTTAGAGTGAGATCATGACCCGCGGCGGCGCCGTCGCCTTCTGGACGCTCCTCGTACTGGCGTGGATGTCCGTTTCCGGCCGGAGCGAGGACCTTCCGGCGCGCGTCCCCGGCACGATCCGGATCGACGGATCGCCCGAGAGATTCGACACCGCTCGGATCGTGCCCGCGTTCCCGCACCTTCGGTTCAAGCGGCCGCTCTACGTCGGCCACCCCGGCGACGGGACCGACCGCATCTTCGTGTTAGAGCAGGACGGCCTCGTGTGGGCTTTCGAGAACGAGCGCGACGTCCGTTCCCGAAAGCTCGTCCTGGACCTGAAGAACAAGGTCTATCGCGGACACAACGAGGAAGGTCTCCTCGGCATGGCCTTCCATCCGAACGTCCGGGAGAACCGGCGCGTGTTCCTGCACTACTCGGCCCGCCGGCCGCGCCGCGGCGTGATCGCCGAGTTCCGCATGGACGAGGAACGGCGCACGATCCTCCCGAGGAGCGCGCGGGTGATCCTCATGCAGCGGCAGCCGTTCGGCAACCACAACGGCGGCTGCCTGAAGTTCGGGCCGGATGGCTACCTCTACATCAGCTTCGGCGACGGCGGGTGGGCGGGGGACCCGGGCAACAACGCGCAGGACCTGAGCACCTGGCTCGGAACGATGCTCCGCATCGACGTCGACAGGAAGAAGCCCTACGCGCTTCCGCGCGACAACCCGTTCGTCGGCAAGGCGAAAGCGCGACCCGAGATCTGGGCCTACGGCCTGCGGAACGTCTGGCGATTCTCGTTCGACCGCGTCACCGGGACCTTGTGGGCGGGCGACGTCGGGCAGAACCTCTACGAGGAGATCGACATCATCCGGAAGGGCGGCAACTATGGTTGGCGCTTCATGGAGGGAAAGCACCCGTTCCGCGGGTCGACGAAGCAGGAGCTCGAGGCCCCGGTGGTCGAGCACCACAAGAGCTACGCCCGCTCGATCACGGGCGGCTACGTCTACCGGGGCCGCAAGATCCCGGGCCTCCTCGGCGCCTACGTCTACGGCGACTACGAGACGGGGAACATCTGGGCGCTCCGGTGGGACGGGAAGAAGGTCACGGAACACAAGCTCATCGGCCGCGGGCGCAGCATCGCCAGCTTTGGGGAGGACCGCGACGGCGAGATCTACTTCGTGTCGTTCGACGGGAGGATCTACACGTTCGAGCCTGCAGGAGACCGCGACGAGCGGGCGAGCTTCCCCACGCGGTTGAGCGAGACGGGCGTGTTTACGGACGTCGCGTCGATGAAACCGCATCCGTCGCTCGTCCCGTACGCGGTGAACATGCCGCTCTGGTCCGACGGGGCGGCCAAAGAGCGCTACATCATGGTACCCGGGCAGGAGCGCGTCCGCGTCGACGCCGACGGCTACTACTCGTTTCCGCAAGGGACGATCTTCGTCAAGTCCTTCTTCCTGGACGGCCGGCGCCTCGAGACGCGGCTCTTGATCCACGGGAAGGACGGCTGGGCCGGCTACACGTACGTCTGGGACGACGCGCAGCAGGAGGCGTACTTGATCGACGGCCGGGTGGACAAGAAGCTCACGGTCCGATCGAAGGGCAAGAAGGTGGAGCGGACCTGGACCTTCCCGAGCCGGTCGGACTGCATGAGCTGCCACACGGCGGTGGGCCGGTTCGTCCTCGGCTTCCGGCCGGAGCAGCTCGCCGACGAGGACCTCGAACGGATGAAGCGGCTCGCGCTTTTCGACGGGGACCCGCGCGCCGGCCGCACGCCGTTCCCCGACTGGACGAAGCCCACGGACGTCGAGGCCTCGGTGCGCGCCTACCTCGACACGAACTGCGCGATGTGCCATCAGCCCGACGGCCCCGGGAACGCGCAGATCGACCTGCGCGCGGCGGTCCCGCTCGAGCGGACGCGAATGATCGGCGTGCAACCCGGGCAGGGCGACCTCGGCATCCGGGGCGCGCTGCTCGTGAAGCCCGGGTCTCCCGATCGGTCCCTTCTCTATGTCCGCATGCGACGCACCGACGAGAGGGGCATGCCGAACCTGAGCCACAACCTGCCCGACGAGAAGGCGCTCAAGCTTCTGCGCCGCTGGATCCGCGGTCTGAAATAGCAAGGAAGCGTGCCCCCCGACTGGGTACGATCCGCGCCGTACCAGGACGTATGCCTGGCCAGTCGCCTTATGCCTCTTCCCGAAGACCGGTCCGATGATCGGCCGCGCCGCCCGCGCCCACGAGAGCGCAAACATGCGTATCAAGATGAGTATCATGCGCCGGAATCGGCCCCGTTCGCGTGCGACGCGCACGAGGGCAGAACGCCGTAACTGCTTGAGTGGTTGGAAGTAATGCTGGCGACCCCGGCAGGATTCGAACCTGCGACCCCCGGGCGTGTCGGCATGAGTTGCAGGAAACGCCTCGGAGGGTTGCTCAACTTCTACTGCAGGAGGGTCGCATGGTTTTCTTGACCTTGTGCGAATCCAGATGGCCCTAAACTGGATGCGTGCGCCTGCTGTTGGTCCTCCTGCTCGCCGTCGGCGCGCGGGCGTCGGAAGAGACGCTGCGCACGTTCGACGCGATGAAGGGGCACGTCGAAAGGCACATCTTCAAGGGGGCGCTCGACGGGATCGACTGGGACGCGCTGTGCCGCCGCTACCGACCGCTGGCCGATCGGGCCAAGCCCGGTCTCGAACTCCACGGCGTCTTGAACCGTCTCCTAGCCGAGCTGAAGGTCTCCCACGCAACGATTCTTGAGGCCGAAGTCTACGGCGTGTTGTGGAACGAAGTTTTCGGCAAACCCGCGCCGACTTGGGGGTTCATGTTGGAGGAGACGGTGCCCGGCCACCTCTTCGTGCGCACGCTCTACGAGGGCGGACCGGCGGCGGAGGCGGGTGTCCTTTTCGGCGATCGGGTGGTCAAGATCGAGGGCGAGGACGCGCTGCGAAGCAAGCGACTGCTCCCGGCGGGCTACGACGCGATCTCGCCTGGCCCGCGCAAGCTGGTCGTGAGCACGACGGGACATGTCGAGATGCGGCTGACGATCCAGCGGACGGCGGACGCCGCGTCCCAGCGCGAGGTCGTCGTGAAGCGCCGTACGATGTCCGGTCTCGACGCCATGCGCAAGAGCGTGCGCGTCATCCAGCGCGACGGCTTCAAGCTGGGCACGCTGCACATGTGGTACTGCCAGCCCGGGATCGAGAAGGTAGTGCGCGCGGCGCTCGACGGGCCGCTGCAGGGGTGCGACGCGTTCGTGTGCGACCTCCGCGGCCGCGGCGGCTACACGCAGCTTGGGAATCTCGTCGTCTCCCAGCTGCAGGCTACGGGCAAGCCGCTGGTCTTTCTCATCGACGGGCTGACACGTAGCGCGAAGGAGGTCGTCGCGTGGCGGATCCGCAAGGACAAGACGGGGCGCCTGGTCGGAACGCCGACCGCGGGCGCCGTCCACTCCGCGTGGTGCTATGGGCTTCCGGACGGCTCGTACGTCATGCTGCCAGTGTATTCCGGGCCCGTCTACGGCCACACGTTCGAGGGTAATCCGACCGAGCCGCACGACGAGGTCAACCTCGTCGT
>JAPUHK010000127.1 GCA_027297745.1 Planctomycetota bacterium | reverse complement strand
CGGCGATACCCTGCACCTCTATTACGGTGCGGAGGACACGTGCATCGCCCGGGCGACGGGCAGCGTCCGGGAGCTGATCGGCTGGCTCAAGGCGCACGGCAGTCCGCCCGAGACCATGGACTGGGAGTGAACCCGCGCGAGTCTCCCCATGCGCGTCGGAATGCTCGCCCCGATCTCATGGCCGCTTCCGCCGGCCGGATACGGCCCCTGGGAGCAGGTGGTCCACAACCTCACCGAGGCGCTGGTACGCCACGGACACGAGGTGACTCTCTTCGCCGCCGCCGGCTCCCGGACCTCGGCGCGGCTGGTGGAGACCTGCCCCTACGCGGTGGAGACCTGGCCCGAGGCGGAGCGGTCGCGGCCCCGGCGCTTCGACGCCGAGAGCGGCCTGCTCGAGGGTCCCCCGGATTCGCGCATTCTGGAGGAGATGCACATCGGCGCCTGCATGCAGCGGGCGGCGGAGGGCCGGTTCGATGTCGTCCACTCCCACCTGCACGTCCACGCCCTCGGCTACGGGCGGCTGCTCCCCTGCCCCCTGGTGACGACGTTGCACGGGTCGGCCTGGTCGCGCGCAACCCATGGCCTGCTGCGGCTCTACGGCGATCTCCCCTTCGTCTCCATCTCCGACGCGGAGCGCGGCTTTGTGCCCGAGCTCAACTATGTCGCGACCGTCTACAACGGCATCCCGATCGAGGACTTCCCCTTTGAGGCGGAAAAGGAGGACTATCTGCTCTTCGCCGGACGCCTCGCTCCCGAGAAGGCGCCCGAGCGTGCGATCGACATCGCCCGCAGATCGGGACGGCCCCTGGTCCTCGCCGGGATGGTCGAGCCGCAGCACGGCGAGTACTTCCGAGACTGCCTCGAGCCCTACATCGACGGCGACCAGATCCGGTTCCTGGGGCTCTTGTCGCAAGGGGAGCTTGCGCCCCTTTACCGCAAGGCGGCGGCGGTCCTCTTTCCAGGCCGCTGGCACGAGCCCTTCGGGTTGGTGGCGGTCGAGGCGCAGGCGAGCGGAACGCCGGTGATCGCGACGCGGCTCGGGGCCCTTCCCGAGATCGTTCGCGACGGCGAGACCGGTTTCCTGGTGGACCACGAGGAGGAGGCGGCGGAGGCGGTGGGGCGGCTCTCTCGGATCGAGCCCGCGGCGTGCCGTCGCAACGTCGAGCGCCGTTTCACGGCGGAGCGGATGGCGCTCGGCTACGAGCGGGTCTACCGGCGTCTCGTCGAGGCGTCCTAGGCCTGAGGCGCGGGAACGCCGAGGGTTCCGAGCGGCGGGCGGCTCTCCTCCAGGCAGAGATCGACGAGCTCGTCGAGGCGGGCCGTCCCGGCGCACATGACCTTGTCCGCGCCGCCCCAGTAGATCTTGACCGTCCCGTCCTCTTCGGGCACGGCCCCGCAACAAAAGACGACGTTGTGCACGTAGCCGGTCAGCTCCCAGGGGTCCTCGGGCGCCAGGATCCAGCGATCGCAGACGCCGAGGACCCGGCCGGGGTCCTCCAGCGCATGGAGCGCGACGCCGAGGCGGTAAACGGCGCCGTCCATAGTGGAGAAGACCCCGTGGTAGATGTGCAGCCAGCCGCGCTCGGTCTCGATGGGGGTGGCGCCCGGGCCGATCTTCATCTCGTCCCAGTGGTACTGCAGCGGCGTCATCACCACGCGCGAGTTGCCCCAGTGAACGAGATCGGGCGATTCACTCCGCCAGATGGACCAGGGCGCGATCCCGCTGTGGGGTCGGTCCAGACGCACGTAACGTCCCCCGAACCGGCGTGGGAACAGCACGACGTTGCGCATGTCGGCCTGCGAGATGAGCGCGATCCGCTCCACGGTTTCGAAGTCCCGCGTCCGGGCCAGGCCGATCCCGGCGCCGTGGCGCGAGTAGGCGGTGTAGGTGATGAGGTGCTCCCCCTCCAGAGAGCAGATGCGCGGGTCTTCGAGGCCGTATTCCTCGTATTCCGCGAGAGGGCCTGTGTCGGCGGGAACCAGGAACGGCTCGGGTCGGGGGACGAAGTGGAAGCCGTCCTCGCTGTCGGCGAGGCCGAGTAGACTCCGCCCGTTCTCACGATGCGAGCGGAAGAGCATGACGTACCTGCCGTCATGCTTGGTGACGCCGGCGTTGTGGACGGTGGCGACCGGATAGGGAATGTCGTCCGGGGTCAGGATCGGGTTGTCCGAATGGCGTTCTACGATCGGTCGCCTCACCGCGCACTCCTTTCATCCGCGAGGTTGGCCCTTCAGGAGAGGACGCCGAACGTAGCGAATGAAGTCCCGCCGCACAACGACCGATGTACGGATACAGGGGCTCTCCCGCCCAGAGGCGAACGGTCGTGACGCCAATCCAGCAATCCGCGAGACGGGGCGCGCAGTGAAGGCCCAAAAGACTCCGATTCGGATCATGGCGGATCCGAGCCGCGTGATCACCCGCTTCTTCCTGCCCGGAGCCGAGTCGCGGGCCGGCGCCATCGTAGACCAGGTGGCCACCCTCGGCGACGACGAGGTCGCCTCCCTGGTCACGGAGGTCCTCGCGCGATTCTCGTGGCGGCACAAGGACATCGAGGAGGTGCTGCTGCGGCATTTCGGCGCGGCGGCGCGCCTGGGCGCGCTCAACGGCACACTCCCGCGCGAACGCCGCCTGCTCATCGGCGCCTACTGCACGCTTGAGTACGCAATCGAGGCGGTGGCGCTGTTCAATCCCTCGATGGTAATGCACCCCGTCCAGGAGGGGACGCGCGACGGAGAGGTCCGGTTCCTGATGAGCGTTCGTGCCTGCGGGGAGGGACACATCTCCTCGATCGTCTTTCGCACGGGCACGGTCGATCGGTCGGGTCGGATCCAGCTCGATCCCCTGGGGCGCTTTGCCTCGACCGCCCGGCCGAAGCTGGAGGAGGAGATCGCGCAGGAGGGGTACCGCGCGGAGTTGCAGGCAAAGGAGGTCTACGACGACTTCGCCCGCCGCGTGCTGGCGGACCTCACCGACCCCTTCTCGATCACAGAGCTCGTCTCCGCGATCGACCGGCACCGGCTCGACGAGTCGAGCAGTCCGGCGGCGCGGACCGAGACGGTGAGCTGGATGCTGTGGCTGGCGCAGTCGAGCTACCACCTCGACTTCCCCGTTGACGTCGAGATCTCCGAGCGCGTCATCTTCCCCTCCCACGAGCACGAGCGCCGCGGCATCGAGGACGCCCGGTTCGTGCGGTTCACGGAGGACGACGGCCACGTGGTCTACTATGGCACGTTCACGGCGCACGACGGCTCCTTCGCGCGTCCGCACGTCGTCGAGACCGAGGATTTCCGACGCTTCCGGATCGACGCCCTGACGGGGCGCTGCCTCTGCGAAAAGGGGGCGGCCCTCTTTCCACGCCGGATCGGCGGCCGGTACGTGATGATCGCTCGCCTGGACGGCGAGAGCCTCTTCTGCATGCAGTCCGACAACATCCGCTGCTGGAACGAGGCGACCAAGCTGCACGGTCCGACCGAGCCCTGGGAGTACATGCTCGTGGGCAACTGCGGCTCCCCGATCGAGACGTCGCGGGGCTGGCTGCTCCTGACCCACGGCGTGGGTCCGATGCGCCGTTACTGCATCGGTGCGATGCTGCTGGACCGTGACGACCCCGCCCGGATCCTGGCGCGGCTGCGTGAACCGCTGCTGGTCCCCGACGAGGAGGACCGCGACGGCTGCGTGCCGAACGTCGTCTACTCCTGCGGCGCGATGCTGCACGGCGACCGGCTGATCCTCCCCTACGGCGTCTCCGACACGGCCACGCGTATCGCCTCCCTGAGCGTGCCCGAGCTGCTGCGACGCATGAACGGCGACAGCTAGGCCTCTCAGGCGAGGCCGCAACGTGGCGCGCTAGGATCAGCCGCTCAAGTTCCTTGGCCGGCTCGCTCATGCTGCGATACCCCTTCCCGAACTCCGTCATGGCGAGGCCGTCGTGCTGGAGGCCGCGCACGCCGGCGGCCAGCCCCATGTCATCGAGGAAACTGAGGGGCCCTGGCGCCCGCTGATCGACGGCACATGGCGACCACCTCCGCACCCATTCCAGGGCGGCGTTGTCGCTGCGGCGTGAGTCGCCGAAGCTCCACGTGAACCCCTACTCCTGTCCGGCGCGGGCGAGGATGGCGCGTGCATCCTGCTCATCGACCCGCTGCAAACGGCTCGTCCCGAAAACGATGAAGCGTTGGCCGCGCACGGGTCGCTT
>JAPUHK010000126.1 GCA_027297745.1 Planctomycetota bacterium | reverse complement strand
CAGCTGACCGCCGGCTACAGCGTGGCCACCCCGGTCAACTGGGAGCAGGGGCAGGACGTGATCGTCGCGCCCGCGCTCACCGACGAGGAGGCCACGGCGAAGTTCCCGAAGGGGTTCGAAACGCAGAAGCCCTATCTGCGCATCACGCCGCAGCCGAATCTGTAGGACCCGCCCGGCCGCCCCGCCGATTCGCGGCCCGGACCCGGGGGCGGGCGGGCTATGATGGCTGGACCATGAAGAAATATGCGTTGCTCCTGCTTGCCCTGGCCGTCATAGGCGCCGGCGCCCTCGCCGGGGGCAGCGGCTGGCAGACGGACTTCGAGAAGGCGCTCAAGAAGGCCGCGAAGTCCGAACGACCGATGCTCGTCGAGTTCACCGACGGCGAGGCCTCCAAGGAGATCAACAAGGGTCTCTTCTACACACCGAAGTTCAAGGCCTGGGCCAAGAAGAAGGTGGTGCTGGTCGAGTTGAACTACGGCAAGCGCCTGAACAAGAAGCTCGCCGAGCAATACGAGACGCTCAAGGTCAAGTACAAGGTCGAGCAGTTCCCCACGCTGCTGTTGGTCAGCCACGAGGGCAAGTTGCTCGGCAAGCTGCCCGCCTTCCGCAAGGGGGCCCAAAAAGCGTGGCTCACGGAGGCCGGCGACGTGCTCGAGGCCGCTTCCGGCGCGGGCAAGTGGCTGACCGACTACGCGGCGGCCAAGAAGATCAGCAAGCGCACGCGCAAGCCGATGCTCCTGGACTTCAACGGGAGCGACTGGTGACCCTACTGCATCAAGCTGCACCGTGAAGTGTTCAGCACCCCGCAGTTCAAAGACTGGGCCAAGAAGAACGTCATCCTCGTGGAAGTGGACTTCCCCCGCAAAACGCAGCTTCCCGACAAGGTGAAGAAGCAGAACGACGAGCTCAAGCGTCGCTTTAGCATCAGCGGCTTTCCGACGGTCCTCTTCCTCGACGCGCAGGAGAAGGTGATCGGCAGGTCGGGCTACAGGCCGGGCGGCCCGGCGCCCTGGCTCAAGGACGCAAACAAGCAGATCAAGTAGTCACGGCGCGCCCGGCGCAGGACATGCCTCACCGCACCGGCTCGGCAGCTGGCGTCAGCGCGCGATCTCGTACAGGTGGAAGGCCCCGCTGAAGGGGGCCTGGGGATAGAGCGCGTCGCCGAGCTTGTCGATCAGGCGCTCGCTCGCGGGCGTGACGGTTTCGAACTTGCCGTCTTTTGGCGGGAACTGCGAGAGCACCCAACAGCCGCCCGCGGGCACTTGCCCGGGCAGGGGTCCGCGCACGTGTTTCAGGGGCTCGCTGATGGCGAGGATCTCCACACCGGTCTTCCACGGCAGGCCCAGGTCACGCCAGTAGCGGTAGACCAGAGGCCCGCGCACCCCCCTCGACTCGAGCACCTCGACGGCTTGTGCTTGCGCCCTATGCAAGCGCAGGTCGAGCCTCCAGCGAATCTGCTTGCGAACGGCGTTGCCGGCAAAGACCAGGAGCAGGAGCGCGAGCAGGCACCATCGCACCAGGGGGCGCCGGATCACGGAGCCGCACAACTGCGCGGCGCAGTGCACGCCGCCGAGCACGAACGGAATGTAGGCGGCGCCGACGTAGCGGACTTCCGGGAACGGGTACAGCCACCAGGACGCCATCGCGACCGCGGTCCAAGCGAAGAAGAACGTGGCGACGCTCGAGCGCCGCTTGAAGACGCAGTAGAGGAGCGCCGCCGCCAGCACGAGAGCCAGGGGCAGCGTGAGGCTCTCCGCCAGCAGCGCCAGCAGCCCACCCGCCACCGCGGCGCTGGGGCCGTACGGGTAGGCGGTAGGCGCGAGCAGGTTGGGTAGGAATACGACGGCCGTCAGTAGTACAGCGCCGGCCAGCCGCCGCACGTCCAGCGTGCGCGTCCGCGCCAGGTGGAGGCCGAATAGAACGATCGCGACCAGCGGCACGCTCTTGGCTGTGCCCTTGGTCTTCGAAGCGAGCGCGGCGGCCAGGACCACAGCGCTCAGGAGCGCGACCCACCGCCCCCGGGAACGATCGCCGCCCGACTCGAGCTGGAACAGGCCGATCATCGCCGCCAAGGCGATCAGCTGGGCCGGGACGTCGAAGTCGCAGATCCACACGCTGGAGGCGATGAGCGGATAGCCGAGCGCCAGCAGCAATCCCGTCAGGCACGTCGCCAGCCAGTTGCGTTGCAAGCACCAGGACCACCAAGTCGCTAGAAACACCAGGCCGGCCAGGAAGGCAGCCTTCAGGACGTAGTACGGAAGGGCGCTCTGCTGTCCCGCAACGGCGCGCACCGCCCCAAGGGACAACCGCTCGACGGGACGGTCGGCGAAGCCCCCGCTTCCCGTTGTTTCCCAGGGCAGGCAGGCGCGGAGTGTGTCCGCGTCGAACGACGCGTGCCCGATCCATCTCAGGTCCTCCCAGACGAAGGGCAGGTCCGCCGTCAGGTAGACCACGTTGCCCGCCGCTACAACGGCGAACGCGAGCGGAATCAGGAGCGCGTGCTTCCACACGGGGCGCGCATCCTACGGGAAGCAACGCCGCCCTTCCCCGCGGGCCTCCCTACCGCGTGATAGCCTCCGGACGGCTTGACGTATGACTGCATCGTTCTGGGCGTCGGTGGTGCCGGCAGCGCGGCGCTTTACCACCTCGCGCGGCGCGGGGCGAACGTCGTCGGCATCGACCGCTTCGCACCGGGCCACGACCGCGGCAGCTCGCACGGCCGGACGCGCATGATCCGGCTGGCCTATTTCGAGCACCCGGACTACGTGCCGCTCCTGCGCCGGGCCCGCGAGCTGTGGCTGGAGCTCGAGAAGGAGAAGGGCGCCCCGCTTTACCGCGAGACCGGCGTCGTGCAGATCGGCGCGCGCGACGGCATGGTCGTCTCCGGCGTGCTCGAGGCCGCGCGCCGACACGGGCTCGACGTCGAAGAGATCGAGCGCGGCGGCCTTCCGGGCCTCGCCTGGCCGGAGTCCATGACCGCGGTCTTCGAACGGCAGGCGGGGCTCCTGAGCGTAGAGGAGTGCGTGCGTGCGCACGCGGCGCTGGCGCAAGCGCACGGCGCGGAGCTGCGCATCGGCGAAGCCGTCGTGGGCTGGTCCGCCGACGGTGACGGCGTCGAGGTGCAGACGGAGTCGGCACGGCTCCGGGCGCAGCGTCTCGTCGTTACGCCCGGCGCCTGGGCCGCCGATCTGCTCGGTGATCTCGGCGTGCCGTTCCGGGTGCTGCGTAAGGCGCAGTTCTGGTTCGCCACGGAAGTCGAGCAGCACACGGTCGACGGGGGTCTCCCCTGCTTCTACTTCGAGCTCGACGACGGGCACTTCTACGGCTTCCCGAAGATCGACGAGTTGGGCCTCAAGCTGGCGCAGCACAGCGGCGGCACGGAGGTGGACGATCCGTTCACAGCCGACCGCGGGATCGACGCGCAAGAGCAGGCGCGCGTGGTGGCTTTCCTCGCTGCACACCTGCCCGGCGCCTCCACGACACCGACGCACCACGAAGTGTGCTTCTACACCATGACCCCGGACGAACACTTCATCGTCGACCGCCATCCGCGGCACCCGCAGGTCGCGCTCGCTGCCGGCCTGAGTGGCCACGGCTTCAAATTCGCCTCCGTGCTCGGCGAAGTGCTGTGCGACCTGACGCTCGACGGCGCCACGCGCCATCCCATCGGCTTCCTGTGCTTGAGCCGTTTCGACTAGACCGGCGGCCGGCGGACACGTACTTGAATACCGGCGCGCTCTTGACGCCCTAGCGCCGGCGCGGGCGGCCGACACCGTAGAGGGGATGGATCCCCGCGCGCGTCGACGTCCCGACGTTGAGCACGGACGGCCGCGGGCAGCCGAAACCTGCAGCGCGCCAGTAGGGCAGCACCAGCAGCCTGTGGTGCGCCCCGTCGGCGCGCCAATTCCACACGGCCTTGGCCGCGTTGCCTTCGCTGCTCACGTTCTCCCCGGCCAGGCCCTTGTAGCCGGCCCGCTTCGCGCGGCGGCCCAGCGTGCGGCGCGACGGGTCGGCCGGATGGTTGTGGCTGAAGAAGCGCAAGCGCTTCATCTGCGTCGCGAAGTCGCCGGCCATGTAGTGCAACTTCTTGTTGAGCGTAAGCGGCGGCAGGCCGAGGCTCACGCGGTAGGCGTTGAGCACGCGCATGCCCTGATGCTCGTTGTTGTCGTGGCGCGCCTTGAAGCGCTCGTTCCAGTTGAGCAGCGCCGCCGCGCGTAGGGCCTCCCAGACGATGCCCTCCGCCCCCTGGAGCGTGCGGCCGGAGGCGGCGGCCTCCTTCCACTTCTCGCGCGACAGGTTCCCGAGCGCGTACAAAAAGACGTCGCGGCCTGCCGGCAGCGCACGTCCGCGCAGCTTGCGCCACGGGTCGAAGCTCGCGCGGTACGACTTCAGGAACTTCGCGACGCCGGTGTCGATCACGAGGATCCCGTAGACGGATACCGTCCTGACCTCCGCAGGCGGCTTCAGGGTCGGACGGCTCGCCCCCACGGTGCGCGTCTTGACCTCGAGCTGCTTCGCCAACAGCTGCATCACGCGGTTGTGGAGCACGATCGCGGCGGACACGCGGCGCTCCATCTCCTCGTGGCCCGACTGCAGGTCGATACCCACCCGCCACCCCTTGCTGGCCTTTTTCGGGACGGGGTAGCGCTTTGCGTCGAACAGGAACTCCAGCGCCCGCTGCCGGGCCGTCCGAAGCTCGCCGCCGAGCCGCTCGAGCTCCGTGCGCAGCTCGTCGTCCTGCAGGAAGGCGACCTGCTCCTCCA
>JAPUHK010000125.1 GCA_027297745.1 Planctomycetota bacterium | reverse complement strand
CTGGGGCTCGACCTCTCCAACCGCCCGCTTTCATGTCCTCCTATAGCCTCGCCGCGTCGCCAAAAGGGGCGTTGATTTAACTATCCTCACGCGATTCTGAAATCCATGGATCGGCTGTGGGAAGCTCTATGGCAAGCAGCTCGGTGCGACTCGCGGTTCCGTCCGGCCTTTACTTCGGTCAGTGGGCCCCCGGCGGGTGCGCCGCCGAACCTTCAAAAACGAGCCGGGTCGGCGCGGATCCAGGGACTACAGCCCGATCCGTGTTTACGAGCCTGAGAAGAAAAGCACCCGGCTGGATCAACCAAGGGGTCAGGCTCCGAAGCTGCGTAGACCCACTTCGAACCTGGACCCGTTGATGCGGGCAGGTCACCCGCACCGCCCCCCAGGCGGTGTTCATCACATCCCGCCTGGCGCTAGTTCAGCTCCTTCCGGGTGTATCCCAGCAGTGCGCGGGCGATGATCATGCGTTGGATCTCGCCCGTGCCTTCGTAGATGTCCGTGATGCGGGTGTCGCGGAACCACTTTTCGAGCAGGTGCTCGCGCGAGATGCCCATGGGCCCCAGGATCTCGATGCAGCCCTGGGTGATCTCGCGCACCGCCAGGCCGGCCTTGGCCTTGCAAACCGATGACTCGGTGTTGTTGGGCTCGCCCTCGTCGGACAGCCACGCGGCGCGCAGGATCGTGAGCAGGGCCGCCTCGCAGTTCGCCTCGAGCTTCTGGAACTTCTCGACGACTGCCGGCAGGGTTCCGAGGCGGCCGCCGTAGCTGATCTCGAAGCCGGACTCCTGCAGGGCGTCGCGCGTGAAGTCGATGGCGGCCTCGGCCATGCCGAGGCCGATGACGGCCACCGCCGGACGCGTCATGTTGAAGGTCTTCAGGACGCCTTTGAAGCCGCCCGAGCTCTTCGTCGGTACCTCCTCTTTGCCGCCGAGCAGGTTCCCCCGCGGAATGCGGCAGTCCGTGAAGACGAAGGTCGCGGTGTCGTCGGCGCGGATGCCGAGCTTCTTCTCCTTCCCGGTGACGACGAAGCCCGGCGTTTCCTTCTCGATGAGGAAGGACTTGATGCCCGCTCGGCCGGCCGACTTGTCGATGGTGGCCCAGACGACCACGCCGTCGCAGCGGCAGCCGGTGGTGACGAAGATCTTCTCGCCGTTGATCACCCACTCGTCGCCGTCGAGCACCGCCGTGCACTGCACCATCGACGGGTCGGAGCCACAGCCGGGCTCCGTGATCGCCATCGCCAGGGTCCGGTCGCCCCACTTCTCGGTCTGCTCCGGTGTCCCGGCGGCCTGCAGCGCGGCGTTGCCGAGGCCGCCTTTGGCGCGGCGCATGCGGACGGAGTAGTCGCCCCAGGTCTGGCCCGCCAAGATCAGCATGCTCAACGCGCCGAAGCTCGTATCGCGCTCCGTGCGCTCGCCCAGCATGCTGAAGATCTCCGGCTGGCCCTTCGCCTCTTCGAGTTCGTCCGGCGGGAACTCGTGCTCGTTCTCGTCGTAGTACCGCGCGTACTTGCGGCAGACGAGCGCCCTGCTCCGAACCTCGTCGAGGATCTTCTGGTCATTTTTCGTCAGTTCAAAGTCGATCATGGGAGTCTTCCTTTCTCAGATGCAGACGGTGCCTTCGAGGACACCGACGGTTCGAGCGTTGCGGAACCACATTTCGACGGGGTTGTCGCGGATGAAGCCGTGGCCACCGAGGACCTGGACGCCCTGGTCGGTGATCCACATCGACTGGTCGGCGGCATAGCCGCGCGCGAAATGCGCCGCGCGCGTGGCGGAGACGCCCTGCTCGAGCTGGGCCGCGGCCTTCCACACCAGCCAGCGCGTGGACTCCGTCTCGATGTGCATGTCGGCCAGCTTGAAGGCGATGCCCTGTTTCTGCGCGATGGCCTGGTCGAAGGCCACGCGATCCTTGGCGTAGGGCACGGCGTACTCGAGCGCGGCGCGAGACAGGCCGACCATCACCGCCGCCAGCGCGGTCCGCGAGCCGTCCAACACGCGCTGCACGTCACAGCCCTCCTCGCCGCCCAGGCGGTCGGCCGCGGACACTTCCACGCGCTCGAGCTCGAGCGTTGCGGTGGGAAGCGCCTTCAGGCCGAGGTTCAACTCGTTGTCCGAGACGGAGAGGCCCTCGGCATCGCGGGGGACGACGAAGGCGTCGAGGCTGCCGTTGTTGCGCGCGACCACCAGGAAGTGACTGGCGCGGTCTCCCATGGGCACGCAGCATTTCGTTCCCGAAAGCACGAAACCGTCGCTCTTCGGCTCGGCCACGGTTCGCGGCGTCAGCGGGTCGAAGCAGACGGTGGGCTCGTTGACTGCGAGCGACGCGGCGCAGTAGTCCTCGCCGCAGAACATGGGCAGATACTTCTGCTTCTGCGCCTCGGTTCCCTGGTCCGCGATCGCGTAGGCGAAGCCGGCCGGTGCCACCGCTGCCAGCGCGAGCGCGGCGTCTCCCCAGGCGAGCTCCTCGAGCACGATGGCGTTCGTGACGGGAGAACGGGCCTCGCCGCCGCCGCCGTACGCTTCGGGAATCTGCGTCGAGACCAGCCCCAGCTCCCAGGACTGCGCCAGGAATTCCTCCGGGATCGCCGATGTCTCATCGCACTCGCGCGCGATCGGGCGCATGGCCTCCGCCGCAAAATCGCGTAGCGCGTCGCGGGCGATCTCCTGCTCTTCTTCCAGCTTGAACGAAATCACGTCGTGCTCCTTTCGCTGTTCGTCGGCGTCGAAGCGCCAACAGTCTCCACGAAGATGCCCTCGCCGGGAGGGGTCTCGGCAACCTGGTGGAAGTAGTGGTCCATGGCCTGACGGCTGCCCTCTTTGGTGATGAGTCCGCGCTTGTGCAGATCGCTGGCGTTGGCGAGGCCGAGGGCGAGGCCGCACCAGATGCGCGCCTCGGCCGTGTAACGAACGTCGGCCCGCTTGGCGAAGCCGCTCGTGACGGTGCAGCCCCCGTCGGCGATTCGCACCGCCCACACGCCGCCGCCGGTGCCCGACAGCCGAACCTCGAAGGTGATGTCGACGTCGCGGGCGCGCTCTTCGCGCACCATGAAGGGCAGCGCGTCCATCACGGATTGGGCGGAGGTCTCGGTGAAACGCTCGGCATCGATCGCGAGGTCCACGAACCCGTGGCGGATCCACCAGCGCGCGACCGACGTGATGATGGGCTTGAGCGAATGCCCCTGCTCGGTCAGCGCGTAGACCGAACGCGATCCGTCGGCGACCGTCTCCACGAAGCCGGCGGCCACCAGGCCGCGCAGGCGGCTGGAGAGCACGCGCGGCGCGATCCCGGTCCGCTTCCGGATCTCCTGGAAGCCGCGCGGCGCGTCGAGCAGGTGCCGCACCAGGACGAGGGTCCAGCGGTCGCCGATCATGTCGAGCCCGCGGGCCACGGGATCGAAGATCCCGGCGGGATGCGGGACGGTCCTCGCTTTCGGCGAGGCGCGCCGCCTGCTCTTCCCGTCTAGTGCTATTCCCGGCATAACAAGATCAGTATTTAATAGATACTGATCAGGATTTCAAGGGATATTTTCCGTGGAATCGGACTGGTATCAAGGTGTCGACAGTTCGCGGCCAAGCTTCGCTTGGCTAGCGCTTGGCCAGCTTCGCTGGCCCGCGATTCTGTCCTGGGCCACCACAGGATTCCAATTCTCATTGGGCGCCGTGACCCCGTGGCAGCCCGGGTCGAATTCTTCTGTTCTCTCGCCAGCCGGTTCGCGTCGACCCGGCGTCATCGTCCCTTCCACTCGCCGCCGCTCACATTGAGGATCGACCCGCTGATCCAGTCACCGCCGGGTCCGAGCAGATGGCGGACCATCTGGGCGACGGGCTCCGGTCCACTGACGCCGAGCGGGAAGAAGGCATCGTGCACCCGGATCTCGTCCTCGGACATGGGCGTGCCTGTCGTGCCCGTGGAACCGGGGGCGATGGCGTTTACCAGGATGCCGGCGGCCCTCGAGCTCGCTCGCCAGTGCCACGACGAGACCGTGCAGCCCCGCCTTGGCCGCGTTCTAGGCCGGGGTGGTGTCCACCTCCGCGGTCATAGCTGACACCGAGCTGATGATGACGAGCCTCCCTGCCCCCGAGGCTTCGAACGCGGGCACGGCGGCCTTGGCGACCCACCACGGACCCGACAGGTCGACGTCGATCACCTTCCGCCAAAGGTCGTCGTCGGCGCCGTCGAAGGTACCGGGCGGTGCGTCGAGACCGGCGACCTGCACCGCGGCGTCAAGCCCGCCTAGCTGCTGCTGTGCCACGGCGACCATGGCGAGACAGGAAGCGGGGTCGGAGATTCGACACGAACTGCCTGTGCGCCCAGCTCGGCAGCGACCGCTGCGACCTTCTTCTCCTGGATGTCGGCGAGCACCAGAGCGTGGCCGTCCTTCGCGAGCATCCGCGCTACGCACTCGCCGATGCCCTGCGCCGCTCCGGTGACGATCACACGCATGGGCTGTACCCGATGGACAGGCGTCTTGCCGAGGCGTTGCGGCGTTGGTCTTCCTCCGGTCCGGGCATCCGACCCGCCGTAGTTGGGTCCGTGTCGCTGCAAAATAGAAATGTCGGGTTCCCCGCAAGTTAGAAATGTCGGGTAGCCTGGGGCAGTCACCCACCCCGGGCCCTCTC
>JAPUHK010000124.1 GCA_027297745.1 Planctomycetota bacterium | reverse complement strand
GAGACCGGCCGCGCGGGAGGATTGCTCGAAGCGCTCGGCGGCAGGGCACAGCTACGCAGCGCCGCGATTCCGGAGGGTCTGCGCGAAGAAGAAGCGCTCGTACGCAAGGCAATGGACACGGCTCGCGCCCGGCATCAGGAGGCCGTGCAGGTCAAAGACCTCAAGCAGGCCCGGTCCCGCAAGAAAGAGTTGGACGTCGCCCAGGAGAAGATGCGGGACGTCATCCAGAAAATCCAGCGCGATGCCAAAGCGTCGGCCGGGCTGCTCTATCCCAGCCCCGTGGCGCTGGCTGAGCTTCAGGGCACCCTCGCCAAGGACGAGGTGCTGGTGAGCTATGCGGTTTTCTCGCGCAAAGCCATGGCCCTCGTCATCACGGCGGGCACGGCGCGGGTGGTCCAGCTGGGCGAGCGGGAGGCCATCGTGGACGCATGCGATGCCCTGGTGTTGGACGATACCGAGGAGGATCCATCCGGGCGGATCGAGCAACTCCGGGAGTTGCTCATCAAGCCGTTGGCCCTCGAAGCGGGCGTCAAGCGCATCCTGATCTCACCGGACGGCCCACTCTCCTACATTCCGTTCAGCATGCTTGTCGGTACACGTGCCGTGGCATACGTCCCTTCCGGGACGACCCTCGCTCTCTTGCGGGGTGAGCGGCACGAGCGGGGGAAGAAAGTGCTCGCGCTGGGCGACCCCGTGTACACGGGGGAGTTGGAGCGCCTGCCCGAGACGCGCACGGAGGCGAAAGCCGTGGGCGATGTCGTGCTCCTGGGCGAGGACGCGACCAAAGCCGGGCTCGAGACGGCCCTTGCCAAGCGCAAGCGGTGGCGCGCGGTCCACCTCGCCTGCCACGGCCTGATCGACCGGGAGCGCCCCACGCTGTCCTCGTTGGCGATCACGGGCGGCAACTTGACTGCGTTCGACGTGATGCGCATGAACTTCGCGGCCGATCTCGTCGTGTTGTCCGCGTGCGAAACGGGCAAAGGGAAGATCGTGCGCGGTGAGGGCCTGATCGGCCTGACACGAGCGTTCATGTTGGCCGGAACCCCCCGCGTCATCGTCAGCTTGTGGCCGGTGGAAGACAAAGCCACGCAGGCGCTGATGAAGAAGTTCTTCCAGCTGTGGAAGCGGGGGGCGCCTGCGGCGTCGGCGCTCATGAAGGCCCAGGCTCACGTGCGCTCGAAGAAAAAGTGGAAGCACCCCTCGTACTGGGCGGCGTGGCAGCTCTGGGGTCTGCCGGAGTAGCTCCAGATCACGGCGGGCCCCGCAAGGGATCCCGCCGCCGGTCGCCCTGCGGAGCCAGAAATGGGTGTGTTCGCGGGAGAGCGGCGCTCTAATGAAAGGATGCGGAATAAGGGAGCCTTCTCATGGGGGCCGTCCGCCCTCTTGCTGTGCTTGGCAGTCCTCGCGGCCTGCGCATCCGAAACTCAAACCGACCCTCTGCCGGCGCAGACGCAACCGGCCCGGCTGGCTGTAGTCGCGTTTCCTGCAGCCGAGGTGTCGCTCGACGGCAAGCTCGTGGGCACGACGCCGGTCGCCGGCCTTGAAGTCACCCCCGGGAAGCACGCGGTCACGCTGCGCCGGGACGGCTTTGAGGACCTGGTCCTGGACGTCGACCTCGCCGAGGGAGAGGAGCGCCGCCTCGACGAGAAGCTCAAGGCGAAGGATGCGGCCGACCCCGCGATCGTCGCCGTGCTAGCCAAGGAGTTGGGGATCGAGCTGACGGAACCGGCGCCCAAGGAGCAATACCGCGGCGGCAGCAAGCAGAAGGCTGTCATCGCCCTCTATCCGCGGCGTGATGTCCGGCGCTACGACCTGGATCAGTACCGCATCGACGTCACGTCCGACTTCAAGCCCGGCGGCACCGTGCAGTTCCGGCTAGGCAAGAAGGTGCTGCACGAGGCGCCGTTCGAACCCGAAGAGTTCGAAACGGTGCAGCCCATGCCGGCCGCGGTAGTGTCGGCCGTCAAGGAAGGCAAGACCGTCACCTGGGGCTACTATCCGAAGAAGGGGCGGCCCGTCACCGCGACCTTTGCGGTGGTCAAGGAGGACCCGCGCCTGGTCCGGCGGCTGCAGCAGGTCGAGGAGAAGCTCGAAGGGCAGGATCCGCTGTTGCTGGGGCAGATGCAGGCGCAGATGCTCCTGAACAAGAGGCTTTACTACGCCGCTTTCCGGAAGGCGCGCTGGGTGGCGGAGCGAGCGGAGTGGCCGCCTCCGCACGCTTACTCGATCATGCAGGCGGCGTTGCGCCAGATGAAGCTGCACAAGACACGGCTCTGGATGGAGGCGGACGGCCCGTCCAAGGGGCGCCGGTCTCCCTACCGGGCCGGCCTTGGTGCCGCCCGCCGCTGAGGCCCCTCCGCCGCTGCGCCGTTCGATGCGGGCTCTTGCGGTCTTGCTCCTTCTGGGTGCCTTGTGCCGGGGGCAAAGCCAACACAAAGAGCTCGACGAGATCGTCAAGCTCGTCGAGGCCGGGAGCTTCAAGGAGGCCAAACCCAGGCTGTCCGCCCTTCTGAAACAGACCACGGACGACACGCTCTACAACGACGCCGTGAACGTGGCGCTTCAGCACAAGCAGCTGAGGCTCAAACCGAAGTTCCGCACGCGGGTGGTCCGCTTTCGCAGGCTGTTGGCCTGCGAGATCCCGGCCGGAAAACGCTGGAAGGTGAAAGCCCGCTCCCAGCCCGGCGTCGGGGACATCAAGCAGTATGACCGTGCGGGAGAGTTGAAGCGGAAGTTCACGATCCGTTACTTCAAGCGCAACACCTGGTACACGCTGGGGCCCACCAAGTACGATGGCCACAACGTCAAGGGCATGGCGCTGATCACGGAAGAGGACGTCAAGAGCGCGATGCTCAAGATCAAGCGCCGCAGCAAGCTCGCCAAGCGCCGCCTGAACCGCAAGATCGGCTCCGTGCAGCAGTTCGATATCGGCGGCATGAGCGCGAACGGCGACTTCATGCGCTTCCGGTCTTATCTCTGGAAGAGCAAGCAGCGGCGCTGGCTCACCTCGCATGTGGGCCATCGAATACGGGGACTTCAAGATCGACCCGGCCGCGCGAGTGCTGA
>JAPUHK010000123.1 GCA_027297745.1 Planctomycetota bacterium | reverse complement strand
GACCCGGTCGGCCTCGTCGTGGACGGCGTGCAGGGCGGCGTGATCAACCTGACGATTGGCGAGACCTACATGTTCATCATCAACACGCCCACTCACCCGGTCTTCTTCACGCCGGACCCCGTGGGCGGCGCCGGGTTCCCCGGTCGCATCACGACGGGCGTCGTCGGCGACATGATCACGGTCGGCACGATCACCTTCACGCCGGACGGCACGCTCCCCGCGCAGTTCTTCTATCAGTGCGGGGTGCACGACAACATGGGTTGGATGGTGATGCTGAGTCCCTAGGCCTGGTCGTTGAGAGAGGCGCGCCGCAGCACCTTCACGGCCTCGTACAGGCGTGACTTGACGACCGACTCGTCGAGCTCCAGCACCTCAGCCATCTCCGCGCGCGACAGGTCCTCCGCATAGCGCAGGCGCAGGATCTCGCGCTCGTCGTCTCCGAGCCGCGCAAGCTGCTGCGCGAGCCGCGCGCGCCGCTCCTCGTCGACCAGATGGGTCAAGGCCCCGGCCGTCGCGCGGGCTACGTCCATGCCCGTGGCCAGGCGCTCCCGGTCGCGCTTGCGCCCGCGCGAGCGCAGCCGGTTCAGGCACAGGTTGCGGGCGATGCGATAGACCCACGCTCGGAAGTAGTCCGGCACCAGGTCGCTCTCCATCACCTTGCAAAAGACCTCTTGCGCTACGTCCTCCGCCTCCTGGGCGTCCTGCACGTAGCCCCACGCGAACCGCACCAGCGCCTCGCGGTACAGGCGGTCCAGGAGCTCGCCGGCGCCGCCGTCGCCCGCGCGCAGACTCTGCACCAACGAAGGGGTCAGATCGTCCTGCGTCACTCGCGGCCCCACGCTTCATCGAGCAGGCGTCCGTTGTCCTCCGTCATGGGCACGATCGCCTCCTGGCGCAGCTCTCCCGTCTCCAGATCCCGCAGGTCCAGCGCTACCGTCTCCCCTGGCGAGGTGCGCATGTGGTCCAGGAGCACATAGACCAGCGAGAAAGTGAACGCGCGCTTCCAGTCGTTTCTCTGGCGCTCCGCGGTGGCCTTCAGGTCGGCCACTTCGATGCCCTCGACGGCTAGCAGCATGAACCAATCGCCGCCGATCCGCACTTCGGGCACGTCCCCGCGCCAGCGGATCGCGGCGAACGGCGAGCGGAAGGTGTCGTTGCGGATGATGCGCCGCTTTTGGCGCGTCATCGCCACGCGGGGGAGCTCCACGCTGCGCCCGAGCTCGACGTCCCAGAGTTGCAGCCGCACGGTCTCGCCAGGCTCGCTGCCCATGCGCGTGAGCACCTGCACGAGATCTTCGTTGAAGCGCTTGCGCCAGAGCGCGCCGGCTGTCTGCTTGCAGAACTCCAGGACGAGGCCGAGGCGGTGGCCTTCGATGGACTCCACCTCGTACAAGCGACGGTCGACGCGTACGAGGGGGACGTCTGTCTCCCAACGAATCGCGTCGAAGGGCGAACGCTCCTGCTCGCCGTGCCCGCCGACGATCGGAGAGAACAGGTCCGGACCGGCACCGCTCGACAGGCCGATGCCGAGGCCCCCCGCAGTAAGGGCGACGCCCGCGATGGCCACCGCGACGCGATGGCGCACCGCCCACTTGCGCAGACGGTAGAGCGTGCCGGGCGGTCGCGCCTGGATGGGGCGGTCGGCGAGATAGCGGTCGAGATCCGCCGCGAGCTCACCGGCGCTCGCGTAGCGCCGGCCCGGGTCTTTTTCCAGCGCCTTGAGTGCGATCGTCTCCAGGTCGCCCCGCAGCTCCTTGCGCTTGGGCGGTGCCTGCTCGCAGATGCGTTTCGCCGCGTCGGGCAAGGAGAGGTCCTTGAGGTCGTACGGCCGCTCGCCCGTAGCCGCTTCGTAGAGGATCACGCCCAGCGCGTAGACGTCGCTGCGCTGGTCCACCTCGTCCGCGAGGCCGCGCGCCTGCTCCGGGCTCATGTACGGTAGCGTGCCCACCAGCCGTTGCGATCCCGGCGCGGACCACAGCGTGTCGCTGCCGGGGTGCGAGAGGCGCGCCAGTCCGAAGTCCAACACGATCGGGTTGCCGCCGTCGTCGACCATGATGTTCGACGGCTTCAGGTCGCGGTGCACGATGTCGCGGCGGTGGGCCTCGTCCACGGCCGCGGCGACGCGCTGCACCAGGCGCAGGCGCGTGCGCAGGTCCGGCGCCGCCTCCTTCAGGTGGCGGTCGAGCGTCGTCCCGGACACGAGCTGCATGGCGAAGAACGGCTCGCCGTCCTCGGTCTGCCCCGCCTCGTAGATCGTGGCGATGCCCGGGTGCGTGAGCCGGGCGAGGACCTGCGCCTCGCGCCGGAAGTAGCGCAGGATGCGGTCGCTGCCCTGCAGGCCGGCATGGATCACCTTGAGCGCGACCGGACGCCGCGGGTTTTGCTGCTCCGCCTCATAGACGGTGCCCATCGCTCCCACGCCAAGCACGCGTTGGATCTTGTAGTTGCCGATGTGCTCCGGGACGCGCGGCTGCGGCGGCGCGGAGCCGAAGGCGACGTTCTTCAGGGTCTTCTGAATGGCCTCGACGCGCTCCCGGTCCCCGGGATGGCGCGCCAGATGCTCTTCGAGCTCGGGAGCCTCGGCGTCGATCCAGCTCCAGAGTTGCTCGTCGGAAACCTCTTCGGACATCGCACTGCCTACAGTGCTCACTTTAGCGCTTCGAGCGCCGCCTCCAACACGGTGTCCGAGCCGGCGACCCAGTCCGCGGCGGCGGGCCGTGCGATCACGTCCGGCAGGATGCCGTTCGTGTCATAGACGTCGCCCGTGGGGCGGAAGGAGGCCATCGAAGAGACGCGCAGCCGGATGCCGCTGTGCGCGAGTGTGTGGCCGCGCGCTCGCCCGCTGCCGCCGCTCGTGGGCGTGCCTACCAGTTTGACGCCGGCGGGCCGGGCAGCGAAGGCGCCGACGAAGATGTCGGTTGCGCTGAAGCAGCCGGCGTCGATCAGCACCACCACGGGCTTGGTGTACCGATAGGCCGCGGGGTTCGCGCTACGCTCGATCACGAAATAGTGCCACGCGCTGAACTTGCCCTGGGGAGGCTGGAAGCTCGGCTTGAACTGCGCGGCCAGCTTGCGGATCGCCGTGCGCGCGGCCGGCGACCACTCGGGCCAG
>JAPUHK010000122.1 GCA_027297745.1 Planctomycetota bacterium | reverse complement strand
CGTCGTCGCCCTGCACAACCACATGATCGGCGAGCAGCCCGCGTTCTACTTCACCCACTACTGGCGCACCGGCCCCGCCGCGGAGCTGGCGAGGGCGTTCAAGTCGGTCCTCGCCGCCCAGGAGCGGGTGAGGTAGTTCGCGAAGCGACTTGCCTCGAGGGTACTGGCGAGCGCGGAGTGTCTAACTTTTCTGCGCCTGCGGGTCGCCTGCCCTAGACTGGTCATCGTCGGAGACAGCGATGCGCAGAAAAGGTGCCTGGTTGCTGGTTGCCGCCCTGACGAGCCTCACACTGCTCTTCGTGGCGGACGTCGGCGCAAAGGAGGCCACCCCCGCGGACGACGTGTTCAGGAGCAGGATCCTGCCGATCTTCCGTTCCAAGGACCCGAGCTCGTGCACGGAGTGCCACCTGGCCGCGGTCGAGCTGAAGGACTACATCCGTCCGACCGCCCGCGACACGTTCCTCTCCCTGCGGGATCAAGGCTTGATCGACCTCGAGGACCCGGCGCAGAGCCGCATCCTCGAGCTGATCCGCATGAAGCCCCCCAAGCCGGCGCCGCTGCCCAGCGTGCGCCGAGCCGAAGAGCTGGCCGCGTTCGAGACCTGGATCCTCGAGGCGGCACGGGATCCAGAGCTGCGCAACGCGCCGCCGCTAGAGAAGAAGCTCGCGCGTCCCAAGCGACCCGACGCCGTCATCCGGCACGCGCGGAAGTCGCGCATTCTGGGCGCGTTCGAGGAACTCGTTTGGGCCGACCGGGAGCGCTGCGCGTCCTGCCACCGGCCGGGGACCAAGAATGCCAAATGGGTGAAGGAGTTCGGGGAGCGCGTCACGTGGATCGTGCCCACAGATCCGGCGGCGACGATGGACCTGCTCGTAGACCACGGGCTTCTGAACCGGAAGAACCCGTTGAAGAGCCTCCTGCTCGCCAAACCGACGCTGCAGAAGAAGCACGAAGGCGGGATGAAGCTGGTCCCGGGCGACGAGACCTACGAGCGCTGGCGCATCTGGATCGAAGACTGGGCCCGGACCGTCTCGGACGGCTACAAGAAGGAACAAGACCTTCCGGTCGCGCGCGCCGAGGTTTCGCTGCTGTCCGACAACTTCATCAAGCTCGTGAGCCCCAAGTCCTGGAAGGGGAACGCGGTCAGGCTGGACATCCACGCGTGGGATGACGCGGCCGGTCGCTGGGAAGACCGGCGCTGCGCCGCGACGACCCGGGTCGGAGGCCCCAAGGGCGCCATGGCACGCCTCTATCTCTATCTCGTTCCGGGATCGGAACGACACCGCTTCGCGCTGGAAAAACAGAGCCTGCCGTCCGGCAAGTTCCAGGCACGCATCTATCTCGACAGGAAATTCAAGAAGGGGAGCGGGCGCGAGCCGCGGTTCCGCAAGAAGCCCTACCACACGGTAGACCTCGACCTGACGTGGAAGATGGGGATCGCCAATCGAAACGTGATCGCGACCCGGTAGTCGTGGTGGCGGCCTGACCGATTCGCCTTTCGAGGGAGGTCGCGGCGTGCGCGTCACGCAGGGACCATGCCGGCATTACGCCGGGGGCCCCTGTCACGGCGAGCCTGACGGCCTGGCCGCCGAACCTCCGCATAGACGGACTCCGCGGTAGACCCACCATGCCCGAATCCACGACATACCGTCTTCTCTGATGATTGTGCGCAAGAGCTGGTCGGCGCGCTTTCGATCCTTCCGGTGATCGAGAACACGCTCACGCATGAGCTGATAGAGCGCGTCGTGAACGAGCGAGCCACGCATGAAGTTCTCGGTGTCGATCGCGGGCCCACTGGGACCGTCCCAGGCGTACTCAGACGAGATGTGAAGAACCCCGCTTCGCTCGATCCTCACGAAGGGGTTGCCGCCGTCGGCGTGGGTGAATCCGGTCTGATGCTGGTAGGGATCGATCAGCACGTACTCGTACTTGAAGTCGCCGTGCTTGAAATAGCAGATGCCATGGTGGCACTCGCGCTGTGAGGTCACAGCCCACACCGACATCCAACCGACGCAGCCTGGCGCATCACCAACCTCCGTGCCCCCTGGGATCACACGTCTGGGGGATGCGAAAGCGTATCAAGATGCTTAGCAGGCCACGGCGCGCGGACGGGCGGCGCGCCTAACTCACGGGCCGCCGTAGAGTTGCGCGCAGGTGGCGTCCATGGAATGCCGAAACTCGCGTAGCAGAAGCGCGAGCATGAACTTGTGGCACCGGGCTCCCGGTGTTTTCCTAGGATGTCGGCCGGAATTGATAAGGGTAGCCCGGTCACGATGGGAGGAAAACCATGGTCACGTCCGCGAGCACTCCGCATGCCGACGAAGGGGAGCATCGCGCTCCGTCGAGCCGTCGCGGAAAGCGATGGCTCTATTGGGTCGGCGGCTACGTCGTGGCGCTGGCACTGTCCTGGGGCCTCTCTTTCTTTCTGCCCTCGTGGCACTACGGTGTGCGCGCCTGGGAAGGAAGCGGCGTCATCACGCAGCGGGAGAGCAAGCACGTCTTCTTGTGGGGGAGCATCGGCGGCCCGGTCCACGTTTCCTCGGAGCAGGAAGGAAAATACCGCTGTGAGAGCAACGCGCTGCACGAAGTCCGCGTGAACACGAACCTCGGCCACGCGTTGGTGGCCGCGCTGACGCTGGGGATCTGGGCCCCAGCGGAAATCGAGTGGCAATGCGCCGCACCTGAGGAGGACGGCGGAGACCTGGGGTGACAGATGCCCGACCTCGACAAACGCAGCCACTGGGAAAACCTGCACCAGAGCTTCCGGCAGAAGATCAACGGCGTCTACCTGCTCAGCAACGGTAGCGGATCGAACCCGCTGCGACGCTACAACCGGACCACGGGCACAGTGCAGACGCTCATCCGCGGTGCGCGGCGCCGACGGGTTCGCCTGCGTGCGGTCGGCAGCGGCTGGTCTTTTTCCCCCGTGGCGGCGACAGACGGCTTCTTGCTCAATACGAAGCAGCTGACGCTGCCGTTCTCGGTGAAAAAGACCGTCACTCGCAAGGGCAGTCCCGCCGGACTGTTTCTGTTCCAGTGCGGGATGACGATCTCCGCAATTGGCCGCTACCTGCGCAAGAAGCGACGTTCGCTCAAGACGACGGGGGCGAGCAACGGCCAGACGCTGGCGGGCGCCGTCTCTACGGGCACGCATGGGGCGGCGCTCGATTTCGGTTCGATGCAGGACTTCGTCGTCGCCATCCATCTGGCGACGGGCCAGGCGCGGTCCGTCTGGCTGGAGCGCGCTTCCTACCCTGTGGTGAAGGCGAGCCTGGCAAAGAAGCTCGACGCGGACCTCGTGCGTGACGACGCCCTGTTCGATGCGGCCTTGGTGGGGTTCGGCAGCTTCGGCGTCACGCTGGGGCTCCTGGTCGCGACCGCCCCGCGATTCTTGCTCGAGACGCACCGGCTGCGGCAGCCTCTGAACGACGACCTGATGGAGGCGATGAACACGCAGAGCTTCACCGGTCTCGACCTGCCGCGCCCCGGCGTGCGGCCGCATCACTTCGAGTTGCTGATCAATCCTCACGACCTGGGCGGCGACACCGAGGCGATGGTGACGGTCATGTACAAGCAGCCCTACCGCGACGACTATGATCGGCCGGCGCTAGGCGAAGACGACGTTGGCCTCGGTGACGACGCGCTGGCGTTTCTGAGCCGGTTCTTCGACCTCCTGCCTTTCGGCGCGTCGGGTCCCGTGATCCGGCGGGTGGTGACCAGCATTCTGGCGTCGCAGTACAAGGCGTTCGCGGCGCAGCTCGGAACGCAGGCGGAGGTGTTTGCCGCCACGAGCTCGCGGGGAAAGCTGGCGAGCTCGGGAATCGCGGTGCCGGCGGAGCGCACGAGCGACGCCCTCGACCTTCTCTTGCGCACGCACAAGCGCTACGGGCCGTTTCCGGGCGCCATCGGCATGCGCTTCGTAAAGGGTACCCGCGCGACCCTCGGTTTCACGCGGTACCCGCAGACGTGCGTCCTCGAGCTGGACGGCGTGTACGGCGACCGCGCACGGCGCTTCTATGGGAAACTCTGGCCGGCGTTCGAGCGCAGCGACATCCCGCACACCTACCACTGGGGAAAGCTGCACAGGCTCACGCCGCGGCGAGTCGCGAACATGTATGGCAACGCCGTGGAGGACTGGATTGCGGCCCGGAAGTCGCTGCTCGGCACGGCGACGCGCGAGGTCTTCTCGAGCCCCTTCTTGGAGAGCATCGGGCTGACGCGCTGACCCTGTCGGTGACCTGCTCCGGGGGCAGAGCGACGTCGCGGGTCAAGGTCCCGCTGCGGACTATCATGAAGACGACCAGAGAAGCTGAGCCGTATGGACACCAGTAAGAGAATGGTCTTGTGGGGCCTCCTGAGTTTCCTTTCTTGGGTTACCTACGGCTGGTCCATCCACCTGTATTTCTCTGATGGTGAAAAGGCCTGGGCACTTTCGGTTTGGTGTGTCGTGATTCTCAGTCTGATCGCCTTTGGAGTGACATTCTCATTGAGCGTCAGAACCTCGAGAACCAAAGCGACATACGCACTGATTGCGCTCCTGCCGGGATTGCTAGCTCTTCCTACAGCTTTCTTGATCGAGTGAGCGCTTGGCCACGCGCGCAGGTGGGCAATGACCACTTGCGTACGTGAATCCCGGGCAAACTCCCCTGGCAACTGTCACTTCTGACAGTTGCCAGGCTCGTCACGCTCGCCATAATGGCGCGCAGGCAAAGGAGAGAGACCGACCTAGGAAGGGACATAGCATGAGAGCATTCCGAGGCTGCGTGTGCGCAGCTCTTGTCATTCTCGCGCTGTGCGCGGGCGACGCGCTCGGCCAGGACGCGAAGCCGAACATCCTCGTCATCTGGGGCGACGACATCGGCCAGGGCAACATCAGCGCCTACACGAAGGGCGTGATGGGGTACCGCACGCCCAACATCGACCGTGTCGCGAGCGAGGGCGTGATCTTCACCGACTACTACGCGGAGCAGAGCTGCACCGCGGGCCGCTCCTCGTTCATCATGGGGCAGAGCGTCTTTCGCACGGGGCTCTCGAAGGTCGGCCTCCCGGGCGCGGACCTGGGCATGCAGAAAGAAGACCCGACGATCGCGGGACTGCTCAAGGTACACGGCTACGCGACGGGGCAGTTCGGCAAGAACCACCTGGGCGACAAGGACGAGCACCTGCCGACGAACCACGGCTTCGACGAGTTCCTCGGCAACCTCTACCACTTGAACGCCGAGGAGGAGCCGGAGAACGAGGATTACCCGAAGAGCCCGGAGTTCCGCAAGAGGTTCGGGCCGCGAGGCGTGATCAAGTCCTTTGCCGGCGGAACGATCGAAGACACCGGCCCGCTGACGAAAAAGCGCATGGAGACGATCGACGACGAGACCGTCGCCGCGGCCATCGACTTCATCAAGCGGCAGCACAAGGCGGGCAAGCCGTTTTTCTGCTGGTGGAACGGCACGCGCATGCACTTCCGGACTCACGTCAAGAAGTCGCTTCGCGGCATCTCCGGCCAGGACGAGTACTCCGACGGCATGGTCGAGCACGACATGCACGTCGGCCAGCTGCTCAAGCTGCTGGACGAGCTCGGCATCGCCGACAACACGATCGTCTTCTACAGCACCGACAACGGCCCCCACCAGAACACCTGGCCGGACGCGGGCACGACGCCCTTCCGCAGCGAGAAGAACACCAACTGGGAGGGCGCCTATCGAGTACCGGCGATGGTCCGCTGGCCCGGAAAGATCAAGGCGGGCTCCGTCTCCAACGAAATCATGCACCACATGGACTGGCTGCCCACGTTCCTTGCTGCTGCGGGCGACCCCGACATCAAAGGCAAGTTGCTCAAAGGCCACGAGGCCATGGGTCGCGACTACAAGGTCCATCTGGACGGCTACAACTTCCTGCCCCACCTGACCGGCGCGGCGAAGAAGGGCCCACGCAAGGAGTTCTTCTACTTCACCGACGACGGCGATCTGGCGTGCCTGCGTTACGAGGACTGGAAGGTGGTCTTCCTGGAGCAGCGCGCCAAGGGAACGCTGTTGCTGTGGGCCAATCCCTTTACGGTCCTGCGCGTCCCCAAGATCTTCAACCTGCGTCGCGACCCATACGAGCGAGCGGACCGGACCTCGAACAGGTACTACGAGTGGCTTATCGATCGCGTCTACCTGCTCACGCCTGCACAGATCTACGTGGGGAAGTTCCTCGAGACGTTCAAGGAGTTCCCGCCGCGCCAGAAGGCCGCGAGCTTCGCGCTCGATCAGGTCATGGCGAAACTCAGCGAGGGCCGTGGTGGCTAGTCTGATTCCCGGAGGGCGCCGCGTCTGCGGCGCCCTCTTCGCCCTTCTTGTCACGGTGGTGGGCTGCCGGTCGCCGCAGGCCGCGGCCGACCCCCTGGCGTCGTGGAACGAGGGCCCGGCGAAGCAAGCGGTCGTCGATTTCGTCAGCCGCGTCACGAAAGAGGGCGGCAAGGACTACGTCCCGCCCGCAGCACGCATCGCCACCTTCGACAACGATGGCACGCTCTGGTCGGAGAAGCCGCTCTATTTCCAGTTGCAGTTCGCCATCGACCGCGTCAGGGCGCTGGCCGGGAAGCACCCCGAGTGGAAAGAGCAACAGCCCTTCAAGGGAGTGCTGGAAGGCGACATGAAGGCCGCGCTCGCCGGCGGGGAGAAGGCGCTGCTTCAGCTGGTCATGGCGACCCACGCGGGCATGACCACGGAGCAGTTCGAGCGCATCGTCAAGGACTGGCTGGCGACCGCCAGGCACCCGCGCTTCAAGCGCCCCTATGCCGAGCTGGTCTTTCAGCCCATGCTCGAGCTGCTGGACTACCTGAGGCAGAACGGCTTCAAGACCTACATCGTCTCCGGCGGCGGCATCGAGTTCATGCGGCCGTTCACCGAGCGGGTCTACGGAGTCCCGCCCGAACAGGTGGTCGGCAGCAGCATCAAGGTCAAGCACGAGCTGCGCAACGGCGCTCCGGTGCTCGTCCGGCTGCCCGAAATCGACTTCATCGACGACAAGGCGGGCAAGCCCGTGGGCATTCACAAGTTCATCGGCCGCCGGCCCATCTTCGCGGCCGGCAACTCCGACGGCGACTTCCAGATGCTCGAATGGACGACGGCCGGCAAGGGCCCGCGCTTCGCCCTGATCGTCCATCACACCGACGCCGAGCGGGAGTGGGCCTACGACCGCAAGTCGCACGTGGGCAAGCTGGACAGGGCGCTCGACGAGGCTCCCGCGCGCGGCTGGCTCGTCGTCGACATGAAGCGGGACTGGAAGAGGGTCTACCCCCCGGCGAAGTAGCGCAAAGCGCGCGCGGGTGGAAGGCGCGCCGGACCGGGCCGTGTCGGCCTATCTGGCAAGCTCCATGCGGATGCGCTGCAGCATCCTTCGCGCGGTCGCAGCTCGAGGCGCGAGCTTTGAGAGCCTCTCCGCATACGGGAGAGCGCGCTTCCATTGGCCCTGCTGCATGCAGAGAATGACCAGGGCGTTCAGTGC
>JAPUHK010000121.1 GCA_027297745.1 Planctomycetota bacterium | reverse complement strand
AGTGCTTCCGGATGGAAACTCGGAGTGGCCTGAATCGTGACACATTAGCGGTTGATACCGCTTTCTGGGCAGACCCCTTACTGACGCGCGGGTTGTAAACCCTTGCGGCGCACGGATTCCGCCGGATGGATGGCAACTTTTCGGTTTTTCCGGCCCGTCCTTTGCTCAGCTCCGTATTGAAAGAGAGAGAGAGACCAGTGACACGCCTCAAGAGCAACCCCAAGCTGCACCAGGTGACCTACTGCGTTGAATGCCAGGAGGTCATCCCGGCGCGAGCGGTGATTTGCTTCAAGTGCGGGTCGCATCAGCCGCACAGCGAGAAGACGCTGCGCGTGCTCTTCTGTGCGCGCTGCGGCGGGGACTATCCCGCCAAGGCGCTGACCTGCATGCACTGCGGTCTGCAGAATCCGATGCACCCCCTCGTTGCCAAGATCACCTACTAGTGCCCGCACGCCACGCAGGCGGCGCCGTTACGTGCGCGCTTGCGCCTGTTCGATGGCACTGCGCACGCCTCGTACCGTAGCCTTCCACGAGAAGTCCGCGCAGCGCTCTGTGCCACGACGCGCAAGATCATCGCGCGCGTCAGCGTCGCGCATGAGCTCGAGCAACGCGTGGGCGAAAGCCTCCTCGTCGTTGCCGGGCGCCAGCCGTGCAGCCCCGTCCGCAACTTCGCGATGCGCGGGAATGTCGGAAGCCAGCACCGGACAGGACAGGGCCATGGCCTCGAGCACGGGCAGGCCGAAGCCCTCGTAACCGGACGCCGTCAGCATCAAGTCCGCGCCGGCGTAGAGACCGCGCAACTGCTCCGGCGCCACCTGGCCGACGAGCCGCACGCGGTTTCTGACCCCGGCCTGCGCCGCGGCCCCCAGGATCTCGTCCCGGCACGGCCCGGCCCCCACCAGGAGCAACTCATGGGACAGGCTTCTGGCCGCGCGCGCGAAGGCCCGCACCAGGAACGGCAGGTTCTTGCGCCGCTCGAAGTTCGCGACGCTCAGCAGGTATCGGCCGGACGGCGGGGACCGGGGCCCCTCCAGCGGCGGCTGCGGGCAACCCGGCGGGACCACCACGATCCGCTCGCGGGGTGCCAGGCCCAGATCGATGAGCTCGTCGGCCACCGCCCGCGTGGGCGTCATCAGTACGCGGGCGGAGCGGCAGCAGCTGCGGATGCGCCGTTCGAAGCGCGCCCGCTGCCGGGCCCGGTAGTGCTGCGGCATGACCAGCGGACCGAGGTCGTGCAAGTAAGCCGCGCCCACCGCGTCCCGGCAGGGCGGCAGGATGAAGTTCGTGGCCAAGTAGGCGTCCAGGGGACCGAGAAAGGTCTCCACGGTCGGCCAGCCCAGGTAGTCGAAGCACAGCCCCGCCAGTGGGCCGGGGACCCAGCAGGGCGCGCTGCGCACCGCGTTGCCGCCTGGCAGACGCCCGCGCCGGAAGGGTGAGACCAGGCCCGCCACCTCGGTGCCCGCCTGTTCGGCGTGGCGCACCAGCATCGCTGTGAAGACGCCGATACCCGTCCGGGGCCGCAGCAAGGGAGTGACATCCAACCCCAAGCGCACAGGCGCGGATCATAGCGGGGTTAAATAAGATGGTCCGCCGGCATCGGGCAGAGGCCGGCGGACCCAGGCGTAAAGAGGGAGGTAAGGATTTTTTGGGTGTCCGAGTCGCAACCCGGACATTGGAAAGCTATCCCATGGCCGGGACCCATCAAACCAAAAGCACCAAAATCCAAGATACGGGACTAATATGAGACCAATGCGGAGGCGCCGTCCGCAGCGATGCGCCATAACCCATTTAGGATCAATATCTTAGACCGCGTGCAACGCCAACCTCGTTGGAACAGCTTACCGCCCGATAGCGCGGGCGGCGCTGCGCATGGACGAGCCGCGGAAAGACATGCCCTCCTGCGCGATGATCTCGGCCTCCGTCTGGGGCAGGAACTGCTCGAGCTCCGCCCGCGCCTCGCCACGCAGGCTTTCGTAAGCCTCCTGGATCAGCCGGCGCCGGTCCTGCCAGGGCAGGTTGGCGTTCCCAGGCCTGCCCATCACGGCGCGCCAGATCTCGGGGGTGCGGTCCTGATAGCGCAGCAGCAGGCTGGCCGTGCGCTTTTTCTGGGCCGGTTCGAGCGCGGCGATCTTCCCGTTCTCCGCCAACCGGTCCAAGCGGTCCATCAGGCTGTTCACGCGGTCCTCACGGCGGTTGAGCTCCTGCGCCTTCTTCACGTTGAGGCGGAAGTCGTCCATCGCCTCGCCGCTCAGCGTTCCCTCGGTGGTGTCCGTCCCCTCTGCGGGGAAGGTGGGCGCCATGCCCGGGGAAGAGCCCGTCTCGGCGGGCAGAACCACCAGCCCGGCACGAGGCGGGGGAAAATCGGGGGCCCCGCCAGAACCCTCGAGGCTCCGCAGGCGGGCCTCGAAGTCGTCGAAGAGGATCCTAATGGCCGCGCTGTCGTCTTCAGCGCGGGCACCCGCATAGCGGCTGGTGCCGCTGCGGTTTTGGTCCAGCCGTTCGCTCAGATCCTGTTGCTGCAGGAACAGCAGGGCCAGGCCGGCGAGCGTGATCACGTTCAGGGCGAGGAGAAGCGGAACGGTCTTCATGACGCACCTATTGTGGCCCCGGGGGAGCCTCGGGGAGCAGCCTTTTCCCGGGTCCGCCCGGGACACGGTTCATATCGGGTCTCTAACACCTATGATCGCCCCAAAGTTCCGGCTGCGTTATGGTCCTGCTGCTGATCCTGCTCCTCCCCGATTTCGCGAACGTGGCGGGCCAGGCCGGCCTGGATGGCCCCCCTTCCGGGCGCTCGGTCTTCGTGGATCTGAACGGCGACGGGCAGCTGGACGTGGTGCTCGACCGCGAGCACTTCTTCCTCAAGCGGGGCGAGCGCTTCGAGCGCGTGCCGGGGCTCCCGTTCATCCCGGATCTCATGCTGTTCGCCGACTTCGACAACGACGGCGACCAGGACTGCTTCGCGGGCGTCGTGTGCGAGCCGGAGAACGCGAAATGGAAGGACCACGGCCACTCCAACACGCTGTTCCTCAACGACGGGAAGGGCGTCTTCAAGGCGCGCGAGCTGAACATGCCGCGCACGACGGTGCGCGCGGCGTGCGCCTTCGACTACGACCGCGACGGCAACCTCGACCTGTTCGTGGGCTCGGGGTATCGCGTGTATGGGCAGTCATACGCGTGCTATCCCGACCGCCTCTACCGCGGCAAGGGCGACGGCAGCTTCGAGGACGTTACGCGCCGCGCGAAGCTGCTGACGATCGACGAGCCGGGCAAGCGCAAGTCGAGCAAGCCGACATACGGCGTTACCCACGGCGATTGGAACGGCGACGGTCTGCAGGACATCTGGGTCTGCACCTACGGGCGGCAGTGGAACTTCCTGTGGCAGAACAACGGCGACGGGACCTTCACCGACGTGGCGGCGCGCGCGGGCTTCGACGGGGACCGGGACCGCTCCGGGAAGTACCCGGAAGAGGGCAAGCGCGCTTACAAGCGGAGTACGGGCGAGGATCGCGTGGATGAGATGCCGTTCCGCGCCAACGGCAACACGTTCGACTGCGCCGTCGCCGACTTCGACAACGACGGCGACCAGGACTGCATCCTGGCGGAGATCACGCACTGGTGGGCCGGCCCCTCGAGCGACCGGACCAGCCTGCTGGTCAACCGCGGCGGCGTGGAGGCCTTCACGTTCGAGCATCGCAGCGCGGTCTTCGAGCGCCCGCGTATCGAGCGCTGGAACCAGGGCGACATCCACGCCGGCTGGATCGACTTCGACAACGACGGGTTGCTCGACGCCGTGATCGCGTCGAGCGACTACGTCGACCGCCAGGAGCTGAAGCTCTACCGCCAAAGGCCCGACCACACTTTCGAGGCGGCTCGCACCTTCGACTGGGAGGGGGCCGGCCAGCTGAGCATCGCCGATTACGACAACGACGGCGACCAGGACATCCTGGTCGGACGCAGCCTCAACCGCCTGCCGGCCCCGCGGCGGCGCGAGCTGGGGCCGTCCGTGGCGCTGTTCCGCAACGACGTCGGGAACAAGAACCACTGGCTGCAGGTGGTCTGCCGCGGCAAGACCGCCAACCGGGACGGCATCGGCTGCCGGATCGAGGCGACGACGGCCGACGGAGTCACGCAGACCCGCGAGATCCGCTGTGGCCTGGGGCACGTCGGCCACAACGGCCCGCCCATAGCGCACTTCGGCCTCGGCAGGCACGCCAAGGCGGACCTCGTGGTCTGGTGGCCGGACCGCGCCGGCACCAAATCCGAAGTCAGGGCCGTCGAGGCAGGGCAGCGGTTGGTTGTCCGGCAGTAGATCGCTAGAATCGCCTTTTTACAGGCAAGGAGTGGACATGAGGAACTGGATCCTGGGTCTCTGCATCGGCGTCGCACTCGCCGGCTGCGGTAGCAAGGACGACAGCGGCCGCCTGAAGGTAGGCGTCGTCATGCCCATGACGGGATATCAGTCGACCTACGGGGAGGAATCCTGGAACGGGATGAAGCTCGCCATGGAGGAGCTCAAGAAGCAGGGCTTCGACTGGGAGCTGATCCTCAAAGACGAGAAATCCAGCAAGGCGGAGGCCGGCAACCAGGCCAAGTTCCTGATCGAGAACGAGGGCGTGCACGTCGTGATCGGATCCGTCGCCTCGTCCAACACGAGGGTGATCGCGCTGGTCGCCAGGGAGGCGGAGGTCCCGCTGATCACGCCGGCCAGCACCAACGACCAGCTCACGATCGAAGGGGGGCCGTTCGTCAGCCGCATCTGCTTCAAGG
>JAPUHK010000120.1 GCA_027297745.1 Planctomycetota bacterium | reverse complement strand
CATCTTGCGCGGGGCGTCGCGGCCGAGCATGGCCAGCACGGCATCGCCAACCAGGTCCTCCGCGCGCGCCTCGTCGTGCGTCAACGAGAGCGCGTACCGGTAGCCTCGCTGCAGCAACGGCTCCCAGCCGTCATCCGCAGCAGCGTCCCGGTCCGAGCGGTAGCCCGGGCTGACCATAGGGCGTGCCATCGTAGCGTCGGGTCGGCCCCATCGCCCATCGGCCAAGGGCCCCGCCCGATCCAGAGGACGAACGGCACGAGCGCCTGATTGCACGCATGGGGCGTTTTGGTGCAAGGTTGCTTGGAGCCTGCTGGCCTCGCGTTTGCTTTAAGGAACTTTCGGGAACCTATAGCCCCCGGCCTTTGCATAATGACGGGCGAAAGGAGAGTTGGATGCGAAGAGTCATCGCTTTCCTGGCGGTGGTCCTGCTGGTCTTCGCGGCCTGCGGCGGCGAGAAGGACACCACCACCACCCCGGACAAGGGGGGGGAGCAGACGGCCAAGACCATCACGTATACGTGCGCAGCGTGTAGCAAGGAGAAGACTCCCGATGCCGGCGCAGCAGTACCGTCGTGATGAGGGTCGCCGATGACGCCGAAGCCGTGAGCTTCGGTACCCCCCACCAATTCACCGGCGCCCGGGTCTCCGATCCGGGCGCCACCCTTCTTGGCCGTCAGCTATCAGCTCGTGGAGGCCGGCTTGCCTACGGGCTCGCCGGCACCAATCTGTTGAGGCTCCCCGACGCAGGAGGGGAAACGCCCACCGGCTAATGGCTAACGGCCCACGGCTTTCTTTGGATAAGCTGCCGACGATGTTTGCGAGGCACGCGCTCGTCCTGCTGTTGTGCGCCTTGGGAGTCGTGGCCTGCAGCGACTCCAGCAAGCTGCGTAGGGAAAGCCGTGCGGCGGTGCAGGCCTACCTCGACGCGCATCCGGAGGTCGAGGGCGCGCGGCGCGAAGCGCTGAAGAACATGAAGTACGAGATCGGCGTCACGACGAAAGAGGACTACCTCGCGATCGCGCGCACGTACCACTGCTTCCGCGTCTACCTGCCCAACGCGGTCGTGGGGCGCAGCGAGACCTGGGTCATCCCGCCCGACACGCAGTTCCAGTTCTGGGACGACGTCCTGGTGCGCATCAAGTAGACCCTTACACCCCTACCTCTACCCTTACCCCTACCCTTACCTCTCGTCCCTGCCCCTACCCGAATGCCGGGGCACGGGAAGGGGGTAGGTAGGGGTAAGGGCAGCGAAGGCTACCGCGGCTTCGGAACGTTCTTCTCCAGCGCGATCTCGAGGCCGGACGTGCCTGCCTCGACCTCGACGGTCTTGGCCTTGTAGTCGGTCCCGCCCCAAATCTGCAGCGTGAGCGTGCCTGCGGGCAGGTTCTTGATCTCGAAGGTCCCGTCCGAGTGCGCCTGGGTGCCCTGCAGCCAGCGGTTGCCGATGCGCGCGTTGACCCACACCCGTGCGTTCTCGGTCGAGAAGACGAGCGGCCCCCCTTGCGCATCGACGATCAGGCCGCTGACCGTCATGGGCCGCTCCAGGCGGATCGTGATGGGCGGCCCGCCGGAGGTCACTTTGACGTCCGGGATCACGCCGCCCTGGACTTGTCCGTTGATGCGGTACTCGCCCGGGATCAGCCCGACGATGGCGAACTTGCCGTCGCCGTCGGTGTTCGTGCCCGTGCGCTGGCCATACTGGTGCCAGGACTGCCCCGCGCGCTGCTGAAGATCGCTCATCCTCTTCTGCGCCTCGCCGCCGACGACCTGCAGCCACAGCCACTGCCCGCTGACCGGCTTGCCGTCGACCCCGAGCAACTTGCCGCGGATCTCGCCGCCTTTGGACACGCGGATCACGAGACCTTCCTGCCCCGCGGTCGCATCGTGCGTCTCGGGCAACATCCCGTGCGCCAGCACCAGCAACTCGAAGGCCTGCTCGCCGACCCCGCGCAGCTTGAACTCCCCCTGGGCATCCGTCACCGCGGAGGGATGCATGGCGTTCCAGTAGTTGCCGCCGCGCCGGCGCTCGATCTTCTTGGGAATGGCGATCACGCCAGCGCCACGCATCGGCTTGCCGCTGGGGCCCAAAACCCGGCCGCGGATGGGGGCGCCGCGGTCGACCCGGATGATCAGGTCGTCCACGCCGGTCGTGACCGCGTCGAGCGTCTGCTTCACGAAGTGGTCCTGCGGCGCGCCCCACCACTGTTGCTTGCTGGGCGCGACCTCGATCACGTAGGTCCCGGCCTCCACGTGCACGATGCGGAAGCGCCCGTTGCCGCTCGTGTTCGCGCTGCGCTTGCTCTCCTTTTTCTTCCCCGAGGGAATCAGGACGGTGACGGACGCACCCGTGACGGGCTTGCCCTCTTCGTCCACGACCTGCCCGCCGATGAAGCTCGTCTTCTGGACCTCGAGCCGCACGTCCATCGCGCCCGCCTCGATCTCCTCGCTGCGCGACTTGCCGTCCGTAGTCGTTGCGCTCAGCCTGTACGTGCCGGACGGCACGCCCGCAAACCGGAAGCTGCCGTCGAAGTCGCTGCGCATCGAGCGCGAGCCGCCCGTGGACGGCGTCATAGGCCCCATCGTGCTCTGGCGCGGCCCCGAGCTCTTGGGGCTCAGCGTCACGTTGGCGGCGGCGACCGGACCGCCGCCGTGCCACTCCACGCGGCCTGAGATCGTCAAGCCGCGCGCCAGTATGACGCGCACCTCGAGCGTGCCGCCTTCCTTGGGCAGCTTGAGACCCTTGACGGTGGCGATGCCGTACTCGGGATGGCCGGCCGCCACCATCCAATCCGAGGAGGCCTGGCGCTGGCGCGCCCAGCTCTGGACGCCGACGTGAAAGCGCCCCTCGGCGTTGGTCCGGACGGCGCCCCACGCGTTCCCGGTGAGCAGTTGTTGCAGCTGCTGCGGGTTCATCCGGGCGTTGGCGTTGGCCATCACCGCTGCGTCGCGCACGGGCTTGCCGTCTTCGTCCACGACCACACCCGTAAAGCCCCCTTTGGCCATGATGTCGATCGTGGCATGCGCGGTCTCGCCTGCGATCACAGCGAAGGGCTCGGACTCCGCGGACGGGTTCCACATCTTCACCACGACGCTGGGGGCCGGCGGGACGTTGGGGAACGCGAACGCGCCGACGGCGTCGACCGGGGCGTTGAGGTTGCTGCCTCCCATCTGGATGTTCACCGACTCGTTGCGCGACCGGTCGAGGTCGAGACCGATCACGCGGCCCATGACCCGCCCGGAGGGCTCGACCTCGATGCGTGCGGGCTCGGGCTCCAGGCCGCCCTCCTGCACGAAGACATCCAGCGTGAGCGGCTTGTTGCCCTGCGGCCAGCGCACGAGCGGGCGCGCCCAGCCGTCGGCCGACGCTGCAAGGCCGTACGACCCCGGCGGTACGCGCTCGAAACGGAAGCGCCCGTCGGCGCCGGTGGTCGTCTGCGCCAGGTCGATCAGCTGGCGGTTCGTCTGGCGCGCGAGCTTGACCTCGACTCCGGCCAGCGGCTGGTTGTCCGTGGACTTGACCACGACTCCGGTGACGGTCACGCCGGCGCCCAGTTGGATGTCGTACTCGAGCGCCTCTCCGGTTTGCACCAACGCTTGCGGGTAGGGGAACTCGTCCCCGGCCGTCCGGCGCGGGTAGCCCTCCGCGCGCACAAGCACGGACGTCAGCGGCCCGGGGGCCAGCCCCTCGATGCGGTAGCGGCCCTCGGCGTCGGTCTCGGCCTCGCCGGCCCCCTGGCCGGCGCCCGGGTCCGTCCGCACGATCACAAAGGCGCCGCTCAACGCGTTGCCGTCCGCGTCCGTCAGACGGCCGAAGAGCGTGCCGCCCTTGTGCAGCACGACGAGCACTTGCGGGTAGGTCGGGAACCTAACGGATTGCCGCGACTCCGCGTAGCCCTCGGCGGTGACGCGTACGCTGACCGAGCCGTTGGGCATGTCGTCCAGCGCGAAGCTGCCGTCTGCTGCGCTGGTCGTCTCGCGCCAACCCACCGGCGTGTACCAGTTGGCCGCGGGAATGCTGGCCAGCACCGTGGCGTTCGCGATGGGTACACCCTGCACGTCGCGCACGAGGCCGTTGAGCGTCTTGCCGGGCCGCAAGTGAATGCGCAGCTCATCAGGATCGCCCGTGTCCGGCACCAGCACGAGCGTGCGCACCTGAGCCGAACCCTTGGCGTACACGTCCAGGGTGAAACGCGTGCGGCGCGGGAAGGTGAGCGCGAAGCGCCCGTCGGCCTTGGTCACCATGCGCGCGATGGGCGGGCGGGCGCGATCTTCCTTGCGCTGCTGCGCCGACCACCAGTTGTAGGTGCGGTCCTTCGGGTACGAGCGGTGGATGGCAACGGTCGCGCCCGCCACGGGTTTGCCGTCGCGCAGCACGATGCCCCCGGCGTTGACCGGCGGGCCCGGAATGCGGTTCGTGTCTTCGTCGACCAGGTCCAGCGCGCCGGCGATGGTCGCGGCCGTACCGCCGGGCTTCCCCGCGGGTCCCTTCTCCGGGGTCGTGCCCGGATCCGCACCCGTTCCGCCCCCGGCGCCGGACGCGCCGGGCGCCGCGTCCGCGCGTCGCGGCCCCCGGGCCACGCCCTCGTCGCTGACGAGGCCGTACAGCAGGATCACTCCGCCGACCAGGGCCAGCAGGACGAGCAGGACGGGCAACCGCTTCATGGCACGCCTCCCTCTTGGCGTGGGAACCACCCACGCCATTCTCGACGCGCGAAGCAGCCGGGCAGTCTTGGGGCCGGAATTCCCGGTCCGGGACTGCTTGGTGCCTAGTCCCTTGGCGGCTTGATGCCGTAGCGGCCCGGGCCCAGGATTCCGATGGCGACCATGGCGGAGATCAGGATCAGGTTGTATTCCATGCCCGGGACGGGCTTGTTCGTGATGCTGAACGCGTGGCCGTGGAACATGAGAATGGCTACCACCATGACCCCGATCAGCGGGATCACGGCGAGGTGGACGAACAAGCCCACGACCAGCAACACGCCGCAGATCAGCTCGCTGGCCTTGGCGGCCCAGGCGCTGACCGTGGGGATCGGGACGCCGTTGTCCGCCAGCGTGTCGGCGAACCCGCTCATGCCGCCGCTCGCGAAGATCGTGCTTCCACCGTGGTAGATGAAGACCACGCCCACCATCACGCGCAAGATCAGCAGGGCAAGGTGCGTGGTCGATTTCTGGCTGTTTAGAGTCACGCGATCCTCCTCTGTGCACGGGGCCCCGCGGGCCCGAGGACCCTATCTCTCTTCTAGAGTCGGCCCGATCCTGGCCAGGGCCCACCCTCACGGGCGGTCGCCCAACGGCCCGCTCAGGCAGCGGGCCGGCCGCTCTTCGGCCCTCCCAAGCGGTCGATCAGCAGGGTCAGGGCGAGCCCTAGGGTCACAAGCCCCAAGGCCGCCGCCGCCTGGCCCGCGCCGGGCGCGTACGTTTCGAGCTGCTGCGGCAACCCCTCGGTCCGCTCGCCGATGGCGCGTTGGAAGGGCCAGATTCCGACCACGGCTCCGAGCAGGAGCCCGAGCAGCACGCCGAGCGTCGTTTGCGCGTGCCGGCGCAGCAGCCAGCGCAGCAGGTTGCTCATGCCCATGATCGAGGCGGCTACGCCGAGCGCGAAGGGCCACAACATGCCCATGGCCTGCAGCGCCACGTCGAAGTCACCCTTGAGCCCCGTCTTCAGGTCGTCGATGGCGGCGAGCACAGGGAGATAGGAACCGAACACGAGCAGCAGGTAGCCGCCGCTCACACCGGGCAGGATCATCGCCGCCGCGCCCGCAGCCCCGGACACGAACATTAGTCCCGCCCCCGGCTCGCCCGCCTGGCCCACGGTCAGCGTTGAGAGCAGCAGCATCAGGCCGAGCCCGCCCACCGCACTCGCGCAGAAGGCCGCGCCCACCGGGCGCGCCAGCCGCCAGACGAGCGGCACGCCGCCGAGCGTGAGCCCGATGAACAGGCTGTACATGATCCAGCGGCGCTCCACGACCAGCGTCTTGACCGGCCCCGCAGCGAGCAGGATGGCCACGAGCGCGGAGCCGCAGACCAGGAAGAGAAAGGCGAGCGAGCGGCGGCTGAAGCGGAGGGTCGTCACCTCGGCTACGGCGTTCACGAAGCGGGTGTAGATGCCCGCCGCCAACAGCATCGTGCCACCGCTGATGCCGGGCACCAGGTTGGCCAGGCCCATCAGCACACCGCCGAAGGCGCCGCGCACGATCCCGGACGTGGGTTGAGGTTGGGTGCCGGTGGTTTCGGCCATCTCTCGTACTAAGGAAAGATCGGCTCCACCCGGCGACCAGCGCTGATCGCCCCACTCCCGCTGACAGGACTGGTTAGAGTAGCGGAGTGGTCTCGCGAAGAACGCGTCGGCTGCGCCGCATCCTGCTCGCCCTGGCGCTGGTGCTGGCCGCCGCGGTAGCGGCCGCCCCCATGCTGGCCAACGCGGGCTTCGTGCGGCGCATGATCGCCGAGCGCCTTTCGCGCTCGCTGGGCCGCGTAGCCAGCATCGGTGAGGTGGAGGCCGGGTGGGGCTCCGGCATCGTGCTGCACCGGGTGAGCTTCGCCAACGCGGGACCCGAGTTTGCAGGCGCGCACCTCGTCGAAGTCGAGCGCATTCACATCGACCAGCCCCTGCTTGGAATCCTGTTCGGCGACGGCGGCAACAAGATCATCGTAGAGGGCGCCGCGCTCAACCTCGAGGAGCAGGCGGGTGGACGCACGAACGTCGACGACCTTGTGCGCTACGTCCCTCCCCCGGAGCGGCCGCCCGTACGTCCGCGCATCCCCGTCGAGCGTGTGCGCCGCGAGATTTCACTGCGCGGGTGCAGCGTGCACATCACGCGTGTCCCGCGGCGGCCGCGCGGCTCCGGGCGGGTCGGACAGGACCCGCTCGCAGTCGACCCTGTCATCCTGCCGGCGGATGAGGGTGCGCAGCACCTCGAGCTCGAGGACCTGGAGCTGGACGTCGTGCTCGGGAGCGACACGCTGCCGCTGTACGCGGGCGGCCGCGTCCGCATCAACGGCAAGGAGGGCACGCTGCGCCTGAGCCTGCGCTTGATGGAAGGGCGCCTGCATGGATCGCTGGAGGCCAAGGGCATCGACCTCGAGGCCCTGGCGGCCTTCCTGGGCATCGAGCCGTTGCCGCGCGGGGAGCTCGACTTGAAGGTGGCCGCCGATCCCGGCCGGGATGCGCTGCACCTGGACGTCACCTTGCGCGCGCTGGAGTTGCCGGGCGTGGACGAGGCGCCGCTCGACTTCACAGCACGCATCGAGCGGACCCCGAAGCTCTGGCAGGTGCACACGCTCTCGCTGCGTAGCGCCGACGGCGGCGTCGACCTGAACCTGCAAGGAGACTGGCCGCGGCAACTCGGGGCGCCGGGGCATGCCGGACACGGCCTGAGGCTGGAGGCGTCGCTGCCGCTGGACTACGTCTTCGCCCGGCTCGGCCGTCCCGACCTGTCGGGCCGGCTCGCGCTCGAGAGAATCGTCCTGAAGACCACCGAGGAACGTCCCTTGGACGCGGCGGGCGTGCTGCGCATCACGAATCTGGCCTCGAGCGACCCGGCCTTCAAGGAGTGGGCACCCGAACCGTTGGAGGGCAGGTTCGAGCTGCAACGCAGCGACACGGGCGACTTGAGCGCCGACGTCAATGCCGGGTCCGACAACAACAAGCTCGACTTCACGCTGCGGGCGGAGCAAACGCAGCGCGGAAAACTGCTGCTGACGGGCAGCGCGTT
>JAPUHK010000012.1 GCA_027297745.1 Planctomycetota bacterium | reverse complement strand
CGCTGCAGCGTGCCGCCGCCCCTGCCGATAGGGGGGCATGGCCCGCTGCCTGGGACTCGTCGGACTCGTCCTGCTGCTGGCGGCATGCAGCGGCAGCGTCGCGACGCCGGTGAGCGCGGGGCTGTCGCTGCGCTTCTACGGCAACGGCGTGGGCGACATCGACCGGGTCAAGATCCGCATCGACGAGCCGGCCGACGCGCTGCCCGGTCCGCCGATCGACGTCGGCGCCAACGACTTCACGATCGAGTTCTGGATGCGCGCGCTCGCATCCGAGAACCAGGCGGGCGCCGTGGCCTGCGGTGCGAGCAACAGCTGGATCCGTGGCAACATCATCATCGACCGCGACCGCTTCAACCAGGACCGCGCCTACGGCATCTCGATCGCCGGTGGGCTGATGCTCTACGGGATCGACGGCGAGGCGACCGGCAGCCGCACGGTCTGCAGCGCGACAAACGTGCTCGACGGCGTGTGGCACCACATCGCAGTGCAACGCCGGCGCACGGACGGCCGCATGTGGCTGTTCGTCGACGGCGTGATGGAGGCACTGGAGGACGGCCCGAGCGGCGACGTCTCCTATCCCGACGACGGCATCCCCGGGAACTTCTGCGGCGGCCCCTGCGACAACAGCGACCCCTTCATCGTGCTCGGCGCGGAGAAGCACGATGCCGGGCCCGCCTACCCCTCGTATAGCGGCTGGCTGGACGAGCTGCGCTTCAGCAACGTGTTGCGCTACGCGGGAAACTTCACGCCGCCGACGGCTCCCTTCGTCAACGACGCCGCGACAGTCGGGCTGTTCCACTTCGAGGAGGGCGCGGGTGGCGTCGTGCTGGACGGCTCGTTTGCGGCGGGGGGGCCCAGCGACGGGGACGTGATGTTGGGCGGCACGCCGGCCGGCCCGCTTTGGTCCACGCTGACGCCCTTCGATTAGCCGCTAGCCGATCCCGTGCACACGACCCGCCAGGGGGGTGTCGTTCCCTGGTACCGTGGTGCCATGAGCCGGGCGTGGGCCTTGATGCTGGTCGTCTTTGTGCAGGCCGGCGCTCCTGCGCAGGAGCCGGCCCCGGACATAGACAAGCTCCTGGACTCGGCGTTGCCGGAAAAGCGCGAGAAAGGCGCGGCGCTGCTCGGCGCGCAGAAGAACACCGTCGCGGCGAAGCGCCTGATCAAGCTCCTCAAGGACGAGGACTGGGGCGTGCGCATGGCGGCCTTGCGGTCGCTTGCACCGATCTCGTTCGGGCCCGGGTACGAGGCGTTGCTGAAGCAGGCGCTCAAGGGCGAGACGCGCGCGATCCGCGTGTTGGCGGCGGAGATGCTGCGCGATCACTATGCCGAAAAAGCCGGCAAGCGCATCGGAGGCAAGGGCCTCAAACGCCTCAAGAAGAAGGCGCGGCTGCGGCCGCTCGAGGCGCTCGGGGTGATCGGATCGCAAGCGGGCATCCTCGTCCTGGAGGGGCAGGTGCGCGCGCCCGACCCCACGCACCGCCTGGCCGCCGTACGAGCTCTCGGGCGCCTGCTCACCGGAGAGAAGGGGCTCACGCAAGGCCTCAAGGACAAGGAGGAGGAGGTGCGCCTGACGGCCGCGGCGGGGCTGGCGTCCGTCGACACGGATAGCGCGCGCGCGACGGTGCTCGACTTCGTCGAGAAGCAGGGCGACGACCAGGACGCCTGGCTGCTGCGCCGCGTCGGCCGCCACGGAGCCGCGGCGAACCGCGATGCCTTCACAGGCGCGGTCGCGGCACGCATCGAGAAGAAGAAGAAGGTGGGCGCGCTCTTGCAGGTCGCGATCCATGGCAAGCTGACGGGTTGCGGCGGCGCTGCCCGTAAGCACTTCGAAGCGCGCGACCCGCTGATCCGTGCCTTCGCCTATCAGCTGGCCGGCTTGGGCGACGAGCCGCTCGGCTGGGCCGACGTGCGCAAGGTGCTGAAGCACAAGGACCGCAGGCTGCGCTACGCCGCGGCGCAGGCCTACCTGGAGCGCGGCGGGGAGCCCTTGCCCGCCCGGCTCAAGATGCTGCTCGAACACAAGCACCCCGACGTCGCCATGGCCGCGGTACGCAAGACGGTAGAAACCAAGACGCGCGAGGTCTTACCGGCGCTGACGGAGCTGGCCGCCGGGCGCACGGATGCCAAGAAGGGCTGGATGGTGCGCGTGGCCGCCGCCGTGGCCATGGGACGTGTGGGGGAGCGCGAGGCCTTCGAGCCGTTGAAGAAGCTCAGCGCGTCGAAGAAGTGGTGGTTGCGCGCCGCCGCTTTCGAGGGGCTTTTTCACACCTACGACAAGAACTGCCTACCGTTGATGATCGGCGCGTTCAACGACCGGCAGCCCGTGATCCGCATGACGGCGCGCAAGAACTTGCGCTACCTCACGCGCAAGCACTACAAGCGCCGCAAGCACTACGTCAAGTGGTGGAACGACCGCAAGGAGACGCTCGAGCTCGTGCGTCCGTCGGACGAGGCCAAGCGCATGCGCAAGGGCGGATACGCCACGAAGGAGGAGATCCAGGACATCCTGCGCGGCACGGACATCGTCGCGGTGAAGGCGCGCTGGGACAAGGTGGAGCTCGTGCTGGAGGACCTCGAGGTGCCCCACCAGGCCATCCGCGCCCAGGAGATCAAGGTCTTCGGCCTGAGCCCCAAGCAGGTCGTGCTGATCAACTGCGAGGGCAGCACCGACTCGACGACGGCCGCGTACCTGCAGTGGTTCGTCGTGGCCGGCGGGTACATGGCGACCACCGACTGGGCGCTCGTCAACGGGCTCTCGCGCACCTTCCCGGACGTCGTCGGGGGGTACGTCAAGCAGTCGACCGGCAACGACGTGGTGATCGTCGAGCCCGCGGATCCGCACCACCCCATGCTCGAGGGCGTCTTCCTCCCGAACGTGGTTCAGAAGTGGTGGCTCGAGATCCAGGCCTTCCCCATCCGCATCAAGGACCCCGTGCGGGCGACCGTGCTCGTGGACAGCCTGGAGATGCTCAATCGCTATGGAAGCTCCGTGATGATGGTCACCTGGCCGCAGGGGCTCGGCCGCGTGATGCACAGCACGAGCCATTTCTACCTGCAGAAGGAGGGCTTCAGCCACCTCTCCAACCCGCGCGAGCGCATGATCTTCGCGTCGGACTTTCTGGGCCTTTCGATGGACGAGATCCGCGAGCTGAAGCGCAAGGGTGTCTTCGGCAACATCTCCAACACGACGCCGATCAGCTCGCGCTACTCGATGTTCCAGCTGCTCGTACGCTTCATCGACGAGAAGCGACGCATCGATCGCGAGTCGTAGCTGCTAGCTGACGGCTGTCTTGCGACACCGCCTCCGACGTAGTCGTGGGCGGCCCGCGAGCCCGCCGCAAGGCGGCGCCCTCGTGGCCGACGCGACACGGCATAGAACCTTGCTCAAGACTCTGCTCATCCTGCCCACCGTGCTCTGGCTGCTCGGAGACACAGCGGATCCCTTGGCGCTCTTCAAGCGCTGGCGGAATTCCCCGTCCGCGGCTCTCCGCATGCAGGCCGTGCGCAGCCTTCGAGGTCGCGAGGGACCTTCCGTGCGGGTCGCCCTTCTTAGCTGTCTCGGCGACGCGGACCCCCGCGTGCGCGCGGCCGCGCGCACGGAGTTGGTCGCGCTTGCGCCTGATCAAGGACCTACCCTGGCGCGCGGGATCGCGGGACTGCGTAGCGCGGCGGCGCGGCGGGAGGGGGTGCGGGCCGTGATCGCGCGCAAGGAGGATGCCACCCTGTTCGTAGCAGACAAGGACCCGGAAGTGCGGGCGCGCGCCCTGGCTTCACGCCGTGTGACCGTACCTGCGCTCCAGCGTGCACTGCGCCATGCCGACGGCAAGACGCGCGCGCTTGCTCTGGAAGCACTCGGGGACGCTGATCGCGCGCAACGGGCGACGCGCGACCGGGACGAGCAGGTGCGCATCGCCGCGGCGCGGGTGTCGACCGATCCCGCCGTGCTCGAGCACCTGCTCTTCGACCGCTCGTGGCGCGTGCGGTTGGCCGCAGTGCGCGCGACGGAACGGATGCGCAAGGCCGCCCTGGTCCCTGCGCTGATCGAGCGCCTCGACCGCGAGGAGGGGCGCTTGCACGCGCGAGTCCTGCGCGCACTGGAGCGGCTTACGCAGGCTGCCCCCGGACCCGATGCGCGCGCCTGGCGCAGGTGGTGGGAGAGCTTGCCGGCGGACTACCGCCTGGCGGACCCGAAGCCTGCGGCCCCCCGCGGGCACTCCGAAGCGGTGGTCACCTTCGGACGCATCCCGGTCGTGTCCAAGCGGGTTTGCTTCGTGCTCGACCTGAGCCGCTCGATGGCCAAGCCGGCGCCGGGCAAGCGCGGACGCACCCGGTGGGAGCTAGTGCGCGAAGACCTGCGGACGGTGCTGCGCAAGCTGCCCTCGGGCACGCGCCTCAACGTCGTCCTCTTTCGCACCGGCGTGGAGGCCTGGCGGCCGCGTCTCGTGCGCGCGTCCCCGGGGGCAGTGCGCTCCTGTCTGGACTGGATCGGCAAGGCCGAGCCCGCGGGCTGGACCAACCTCTACGACGCGGTTGCGCTCGCGCTGCGCATGGAAGACGTGGACACGCTCTACATCCTCACGGACGGCGTGCCGAGCCGCGGCACGGAGACGGGCCGCGCACAGATCCTCAGCGAGATCGCCTTCCTGAACCACTACCGGTTGGTCGAGATCAACTGCGTGCAGGCCGGCTCGCGCCAGGGTCTCGGCAAGACCTGGGACGGTTTCCTGGAAGACCTCGCCCGTGCCCACGACGGCGTCTCCGTCCGCGAAT
>JAPUHK010000119.1 GCA_027297745.1 Planctomycetota bacterium | reverse complement strand
GCGACAAGTCGATCGAGCCGCACCCCTTCGACCCGGACAAGGCCGAGGAGATCCTGGACCGCAAGGGCTGGAAGAAAGGGCCCGACGGCATCCGCGTCAAGGACGGCAAGCGCTTCGAGTTCCGCCTCTCCACGAACAGCGGCAACTTGCGCCGCGAGGCGACAGTGCAGATGGTGCAGGCGGACCTCAAGGAGATTGGCATCATCGTTCACCCGAGCTTCATCGACTCCAACACGATGTCCGAGAGGAACAAGCGGGGCAAGCTGGCGGCCTGGGTTGCCGGCTGGTTCTCGGCAACGTTCGTGGACCCCACCTCCATGTTTTCCAGCAAGGGGATCGGCTTCCGCAACTACGGCAGCTACGTCAACCCGCGCGTGGACGAGTTGATCACGCAGGGCATCGGCAAGCCCAAGGAACAGTCGCTAAAGATCTGGTACGAATTCCAGAAGATCTTCCACGAGGAGCAGCCGTACACGATCCTGTACGAGCCGCGTGGCCTGAACGCGTTCGACAAGCGGCTGCAGAACGTGGAGTCGAACGCTCTGGACTACTGGTTCAACCTCGACGAGTGGTTCATCCCCAAGGGCAAGCAGACCCGGACACGCTGAGACCGTGTTCGCCTTTGTAGTCCGCCGCCTGATCTGGGGCGTCTTCATCGTCCTGGGGGTCATCGTGCTGGCCTTCTTTGCGGTCGAGGCGGCGCCGGGCGACCCCTTCGCGCACCTCGAGAGCCCGAAGATGACGAAGGAGGACCTGGCGCTGATCAAGGAGAAGTGGGGCTACGGTCCGGACAAGACGACGATGGACCGCTTCGGCATCTACATCAAGCGGCTCGTCCTGGAGCAGGACCTGGGCGACTCGATCGCGCAGGGCCGCCCCGTCTCGCAGATCCTCTCGACCGCCATCCCAAACACGCTCAAGCTCACGGTCGCGGCCCTGATCCTCGACCTCTTGTTGGGCATCTCCCTAGGCGTGATCCAGGCTTTCAAGCAACACAGCTGGCTCGATCGCATCGGCACCTTCGGTTCGTTGTTCCTGTACTCGATGCCGGGCTTCTGGCTGGCCTTGATGCTGGCGCTTATCTTCGCCGTCACGCTCGGCTGGTTGCCGCGCCACGGCATCAACAGCCCGGGTGAGAGCGGCTTCGGCGACTACCTCAAGCACTTGATCCTGCCGGCCTTCACGCTGGGCGTGGCGGCCGCGGCGTACACGGCTCGCTTCCAGCGCTCCGCGCTTCTGGAGGTGATCCGGCAGGACTACATCCGCACCGCGCGCGCGAAGGGCCTGAGCGAGACGAAGGTGATCTGGAAGCACGCGATGAAGAACGCGCTGCTGCCCACGATCACGCTGTTCGGCCTCTACCTGCCCTTCCTGATGTCCGGAACGATCATCATCGAGTCGATCTTCGCCTGGCCAGGCATGGGCCTGGCGTCGATTCAAGCCATCAACGCCCGTGACCCGCAAGTCGTCACCGCGATCACGATCGTCGCCACGACGATGGTCGTGCTGGGGAGCCTGATCGCAGACATCCTCTACGCAGTCGTCGACCCGCGCGTGAGGCTCTCATGAGGGCGGTGGACTGGCTGCTCCCGGGCGTGGGTCACGTGCGCCACGGCTTCCGCCGCGAAGCACGCAAGTACTTCCTCTTCATGGCCATCTGGCTCGCCATCGTCATCTTGCGCTGGGAGCGCGTACGTAGCATCGCACACGTGGCGTTGGGTTGGCAAAAACCCGGCCTGTTCTGGTGGTCGCTGGGCGTGGCCTTCGTGGGCTCCGCTTTTTGGGCTTGGCGCAACGGAGCCTGGCGCACGCTGTCGGGATTCTGGGCCGTCGCGCTCGGCGTGGCCTTCGTTCCCTGGGAACGCGTCCTAGCCGGATCGACGCTCTCCGCGTCGTGGGCGGCGGCGGACGAGTCCTGGATCGCGTTGCGTTTCCTGCTCGCCTGGCCGCTGCTGTGGATGTGGGGCGCGCGGCGCGGGCTCGACAGGCTGCTGAACCCGCCCTCGCGCGAAGCCCAGACTCCGTGGCAGATCGCCATGGGCATGCTGCGCCGCAACGGGCGCGCGAGCATCGGCCTGCGCGTGTTGGGCCTTGCCTACATGATCGCCTTCCTGGCGCCTGTCCTGGCGCCTTACGATCCGGAGCGGCTACCGCGCGCCGGCACGGTGCTGAAGGCGCTGGCCCCGGTCAGCACGGTCTACGTGATCGGCGACACGCGCGACGGCGAGGTCTATTGCTTGGGCTTCGAGATCGACCCCGACGACTCCACGAAGCTGCTCCTGGACCGCATGAGCTCCACCAAGAAGATCCCGCTGACGCGCGTCGGGGGACCGCGTAAGGGCTGGAAGCTGCCGGCAACCGGCGTGCGCACGGTCACCGGGACCCGGGGCGGCGACCCTTTCGCGGTCGAGGTCCCCTACCGGGCGGAGACATTCCCACTTGGCACCGACGACCTCGGCCGCGACCTGATGTCGGGCCTGATCTACGGCAGCCGCATCTCGCTGTCGATCGGCTTCGTGGCCATGGTCATCGCGGTCGTGATCGGCGCCATCGTGGGCACGGTCGCGGGCTACCTCGGAGGCTGGGTCGACTTCGGGCTGATGCGCGTGGTGGACATCCTGATGTCTTTCCCGCGCCTACTGCTGCTGATGCTGATCTATGCCGGGTACGCAGCCGCAAAAGAAGAAGTCTCCATCTTCGTGATCGTCGCCATCCTGGGCGCGACCGGCTGGATGGGGATCTCGCGGCTGGTGCGCGCGCAGATCCTGTCACTGCGGGAACAGGACTTCACAATGGCGGCCCGCGCGCTCGGGCTCACCCAGCGGCGCATCATGTTCCGCCACCTTCTGCCCAACTCGATGGCGCCGCTGATCGTGGACTCCACGCTGCGCGTCGGCAACACGATCCTGCTGGAGGCGGCACTGAGCTTCCTGGGCATGGGCGTGCAAAAGCCCACGCCGAGCTGGGGCAACATCGTCAACGGCGGGCAGCAGGTCCTGGCCGACGCCTGGTGGGTGGCCACCTTCCCCGGCCTGTGCATCGTCTTCGTGGTGGTTTCCTTCAACCTCGTCGGCGACGCGCTACGCGACGCGTTGGACCCGAAGCTGCGGGAATAGTCGCGACCAACAGACGGATGAGCGGTAGGGGCGGCCACATAGGGCCGCCCCTACAAGGGCATACGGTTCCTTGCCCATGTAGGGGCGCACCTATGTGTGCGCCCTGCCGTCAACCCGTCCTGTTGCGCTCGCCCGCTGGGCCGTCCGTGTAGATTGGGCCCATGCTCACTCGGGAAGCGTTCGAACAGAGAGAAGACCAGATCCTGGCGCCGTACGCCATGAAGGTGCGGCACAGCCGCGGCCGGCGGCACCCCGAGCCCGAGCACGCCTACCGCACGGCCTACCAGCGCGACCGCGACCGCATCGTGCACAGCTCCGCGTTCCGGCGGCTCGAGTACAAGACGCAGGTCTTCGTCAACACCGCCGGCGACTACTACCGCACGCGCCTCACGCACACGATGGAGGTGGCGCAGATCGCGCGCACGATCGCGCGCACGCTCGGCCTCAACGAAGACCTGACCGAGGCCATCGCGCTCGGGCATGACCTGGGCCACGGTCCGTTCGGCCATAGCGGCGAAGACGAGCTCAACGACCTGATGAAGGAGCACGGCGGCTTCGAGCACAACCGCCATGCGCTGCGTATCGTCGACCTGCTCGAGCGCAAGTATCCGGAGTTCTGTGGGCTGAACCTCACCGAGGAGCTGCGCCTGTCGCTGCCCAAGCACGAGTCGCACGACGGCGGGCATGCGCTGCTCGAGGCGCAGGTGGTCGATGCCGCCGACCAGATCGCCTACAACACGCACGACGTGGACGACGGCCTCACGTCGGGGCTGCTCGTGGAATCCAAGCTGGACGAGGTCGAGATCTGGCAACGGGCACTCGTACACGTGCGCGAGCGCTACCCCGACCTGCCGCGCAGCACGCGCCGCTATCACACGGTGCGTGCGCTGATCGACTCCGCCGTGACCGACCTGCTCGCGGCCTCGGGGGAACGGTTGGCCGACGCCGCCCCCGCGGACCCGGCGGAGGCACGCGCCGCGGCGGAACCCCTCGTTGTGCCGTCGGCGGAATTCGTGCGCATGCAGGCGCAGCTCAGCCGCTTCCTGTACAGAAACTTCTACAACCACCACGAGGTGATGCGCATGCGGCGCAAGGCGCACCGCTTCATCCGCGAGATGTTCCGCGAGCTCGTAGCCGACCCCAACCAGCTGCCTCCCGAACGGGCCGCCTGGGCGGAAGAGGTCGGACGCGAGACGGCCGTGTGCGACCACATCGCGGGCATGACGGATCGCGAGGCGATGCAGGAGTACCGCAAGCTGTTCCACCCCGACGTGGATGCGCTCCTGGGATAGACTCGGGCCGTGCCGGCCGGACGGACGAAGCTCTTCCTGCCTCTGCTGCTCCTGTGCTTTGCGCCCAATGCGTCGCCGCAAAACGCAGAAGACCGCATCCTCGAGGGCTTGCGGCTAGAGAAAGTCGAGGGGGATCTGCCGGGCGCCATCGAGCTCTATAAGAGCGCACTGCAGGACCGCTCGCTCGACGCCGCGCGGCAGGCCGAGGTTCGCTTGCGCCTGGCCGTCTGCTTGTGGGATCTGGGTGAGCCGCGCCAGGCGAAGCCGCTGGCCGAGGCCGCACTCAACGGGGACGTGTTGCCGCCGAAGCTGCGCCGTCGCGCACACGCGCTGCTGAAAGACATCAAGCGCAACGCGCCGCCGCCCGCCAGCGCCGGCCCCTCGAGGCCGGCCTTCGATCCCGCGGAAGCGCAACGCAAGGTGGCCCAGGAGCTTCTGGCGGAGGCACGTCGCCTGCGCGAGCAGGGCGACGAGGCAGGCGCGCTGTTGCAGGTGCGACTGGCGCTGCGGCTGCACTCCAAGAACGCGGACGCCCAGGCCTTGCGCCTGGATCTCGAGAACCGGTTGAGCGAGGAGACACGCTTCGTCAACGACGTGCTCGAGGTGCTCAATGCCTGGACGGAGGCCGAGACCAAGGCCGTCCGGCAACGCGCGTTCGAGTTCTTCGACCAGGCGCGCAGAGCAGGCAAGCGCAGCCGGCTCAACCAGGCCGAAACGCTCTACCAGAAAGCCATCTCGGCCATCGACGAGTCCGAGTTCGGGAACGAATCGGACGACCTGGTCGACTTGCGGCATCGCATCGAGGCCAGTTGGCGGGACCTGCGCTCGAAGCACATGGGGCCCGAGCAGGCAGACCCGCCGATCGAGGAGCGCACGCGCCGGCCCGGGCTGCGCGCGGACTTCGTGAACCTGTTGCGTCGCATGCTCGGCTTCGCGGCGGCGGGCGACCAGGAGTACCGCATCCTCACGATCCGCATCGGCCGCGCCTCGTTGCGGCCGCGGCGGCCGCGCGGCGGGCACCGCCTGCACCTGTTGTGGAACCGCATTCCATCCGGGTGGACGCCGAGCTCGTTCGCCAGCCTGCTGGTGCCTGCGCGGGTCGAACCGGAGAGCTGGGCCGAGCCCGGCAACCTGATCGAGGCACACGGCAGCTCGCTCGTGGTGCGCAACCGCCCCGCGGTGCTGCGCGCCCTGCAGGCACAGATCCGACGCATCCGCAACCCGGACCCGCAGCCGCTGAGCGTGCGCCTGCTGGCCGGATCCGTGCCCCACGCGGCCATCGAGAGTCTGGAGCAACGCTACGGCGGGCTCAAGCCCTCCACGCTCGGCGCGTCACCCGTGCTGACGCGCGTCTTCGATCCCGGCACGCGGCTCGAGACGCTGATCGAGCTCCTGAACGAGTCCGGGGCCGACCTCAACCTGGCCCGCGACGGCATCCACGCCGAGCTGGCCAACGGCGCCCCGCAAACGCTCTTCCTGGCGGCGCCGCTCGCCGCCGCCGAAGGCTACGACATCCGCAAGGACCCCACCCGTCGCCTGCCGGTGCCCGACCGCAAGGCTTTCTACGGCCTGCTGCTCGACATGTACCCGCTCCAAGATCCGGGCAAGCCCGCGGCCTTGGCGCTGCGCATGCGCTCCCGCTTCCCGGCCGCGCCGCTTCCGCTCAAGGAGCACGGCAAGCGCGGCGAGCGCACCCTGCTGCACCCGCGCTACCTGGAGCAGGAGGCCGCGGTCTTCGTGGAGCTGCCGGCCAAGGGGACGCTGCTGGTAGCCGGCCTGGTCGATCCCTTCGCCGCCGCGCGGCGCGAGACCGACGCGGATACGAGCTATGTGTTGTTGTGGGAGCTCGGCGGCACGCCCAGCACGGACCCCGCGAGCTCGAACAGGGTCTCCGGCGGCGCAGACGCGACCGAGGACGAGGCCGAGGTCCCCATGGGCGAGCTGCTGCTCCAGGTCACCGACCGTCCCGGCCCACGCTTCACGGAAGACCGTGGTTTTGTTACGCCGGATCCGCTCGAGGTGTTACGCGAACGGGCGACCTTCTTCGAAGAGCTGATTCGCTCCCTGCTCGACACGCGGGAGGCGCGCATCGAGCCCCGCAAGGGCGTGCTGTACGTTCCGGCGCGGCTTCAGGACCGCGCCGCAGCGATCATCGCCGCGCTCACCGAGGAGAGCCGCAACGCCTACGAGGTGCGGGTGCGCGTGCGCCCGGTACGCATCAACGTGCGCAAGCGCTGGCTCGAGCGTGAGCTGGAGGGCCAGGCTCTCTTCCGCCCGTTCGGCGAGGCGCTAGTCGCCTACGTCGACCTGGACCGGGGCGAGTTCCTGCTACGCAACATCCCGGTCACAGACCCCGACCTCTACGCGCCGCGTGAAGAGCTGGCGCCCTTCGGCACGCTCGGCCTGCAGGCGCACCACGTACACTCGACGCGTTCCCGTTCGTTCCCTCAGGCGCGTTCGGCGGAGCAGCTCGCGGACGGCGTGACGCACACCGTCACGGAGGGGTTGCGCGTGTCCGTGCGCCCGTTCCGCTGGGACGACGCGCTGTTCGCCATCCTGGAAGTGGAGACGGCCGTGCTCACGGAGACGACGGAGGAGCGCGTCTCGGCCCTCGACCTGCCCTCGTACCGCACTTCGGTGACGCGCTTCCGGGCTGTCGGGCGCGTCGATCTGGGGCCCGTCGGCAAGCTCCTCACGGCGGTGGTGGCGAACGTGCCGCACCCGACGGCCAGCACGCCCGATCGGCTGACCGAGCTGCTGATCGCGGTCACCGTGCGGCCTGTTGAGCGCTAGGGGTTGTCTGAAGACCCATCGTCAAGAACGCGGCAAGGGCGCAAGGCGCCGCCGTGCCGTAGGGCGCTATGGCGTCCCGAAGGCGGAACAAGCCTGGCGGCGTCGCGTCCCCGAAGCAGGACACGAGGACCGTCTCTTGACTACGCGCCGTCTCCGTGCATATTCGGACCGTCGGGCGGCGCAAGAGAACGGGTGCGGTATGTCCCGATCCCTGGCCGCCCAGCGCTTGACATCAAGACAGGTCCGGGGGTTCCTCGTCCCACCTCTAATTTCCCTTTTCCCCTTTTCCCAACGGGGGGCTTCCCGGGCCTCTTTCTTTCCCAACACCAACCCCGAACCCAATCCCGCGCCTGCTCGGGTTTGCGCCCCTAGCTCACCACAGAGCAAGCGCCGCTGCACGCCCCGGCTTCTCACCCTGGACCCGACGTAGGGTGAAACAAGAGGAGGACGAAAACCGCTCTGTGGTCCCGGTGATCTCTGTGGTGTCGATCGAGGCTTGCGACGCTCCCGATCCGGTTCGGTTTCGAACAAAAACAAATCGGGCGCCCCTCGGGGCGCCCGTCTCTTGTTCTTGTGAACCGTGCGCTTACTGCGTGAGCGGCGGCAGCAGATCCACGATCAGGAACAGAGTGGCCTCGTGCATCTGCTCCGCGCTGAGCGCCTCGCCCGAGCCCTTCATGCGATAGCCGGCGTTGAAGCCGCTGCCGGTGCGCTCGACCTCGGCGCTGACGTTCGGAGCGACCCAGCGCGCGATCACACGCTTGCGCCCGAACTCCTGGCCTTTCTTACCCCGCGCCACGATGAAGTACGAATCCACCGGCGCGGCGAAGTCGAAGCCCTTGTAGAGGCGGTTCATGCGCGGCTCGCCGTTTTGGGGCTGCAGCCACGACGTCGCCTCGATCATGACCTTGTTCTCGTTGATCGCGAACCCTTGCAGCGCGGCGAAGGTCTTGCCGGCTTTGTCCTTGGAGTCGCTCAGGAGGAATGAGATGGCCATCCGCTCCTGGCCTCCGCGGACGTCCTGGCTGTACAGGGTGAAGCTCTCGCCGTCCATGTCGGCGCCGACGGTGACCTTGATGTCCCGGCCGGTGCGGATCTGGAATGTGAAAACCTCCCCCGGCTCGGTCGAGGGGAGCTCCTTGAGATCGTACGAGTCCCCCGGCACGAACGGATAGCTGGCCCCCACGTTGGGGCTCGTGCTCCGGCAGCCTACTGCCACGACACCCGCCAACAGAATCAGAACAAACGGCCTCAGCATGCCTTCCTCCCGTTCATTGGAGCCCGAGCAGACCTCCAACGCCCTGGTTTGTGAGGCGAGATTATAGGCTTACTGCCCTTTGGGCGGTAGGGACACCGCCCACTTCTCCGCCGCGGCCGGGTCCGCCAGCTGCTGCCCCGCGGCCAGCGACAGAGCGGCCCGGATCTGCTTCCCGTAGGGATCCGGGTCCCGCTTTGCAGACCGCCGCCAGAGGGCGATCAGGGCCTTCGTGCCCACCGGATCCTTGCGCGGAGCCAGGGCCCGCGCGGCACCTCGCACGGTTGCGCGGGGCGCCTTGGGCTCCTCCAGGATCGCGATCAGCTGAGCCACTGCGGCCGGGTCCGGGCAGGCGCCGATGATCTGCAGCATGTACAGGCCCTGCTCCCGGTCGCGCACGTCGAAGGCGGCGCGCACACGCGGGAGGATGCGCACGGCAGCATCGCCCCGGAGCGTCTTGGAAAGCGACACGGCGCCCGTGGCGAGCTTGTGGCGCAGCTCCGCGATGTACTCGAGCCGGGCCTCGAAGTCACGGACGTTCTTGACCACGGTCTCGAAGGTGCGCTCCGCGGCGGCCCGCTCCTCCTTCTTCTTTGCCAGCTCACCGTCGTCCGCGCCTCCCGCCTTGAGCTTGTCGTTCAGAAACCCGATGTGCTTGGCCAGCGCCGAGGCGGCGAGTACGGCCTCGTTGCCGAGCTGCTGCTCGGCGTGGACCCGCTTGCGCACCTGCTCGTCGGCCTTCATCGACACGGGGATCTCCTCCGCCAGGTCCATGATCGCGCGCGGATCCTTGGTCGCAATCAGCGCCTCCACGGCCGGATAGGCCTGGGAGCGCGCGCCCGCCTGGTAGAAGAAGGGGCGGCGCGCCATGAAGGAATCGTGCGCGCCCTGGTACTTGTCCTCAGCCAATACGGCTCCGGGGAGCAGCAGCAAGAGCGCTAGCGCGTGTCGCATACCGCGCATTATGCCTGACACGTGCGGTCGGGGTAGGCCCGGCCACGAAACGGCGGTCTGGGAGCACGCGGAGCTTAGAATGCGGCGTCGATGGACGCCGTCCGGACCGTGGGTTTGACCAAGATCTACGGCCAGGACGTGGTCGGCGTCGAGGACCTCACGCTGCGGGTGGAGGTCGGCGAGTCGTTCGGCTTCGTCGGCCCGAACGGCTCGGGCAAGACGACCACGATCCGCCTGCTGATGGACTTCCTGCGCCCCACCCGGGGAAGCGCGCACGTGCTCGGCCTCGGTGCACACACGCATTCCCTAGCCGTGCGCCGGCGCGTCGGGTTCCTGCCGGGCGACCTCGCACTCTACCCGGACCTGACGGGCCGTGGCACGCTCGACTTCTTCGCGCGCTTGCGGGCGGACCGCGAGCCGTGCTTGCGCGAACAGCTGCTCGAGCAGCTCGACTTCCCCGCGGAGGCACTGCGGCGCCGCGTGGCCACGTACTCGACCGGCATGCGGCAGAAACTCGGCCTCACCGTCGCGCTGCAGCACGATCCGGAGCTGGCCATCCTCGACGAGCCCACGACGGGCCTGGACCCCCTGGTGCGCCGCAGCTTTCACGACACGATCCGCGACTGGCTACGTCGGGGCCGCACGCTGTTCCTCAGCAGCCACGATATCGGCGAGGTCGAAGCCCTGTGCAAGCGTGTCTGCGTCCTCCGGGAGGGGCACATCGTGGCGGACGACGAAACGGCCAAGCTGCGCGCCGCGGGGGCCCCCGGCGCCTCCCTGGAAGACGCGATCCTCTCTTTCTACAAGCGCACGTGACCTTCCGAACGCTCTCGACCTTCTACCTGCGCCGCCACCGGTTGGCTTTCTGGCTGCCGCTCGTCTTCTTGCTGCTGCACCAGGTGCTGTTCCTGTACATCTTTCGCCTGATCACCGGCGATCCGGAGACCGCGACCGCGATGAACACGCTGATGCCGGACTTCGTGCGCGACCTGATGGGCATGCCGGAGTTCGATTTCCGCAAGCCGGCGCACTTCCTGGGCATGTACTACATTCGCCTCGAGGTGCGTGCGCTGATCCTCGTCTTCGGCGTCACGATCGCCAGCAACGTGATCGCCGGGGAGGTCGGTCGCGGCACCGGAGACCTGCTCTTCAGCCACCCCATCCGACGGCACACCGCGGTGCTGGCGGGCGTGGCCGTTGTCGCGCTGCAACTCTGCACTGTGGTGCTCGTGTTGCTCGCGGGCCTGGGGCTCGGTGCCACGGTGTTCCCGATGGGCGCGGGCCAACCGGGCGTCAACGAATTGCTCCCGAGCATGGGGTCGCTGGCGCTGGGGAGCTTCGCCACCGTGTTGCTTTGCTTCGTGGCGGGTTCGCTCTGCAACAGCCGCGCGCAAGCGGTCGGCTGGGGCATGGCGATCGTCGTCTGCCCGATCATTCTCAAGGCGCTCTCAAACGCCAACCCCGACATCGGCTACGTCTCCTGGATCTTCCCCGAGCACTGGTACCGCCCGCACCACATTCTGTGGCACAGGGACTTGCCCGAACTGCCGGGCCTGCCGTTCCGCCGCTACACGCTCGCGAACACGTGGTGGCCGCTCGCGATCACGAGCCCGATCGCACTCTTCGTGGCTATGCTGGCCGCCGATCGCCGCGACCTGGCGAAGTAAGGCGACTAGCCATCAGCTATCAGCTGAGGGCGGCCGGCTGGCCTGCGGCTCGCCTGCGCAAATCTGTTTGAGGCTCGCGGAGTTCGAAACGGGAGCCTTCCGCAAGCTGAGGATGGATAGCGGATAGCTTGCTAAACAAAGTGCGCGGTGGAGAGGCTCGAGAACCTCTCCACCGCGCCTTGCAGCAAAGAACGCGACCGGGGCTACAGGTCGACCGGACGAACCGTCGAACGCCTGTTGCCGGAGGTGCGGGTCATGGCGGAATCGAGGGCCTCGTGAACCGTGTCGCTCAGCGCCTGGATCAGATCGCCCGCGCACTTCAGCTTCTTGCTCTTGATGTACGCCCTGACTTTGCTGCCCACGACGAGCGTATCGCGCGACTTGCGCGACGCGCCTCGCTTGGCCTTCTTCTTCTTCGCCTTCTTCTTCTTCCTTGCGGCCATTTCAAAACCTCCAATACTTGTTCCGGGCTTCCGGCGCGAAATCACCGGATCGCCGGCTGTAAGTTGCGGTTTGTAGCAGAGGGTGGCGACCGCATCAACGTACAGAAGCGCCAAAAAACGCCTTTTAGGGCGTTTTTTGGGATTTTGCGTATGGGGTCGGATCGTGGATTCCGGCGTCCAGAAACCCCTTGCAACGTAGTTGACACGCGTCGCACGACCCGCAGTGACGACCCGCGTCGTCGGGGTCGTAGCAAGAATGCGTCCGTTCGAACGGCACGCCGAGCTCGTGACCCAGAGTCACGATCCCCGCCTTGGACAAGTCGATCAACGGGGCCAGAACACGCGGGGGATTCCCCTCCACCCCGGCGCGCGTGCCTACTTGTGCGAGCCGCTCGAACGCCTCCAGGAACGCGGGGCGGCAGTCGGGGTAGCCCGAGTAGTCGATGGCGTTGGCGCCGATGACGAGGGCCCCGGCACCACGCGCTTCCGCAAGGCCCAGCGCCAGCGAGAGGAAGATCGTGTTGCGGGCCGGCACGTAGGTCGGGGGAATCGGCCCAGCGCCCGGACTTTGCGCCTTGGGGACGGGGATGTCGGCAGTCAGGGCCGACCCGCCGAACGCGCGCAGGTCCACCTGCAACACGAGGTGTTCCCGCACTTCGAGGTGCCGCGCCACGGCCGCGGCCGCCTCCAGCTCCACGCGGTGGCGCTGCCCGTAGTCGAGGGTCAGCGCCCAGAGGTCGTACCCTTCGGCACGAGCCCACGCGCCCGCCACGGCGGAGTCCAGCCCACCGGACAGCAGCACGACCGCACCCCTATCCAAGGGAGGCCCTCATCGTCTCCAGTTCCGCGCGCAGGCCCGAGGCCTCCTCCTCCACGGCCTGAGGCTGTGCGGCCGCGCCTCGCAGAAGTCCCAGAACGGGCCGAAAGCCTCGAGCCGCCGGCGGCCCGGACCGGCCCCAGCTTCACGGCCTCGCGCAGGGAGTCGAGCACCGCCTGCCGGGTCTCCCGCACGCCCTGCTGAGCCCCGCACCGCTGCCCTACTGAAGGACGGGAAGCTCCGTCACGATGCCGAGGTCCAGCTTGGTGCCGGCCGCGCTGCTTTGCACCTGCACGTAGCCGAGCGCGCGCCGCCGCACAACGCTGGTCAGCACGCCGACGTGCTTGCCTTCCGCCTGCAACGGCGCTCCGGACTCGGCCGGCTGATCGAGATCGATCCCCACGAGCTTGCGCTGCACCTTGTCGTAATTGTGCAGGCGCGCGATCACTTCCTGTCCGATGTAGCAGCCCTTGTTCGCGGAGATCGACGTGCCCAGGCCGGCCTCCCAGGGGTTGTAGTTCTCGTTGATCTCGCCCGGGAAGGCGGGGATGCCGCCCGCGATGCGCAACTCGTCGACGCGCGCGGAGTCGAGACTCTCGGCGCGCGGGCGGAGCATCTCCCGCAACAGCACGGCGTCGGGCGCCACGAGCGCGTACGCTTCGCCGTTGAGGGGCTCGATGCGCGCAACGAGCGTTTCCACCTCGCCCAGCCGCCTGGTCGTGTGTGACCAAGGCTCCAGGTCGACCCCCAGGATCTCCGCAGCGCCCGCGCCGCAGACGACCAGCTCGACGGCCATGTAACCGCCGACCGATACGTCTTCGGTGATCGTGTACTGCTGGATGTGACCCGACAGTCGCTGCGCGTTGCCGCATAGGAGCAGCAGGTCGTCGCCGCGGTCCAACACTATGGACCAGTCGATCAGCCGCCCCTTGTTCGTCGTGAAACAGCATGAGCAACCCTGACCGGGCTGCAGACCCACCACGTCGTTGGTCCCGAGCCTGTGCAACAGGTCCTTGCGGTCGTGCCCGCTCACGACCAGTCGGCCGCGCGAGGTGCGATCAAAGAAGCCTACTCCCATGGACGTGCGCGATTATAAGAGCCGTTGGCCATGGGCCGTGAACCGGTCGCCGGCACCGAAGGCTCCGACCGGACGGTGCCTGCGGCCGGAGGCCGCGCCGGCCACCTGCCGCCGGGAGCCAAGGGCCGGCAGCGTGCGACTATCTGGGCACTTCCAGGAGGTCGCGGTCCGGGCGCGGGGGCCGGGACGTCCACGTGGGCTGCAGCGCGCGCTGCGGCGCGCTGGCTACCCAGGCGGCGTGGGACAGGAGCGGATGACGGTCCAGCGGCAGCCCGCCGCGCAGGCGCGCCTGCCCGTAAAGATAAGCGTCCGCCTCGACGCACAGCCGGTTGAGCCGGTCCTGGACCCGTTGACGGGCCTCCTCGATGGTTCCGTCCACGGGGACGGGCCCGTCGCTGAAGATGGCGATGTCGCAGAACGGCAAGGGGATGGCGAGCCGGAACCACGTTCCGTAGAGATGGGTTTGGGGCCGAGCCCAGCCGCGCACGACGTACACGGGAACGCCGCTGCGGCGCGCGATGAACAGCGGTCCGGGCTGCAGAAGATAGGCCGGCGGGCCGGGGCCGTCGGCAACGATCACCGCGCTCTCCCCCGCCTCGAGCGCATCCAGGAACCCGCGCAAGGCGGCGCGGGCACCCTTCTTCCCCGTCGAGCCGCGCACGAAGCGAAACCCCCACGGCCCGACCAGTCTTTCGGTGAGATCCCCGTCGATGGACTTGCTGGCGAGCATGCGGAAGGGCCGGTGCTTGCGCAGGACCGTGTGCTGCGCGAGGTAGTGGAACAGCGGCAGCACGTCCTGGTGCCAACCGACCAGGATCATCTGGCGCCCTTCCAGCAGCGCCTCGTGCAGCGGGCCCTGCAGATGCCAGCGGCAGCTCAGACGCGCGTGGCGGCCCGTGAAGCCGAACAGGATGCTGACCGCGCCGCCGATCAATCGGACGGCCGCGCGCACGAAGAGGGAGGGCTGCAAGGCGCCGCAGTATACTCCCGCCGTGATCGCCAAGGCCGCGCTCGCCGTGGGCGGCATCGTCGCCTTCTTGATTCTGTGGGACCTCGTGTTCACCTCGGACGAGGAGCGCGTCGAGGAGGCCACACAACAGTTGATCGCGCTCGGCAACGGGGAAGGCGAAGAGGCTGTCGCGGCCGTGTTGGAGGCGCTGGACGACGAGTACCGTGGCGCGATCGCGCGCGCCACGCTCGAGTCCTACCTCGAGGAGTATGTCGGCGGCGGCCGCATCCAGCACGTGACTTCCGGCGGCATCAGCCCCTTCGAGAAGAACGGCGAGTGGCACGTGAACCTGATGATTTTCGTGGAGCTGCGCGGGCGGCCGGGCGCGCGCTTCCCGCTCGCCGTGAGCTTCGTGGAACGCGACGGTGCCTGGCGCGTGATCTACCTCAACCGGACGTGGTTGAAATAGAGTCGCGGACGTCGCGCACGCCCCGCGCGGCGCGCGCGATCTGCACGGCACGGTTGCGCACCCTGGCGCCATCGACGACTCCTGTGAGCGTCACGACTCCGTCCCTGCAGCGCACGCGGATCTGCGTGTAGGGCTCGGTCAGCGGATCGTCCAGCAGCGCCAGCCGGATGCGCGTCTCGATGTTGCGGTCGGAGATCTCGCCCGCCATCTCCGCGGAGTCCTCGGGACTCCGGTACCAGCGGGAGCACGCCGTGGCGCAGACCATGAACAGCAGCAGGGCGGCCACTCTCACCGGCCGGCCCCCTGCCGTCTGCGGGCCAGACGGTCCGCGGGGACCGTCACGAAGTTGAAGGGGAGCACGCGCACGTCGGGGTCCTGCAGCGGGCCGCTTGCGGCCACGGTGATCGTGTTATGCGTGAGCTCCAGGTCTATGTAGCCGTTGAAGTAGATCTGGCCTTGCGCCTTGAAGTCGAACGAGGTGCCTAGCACCGTCGCCTGCTCCACGTGCAAGACCGCGTCCTCGAAAGAGAAACGCACGTCCGCGGTGTGGAAGATGGACTCGCGGTCCACGGGCACCTTGAACAGCGGCGCCGCCTTGAGGCTAATGGGCGAGATGAACTTGCCGTCCTTCAATTCGAGCCAACCCTTGCCGCGCAGCAGGTCGGGCACGAGCGAGGGCCCGGCGAAGGAGAGCTTACCCTGCAGCCGCCCTCCCATACGCTCAGCGTCCGGCAGGCCGTAGTAGCGCCCCACCTCGCGCATCTCCGCGCTGTGCCACTGCAACTCCCCGTTGACGAACTCGCCGTCCGCCGGGAACTCGAGATAGCCCTCCATGATGCCCGCGAACGCGTGGGCCTTGAGGCCGCCGATCAGGATGCTACCCGCGCGCGGACGCAGGTCCGCGTAGGCCTGCTCGAAGGGGAAGCCCATCAGCACGCCGCTCTGCGCCTCGAGGCGGTAGCGGTGCGTCTCGTCACGGGCGAGCGTCACGTGCTGGGCGCCGAACACCCACGCGTCGGGCTTGCCGTCGCGCCGAACGCGGATGCGGGGACCGTGGAAAGCGAAAGTCGGGAAGCTGCCTGCGCGGCCCCGCTTGGATACCTTCTCGCGCACGGCGCCCGCGTCATCGGCGGCGGCGTCGCTACGCGGACCCTGGTACCCGAAGATGTTCGGGCTCGCGCCGGGGCTCATGGTGGCGATCAGCCCGTCCACCTGCACCGAACCGACGGGAGCGCCCTCGAACAGGCCGATGGGATCCAGGCTCAGCGTGACGCGCGAGGCGCGCAACGTATGGCGGTCGTCCCCGTCCGCGTGCTCAAGACGCACGCCGAACACGTCGACGGCCAGCCACGGCCAGGCTACGACCAGGCCGACATGCGGCTCCCCGACGTAGTGATCGCGCACCCACTGCAGCGCCATCGGACGCGCGACGAACGTGGATACACAGATCCAGACCGCCAGCACGACGGCGATCAACAGCCGCAGTTTCCACTTCCTCGGCAGCCTCGACACATCCCCTACTTCGGCAGTGGAGCGAGGCGTCTCAAGCTTCGCTGCTTTCCGAGGCGGCGAGCACCCGGCCCACCTCCTCCACGGCCTCTTCCACGGACTGTACGGCGACCACGGAGCGCAGCGCACGCGCCACCACGTCCGCGGTGCCTCCCGAACCGGACAACGCGATCAGCGGCCGCTTCATCTTGCTGGCCAGCCCCACCTCCGAGAGCGCGCCCACACTTCCGCCCACGCAGATCACCACCTCGCCCCCGGCCGCCACGAGCGCGTTGCGCGCATGCCCCATGCCTGTCGGCAGCACGATGTCGAGATAGTCGTTGCCTGTCTCCACGTCATAGGAGGGCAGCAATCCGATCAGCGGAGGATGGCGCTCCTTCCCGCGCTGGCGCACGGCGCCGCGACACACGGCCTCCATCACGCCTCCGAGACCGCCGCTGACGATTCCATAGCCCTCGCGGACCAGCGCCGCGCCCAGCTCCTCAGCTTGCGCCATCATCTCCCGGGTAGCCTTCGCCCCCGAACCGATCACGGACACCAGTCGCGTTCGCATACAAGCAGGGTAACCTGAGACTTCCCCATGGAGACCCGGGTGCTCGTCTCGGCCTGCCTGTGCGGCCGCGCCTGCCGTTTCGACGGCGGCGACAAGAAAACGCCGGACTTGCTGGACGCGTTGCAACGCGAGGGTGTGGAGATCGTCGCGTTCTGCCCGGAGGAAGAGGGCGGCCTGGGCACGCCGCGGCCGGCCGCCGTGATCGAGGGCGGCGACGGGGAGGACGTGCTCGACGGCAACGCGCGCGTCGTAACGCGCGACGGGGGCCGAGACGTGACCGACGCCTATCTGGAAGGCGCGCGCCGGGCGGCCGAGCGGGCCGCGCAAAGCGGGTGCAAGGTCGCCTACCTGAAGGAGCGCTCCCCTTCCTGCGGCTGCGCGCTCGTGCATACATCCACCGGTCTCGTGCGCGGGTGCGGCGTGACCACGGCGATGCTGCGCCGCGCCGGCGTCGCTCCGGTGTCGGTGGCCTGATGCGCAAGCTGACGGTCGTGGTCAAGCCCTTCAAGGTCGACGCCGCCGTACGAGCATTGCTGGAAGCCGGGGCGGTCGCCCTGCACGTGATCGAAGCGCGCGGCTACGGACGGCAGAAGGGCCACCTCGATCTCTACCGCGACGAGCCGGGCCGCGTGACCTTTTTGCCCAAGGTGCGCATCGAGTGCGGCGTCGCGGACGATCGCGTGCAGCCGGCCATCGATGCGGTGCTGGCAGCGGCGCGCACCGGGCGCATCGGCGACGGCAAGATCTTCGTGGAGGCCCTGCAATGAAGGTGCTGCAGGAATGCGCGCGTGTGGCAGGGCTCGGCCAGGAGTGCGCGCTGGCCACGGTCGTCGGTACGGAAGGCTCCACGCCCGGCCGCCCCGCGATGCGCATGCTGTCCGGACCGGAGGGCCGGCTGCGCGGGACGATCGGCGGCGGGCACGTCGAGCAGGCCGTGCTCGAGGCGAGTCGTGAGGCGCTGCGCACCGGGACGCCCAAGCTGTTGTCGTTCACGCTGGACGACGATCAGGCGGACGAGGGCGGCCTCTTGTGCGGCGGCACCGTGCACATCCTGGTCGAGCGCGTCGAGGGGCCTGCGGACTGGGCGCAGGCGGCGGCCGACCTCATGCAGAGCGGCGGGCGCGGGGTCGTGCTGGCGCACATCGGCGACTCCGTGCGGCGCGAGACCCTCACCGGCAAGGCCGCCGAACCGTGGCTCGCGCGCGAGGAGCCGCGCCTCGAAGGCTCCTGTTTCGTCGAGCCCATCGTGCAACCCCGATGCATCGTGCTGGGCGCGGGCCATGTAGGCGCCGCCACCGCGGAGCTTGCGGCAACGATGGGCTTCGCGGTAGTCGTGGTCGACGATCGACCCGAGCAGGCCGCGCGCGTCGGTTCCATACCGACGGTGTGCGCGCCGCTCGAAGAGGGCTTTGCCGGGCTGGAGCCCACCGCCAACGACTACGTGGTCGTGGTCACGCGCGGGCACGGGCTGGACCTGCGCTGCGTGCGGGCCGCGCTGGGCGCGGGCGTGCGCTACGTAGGCATGCTCGGCGCGAAACGCAAGGCCCGCATCGTGCGCGAGGCGCTGGGCCAAGAGGGCATCGACGCGAAGCGTCTACATTCCCCCGTCGGACTCGCCCTCGGAGCGCAGACGGCCCCCGAGATCGCCCTGAGCATCGTGGCCCAGATGGTCCAGCTGCGCCGCACGCGAGCCACGGGCCGCGAGCCGGAGACGCTGCAGAGTTGAAGACCCTCCTGGTCCGCTGGGTCCCGCTGGGCGTGTGGGCCGGCTTCCTTCTGTACTTGGGGGCGACCCCGGGGGACGCGCTGCCGCAGGGCGGCCTTTGGGACGCGGCCCCCGACAAGCTGGTACACGCTCTCCTTTACGGCGTGCTGGGCTTTCTTCTGGCGCACGCCGCAGGCCTGCAGCGTCCGGGCCCGGCGCTCCTGGCCGGGGGGCTCGGCGCCTTGGCCTGGGGGGCGTTGGACGAGTGGAACCAGGCCCACATCGCGGGCCGCTCCAGCGAGCTGGCCGATGTGGCCGCGGATCTGGTGGGGGGAGCGCTGGGCGGCTGGCTACGCGCCCGTCTTCGCCGAACCCCTCGCGCTCCCGACCGTTCCTGAATTGAGGCCCCCCCCATGAGGGGCTAGAATTCGAAGCCCGGCAAACTAAGAGAGGGCCACCGCATGCGCATCCTGTCCGTCTTGCTCATCGTTCTGCTCCTGGCTCCGGTCGCCGGGGCCGACGCCCTGTGCGTGAAGACGCAGAAGGGCAGACGTGTCCTAGGCCTGCCCTCGAGCATGGGCCTGGTCAAGATCACCTGCGACAACTACGTGCTCTACGTCGAGGACAGCAAGGCCAAGATCCTCGCGAACCAGTACGACGGCTTGAAGGTCAAGGTCAAGGGAAAGGAGCGGCTCTACGCGCACTCGGATGTGCACTCCTACGAGTTCACCGATCTGCCCGAGGACTTCGTCGAGGGCAAGGCCCAGCAGGGCGTGCGCGCCTACCAGCAGGCGCGCCGCTCGTTCGGCGCCTTGAAGGACGACCCGGACGCCCCCACCGTCTTCCGCGAAGCGGCGGACTTCGAGTACGGCATGTGCCTGCTCGGCCTCGGCAAGCGCAAGTCCGCGAAGGCGCACTTCGGCAAGTGGAGCCACACCGCCTCTTACTACACGCCGCTGGTTTACGAGCTGCAGGCCAAACTGGCTTTGATCGGCGAGGACTTCGCCGGAGCCCGCGCCCGCTACAAGGCGATCGTGCTGCTGCCGGGCATCCCGCAAGACTGGAAATACAAGGGCAAGCTGGGCGACGCGCTGGTGGACCTCGAAGAGGCGAAGTACGCCGAGGCCGAGAGGACGGCCACGGAGCTCCTGCGCGAGATGGGCGCGGCGACGACGCTGGCGGATCCGCGTGCGCAGGCCTACGTGATCATCGCGCGGGCCGTCTACAAGGGCAGCCAGGTGGACCGCTATGAAGAGGCGTTGCAGAAGCTGCAAGCGGCCAAGAGCATCGAGGGGGTCAGCAGCGCTCTGATGGGTCAGGTCTACTCCATCGAGGGCGACCTGCTGTTCATCGTCAAGCGCCACAGCGACGCGCGCTACGCCTACATGCGCGTCTGGCTGTCCCACAACGACGAGCCGGCGAACGTGGCCCACTGCCTCGTGGAGGCGGGCAAGTGCTTCTTCAACCTGAGCGCGCTCGAAGAAGGCAACGACCAGGCCAAGAGCGACGAGCTCTTCAAGAAGGGGTTCCGGCTGATCCAGGAGTGCGCTTCGCGCTACCGCGGCACGCCGGCCCGGAAGACCGCGGTCGGGCTGTACCGCCAGTACAAGCCGAAAAACGACAAGCTGACGACCGGCAAGTAGGCTCTCCCGATCGTCGGCAGGCTTTTCAGACGTCTCTTCTTTCAGCTGCAGGTCCTGATGGGGGTCACCTTTCTCAGGACGCTGCTCAGGGCCCGCGTCTTGGGTGCGCGCCCCCGGGGCGGCCCGAGCGGGGTGATCGTCGCGGCCAACCACCAGTCCTACATCGATCCGGTGCTGGTGCAGTTCGCGGCGCTGCCGGGGCAGATCACGTTCCTGATGACGGAGGCCTTCTTCGACATCCCGGTGGCAACGCTCTACTTCCGCGCGGCCGGAGCGCGGCCGATCCGCGAGGGGGGCCCGAGCGTGGGCGCGATGCGCACCGCGCTGCAGGTGCTAGGTGAGGGCAGGACGATCTGCATGTTCCCCGAGGGGGGCATCACGCGCGACGGGCACATGCGCGAGGGACAGCGCGGCGTCGCGCGGCTCGCGCGCAGGACGGGAGCCGCCGTCGTGCCGATGGGGATCCGCGGCACGAGGTACGTCATCAGCCCGGCCCAGCCCATGCCGCGACTGCACCCGGTGGAGATCCGCATCGGCGAGCCCATGCTGTACGACGAGAGCGAGGACCG